>JAGPBO010000040.1:0-17492 GCA_018063305.1 Cyclobacteriaceae bacterium
TAGAGTTTAACCTGGCGTATTGTCAGTACAATGAAAAACTTTATCTACTTGCTTCCGATCAGTTCAAGACATTCTTTGAAACCTATGGAAGAAGTTCAATGGCTCAGGAGGCATATTTTATGTATGCTTATTCGTTGTATGCTTCCTCTCCAGATTACAAAAAGGATCAAAGCAGTAGTATAGAAGCCATGAATGCGATGCAAACTTTTTTAAATAGGTATCCAGGAAGTCAATTCATGAATCAGGCTATTGCGGTAATAACAGAAAGTCAAGAGAAACTTGAAAGAAAAGGGTTTGAAAATGCTAAGCAGTATATAAAATTAAGAATGTATAAAGCTGCTGTTGAGTCTTTCGATAATTTCAAGCAAAACTTTCCGGATTCTAAATACCTGGAAGAAGCCGCGTATCTAAAAGTAGAAGCCGAGTTTGAATTGGCAAATATTAGTATTCCTAGCAAACAGCTGGAACGTTACACGGCAGCCCTGACCTATTATCAGGAGTTGGTCGATAATTTTCCGAACAGCACTTTTCTAAAACAAGCCGAGCGCTATTATACAGAGAGTCTTTCTAAAGTAAGTAAATTTAAAAACAATAAAATTTAAGATTATGGCTATTCAACCATCCATTATAACCCGCGATGTAGACAAGATTGCATCCCCAACAGGAAATCTTTACGAATCTGTCGTGGTAATTTCAAAACGTGCGCGTCAGATTGCTGTCAATCTAAAAGAAGAATTGAATAATAAGTTGGCAGAATTTGCCACTACGGTAGATAACCTCGAAGAGGTTTTTGAAAACCGTGAGCAAATTGAAATTTCCCGATACTATGAGCGCATGCCAAAACCTACTTCAACAGCTATTGAAGAGTTTTTGGAGGGCAAACTTAATTACCGCTTGCGCACAGAGATTGAGCCTGAAGCAAAAGCTGAATAAATCATGCTTGCGGGAAAGAAAATTCTGCTGGGCGTAAGCGGCAGTATTGCTGCCTACAAAGCGGCCTTTCTAACCCGTCTATTAGTTAAAAGAGGAGCCGAAGTAAAGGTTATTATGACCCCTTCGGCTCACGATTTTATAACACCTCTTACGCTTGCAACGCTTTCTAAAAATCCGGTACTAACCCACTTCACCAAAGGTGATGCTGGCGAATGGAATAATCATGTTGAGTTAGGCTTGTGGGCCGATGCTCTGGTTGTGGCACCTGCCACCGCCAACACCTTAGCAAAGATGGTATCGGGGATTTGTGATAACCTGTTAACAGCGGTATATCTTTCAGCTCGATGTCCGATTTTTTTTGCTCCCGCTATGGATCTGGATATGTTACAACATCCCTCTACCCGCAGAAACATTGAAACGATCGAAAGCTGGGGGCATCGTCAACTCAATCCTACTTTTGGCGAATTGGCCAGCGGACTCATCGGTACCGGTCGCATGGCCGAGCCTCAGGAGATTGTCACCTACTTAGAAAACTTTTTTTCCAATTCACCCTTAAAGGGAAAAAAGGCTTTGGTTACTGCCGGCCCAACGTATGAGGCTCTTGACCCGGTTCGCTTTATTGGAAACCACTCAACCGGCAAAATGGGATTTGCCATTGCTGAAGAATTATCCCGCCAAGGCGCCCAGGTTACACTGGTAACAGGCCCGACTCATTTAAGTACGTCACTAAGCGGGATTGAAATAGTCTCTGTAACCTCGGCCGAAGAAATGTATCAGGCGTGTGTTGCTCGTTTTGAAAGTACTGACGTTACTGTCTTATCAGCCGCAGTCGCGGACTATAAACCCGCAACGCTGGCTGATCAAAAAATTAAAAAGACCTCCCAGGCACTAACGATAGAATTGGTAAGCACGCGCGACATTGCAGCGGAGCTGGGTAAGCAAAAAAAGAATGGACAGCTGGTTGTGGGCTTTGCCCTGGAAACTGAAAATGAGCGGGCTAATGCCGAAAAGAAAATTAAATCCAAAAATTTCGATCTTATAGTTCTTAATTCCTTGCGAGATGCCGGAGCCGGATTTGGTCATGATACAAACAAAATAACGCTGATTGACGCTAAAAACAACGTAAGAGAATTTAGTTTGAAATCTAAGAAAGAAGTTGCCCGCGATATCGTTAATGCGATAATAGACTTAGGCCATGGTTAAAATCTGTTTTGCTTCTTTGCTTTTTTTTGTGGTGGGCACAAGCCTTGCACAAGAGTTAAACTTTAAGGTAACCATTAACTCCGATCAGATTCAGACTACCGATAAGGCTGTATTCAAAGACATGGAGCGCTCGTTCGCCAATTTTTTGAATACCCGTAAATGGACTAATGATTCGTATAAAAATTACGAAAAAATTAACGGCACCCTTTTCATCAATATCAGCGAGATGCCCTCCATTGGCAACTTTGAAGCCAGCGCTCAGATTACTGCGGCACGGCCTGTCTATGGCAGTAATTACGAAACCGTGCTCTTTAATTTTGCCGATCGCGAATGGAGCTTTGAATATATCGAATCCTTACCCCTCGAGTATAATGACAATACGTACATCAGCAACCTCACTTCGATGCTCGCCTTTTATGCCTATGTAGTACTGGCCTTAGATTATGATTCGTTTAGCGAAATGGGGGGCAACAACTATGTACAAAAAGCTTTAGTTGTTGTTAATAATGCGCAACCAGCAAACCGGGCCGGATGGGCCGCCTTGGGTAATAACCGAAACCGGTATGCCCTTCTTGAAAATCTCAACAACCCACAAATGGTAGAACTAAGAAAAAACACCTACCGCTACCACAGGTTGGCCTTAGATACTTTTGAAAAAACGCCCGATCAAAGTCGCGAAATTTTACTTGAAGTATTAAAGAACTTAAAAAAAGTCTGGACGGTTTATCCGAGTTCCATTTTTGTGATCACCTTTTTGGATGCTAAAGCAACCGAATTGGTTAATATGTTCTCTACGGGAAGTTTAACGATCCGAAGAGAAGCCTATGATATTCTCTCTACCATTGACCCACGGAGAAATATTTATCAAAAAATCATTTCTAACTAGTTACTTTCTACGAGGCTAGTAATTAATTTACAAGTTCATATCACCGAACCGGATGCTCACTCATCTTACTATAAAGAATTACGCCCTTATAAAACACCTCGAGTTTGCCCCCTCGGCTAATTTAAACGTGGTTACCGGAGAAACAGGTGCGGGAAAATCTATACTGTTGGGTGCTATTGGATTATTATTGGGTAATAGGGCCGATAGTAAAACCTTATGGGATGAGAATGAGAAGTGTGTTACCGAAGGTATTTTTGAGATTTCGCAATACGGACTTAACGATCTCTTTGAATCAGAAAATCTCGACTTCCAGAATCAAACCATTATCCGTAGAGAAGTAAGCCCATCAGGGAAAAGCCGGGCATTCATTAATGATACACCTGTTACATTGGACGTGATGCGAAAGCTCGGATCAAGATTAATGGATATTCATTCGCAACACGAAACACTTGAACTGGGTAATAAACTTTTTCAACTTAACCTGGTGGACTCATTTGCTGGGAACAAAGAACTGAAGAAAACTTATGCCGATTGTTGGAAAAAGTATTGCGATGCACAACAGGCTTTTGATCGATTAAATACTGAATCTATTGCCTTGAAGAATGAAGCTGACTTTGTTTCATTTCAGCTTGAAGAACTTGTTAAAGCCGATTTAAAAGAAGGCGAACTTGAAAAGCTCGAATCAGAATTAAAAATTCAGGAACATGCCGAAGAGATTAAAACGCAGTTTAACTCAATCATCGAGCAATTAGGGAGATCAGACTATTCGGTCGCTTCAGCGCTATCGGCCATTCGTACTCAGTTGCAGACTATCGCTACCTACTCCAGCAACTATCAAAATCTATATCAGCGAATTGAAAGTGCGCGTTTGGAGCTGACCGATATTCTTCAAGAAATTGAACAAGCAGAAGAAAAAATAGAATTCGAACCGTTGCGGGCTGAGCAACTCAAAGAACGGGTAAGCTTACTTTATCAATTACAACATAAACACCGGCTTCAGAATGTTTCGCAATTAATTTCTTTGTGTGATATGTTGCAGCTTAAAGCAGATAAGACCACCAATCTGGATGAACTGCTGAACCAAGCCAGACAAGAAGTCATTCAAACAGAAAAAGAACTTAGCAAGGCAGCTAAAAATCTAAGTCAATCCCGACAAAAAATATTTACTCCCCTTACTAAACAAATTACACTTTTGTTGAAAGAGCTTGGTATCCCCAATGCTGTACTGTCTGTTGATCATAGTATACTAACACCAGGAGTTCGGGGAATTGATACGATTGAACTACTTTTTAGTGCTAATAAAGGCGTATCTCCACAACCTCTTGCGCAGGTTGCTTCGGGTGGCGAGTTCTCGCGGGTGATGTTTAGCATAAAATATGTAATGGCCGAAAAAGCCAACTTGCCTACACTCATACTTGATGAAATTGACAGTGGGGTATCTGGTGAAATAGCCATTCAACTGGGGAATCGTATGAAAGAAATTGCCAAGCGGCATCAGATTATTTCTATCAGTCACCTTCCACAAATTGCTGCCAAAGCAGATGCTCACTTTTTTGTCTACAAGGATAACCGGGAAGCCCGATCCATGACGACCATGAAAAGACTTACCGAAAATGAACGTATTACGGAAATTGCTCAAATGATTGGAGGCACAAATCCATCCCCTTTAGTGCTCGAAAATGCCCGTGAAATGATCGGATAGGCCTGACCCAACTTATTACCCTTGAAAATATTGAGATAAATTTCTATTTTGTAAGTGAATGGATTAGAAACCTATGTTTTTAAGTCACTCGAAATCAAAAATTACATTAAATTTTTCTTCTATTATGAACATTTTTGTAGCCCGATTGAACTTTAAAACCAGCTCTGAAGAACTGGAAGCTGCGTTTGCCAAATTTGGTCAAGTGTCATCCGCAAAAATTGTAAAGGATCGTGACAGTGGCCGCTCAAAAGGATTTGGCTTTGTAGAAATGCCCAACGAAGAAGAGGGGAAACAAGCCATTGCCGGATTGAATGAAACAGAACTGGATGGTCGCACCATTGTGGTGAAACCTGCCAACCCCAAGGCGCCAGCCGAAGGCGGTTAATAATATCATATCTAATGCATAATCAATAGCGAGACCAGCCATCTCGCTATTTTTATATTCCGTAAAACTTTATTTGCAATACCTTATTTGAATTTCTACTTTGATAAAGTATTGATCTTAACACTAAATGGAAGAAGGTAATAAGTCGGGTTCGAATACCGTTAAACAATTTGGTTTTATAGCAGGCCCTGTAGTATTCCTGAGTATCCTGTTTTTGGTTAGCCCCAATTTAATTTCTCCCGGAGCCAATAAAGTTCTAGCCGTGGCTGCATGGATGATTGTATGGTGGATTAGTGAAGCTGCCCCCGTACCTATCGCAGCTTTGCTTCCTCTAATTCTCTTCCCTTTTCTTGGGGTAATGAAAATGAGTGAAGCGGCCGCTCCGTATGCGAACCCCATCATATTTCTTTTTATGGGTGGATTTATGCTCGCCTTAGGACTTGAAAAACACCGGTTGCACGAACGCATAGCACTTAACTTGATTAAGATAACCGGAACATCCGGAAACGGAATTATTCTGGGCTTCTTAATTGCTACCGGGTTTATTAGTATGTGGATAAGCAATACCGCCACAGCTATGATGATGCTACCGATAGCCGTATCGGTGATTAAACTTCTTAGTACAGAAAAAGGTAATACACCCGAAACCACATCTATTGGCGAAAGGAATTTTGGCATTGGCGTGATGCTGGTAATTGCCTATGCCGCCAATATAGGCGGGGTTGCAACAATTATTGGTACTCCGCCTAATGTTGTTTTTGTTGGACTATTAGATCAATTCTATCACCAAAAAATACATTTTGGTAAATGGATGCTGATTGGCGTACCGCTTAGCATACTGCTACTTACCTTATGTTACTTTGTTATCACCCGAATTATTTTTCCAAATCATCTTAAAAAGATTCATGGAGCCGATACACTTATAAAAAAGAAGCTAGACGAATTAGGTACAATGCGCAAAGAAGAAAAGTTAGTACTGATGATTTTTGGTCTCACCTCTTCCTTGTGGATCTTTCAGCAAGCCCTCAATCTCCTCATAGGTAAAGATATTTTCAATGATACTAACATTGCTATGGCAGGTGGCTCTCTCATGTTCATTGTTCCCAGCAGCCTGAAAGAATTTAAGTTTCTACTTCATTGGCGAGATACTGAAAAACTAGCGTGGGGAATTTTAATTCTATTTGGCGGAGGTCTCTGCCTGGCGCAAGGCTTATCGAGTGCAGGAATTATTCAAGCCGCGGGGGCGGCCATTGCGCAACAAAGCCCGTCCGTAAACTGGCTTTTATTAGGATTGATAACGACTTCCGTATTCCTCACCGAGTTGATGAGTAATGTGGCGCTTATTCAAATTTTTATTCCGGTGGTTTTTGGGATTACAGCTAATCTAGGATTAAATCCGATATTGATTGGAATGCCTATTACTTTTGGAGCCAGCATGGCTTTCATGTTTCCGGTGGCTACACCACCCAATGCCATTGTATTCTCCAGCGGTCACATGAAGGTGAAAGACATGATGCGTGCCGGTATTGTCATGAACCTGATTTCTGTAGTCATTATCTATTGGTTTGCTAAAACTTTCATTAGCTGGATTTATTAATCCCAAATGCGTTATTATAAAAAAGGTAATGACGCTTTTGCCCGAAGGGTGATGAATCCTAACGTACAGTCAGGATTGTAAGGATAAAAGAGTTGTTTCAAGTCCCTAAAGCAACTTCTTTCCTGGTTAACGGATAGGTTAATTCCCTGTCCCTTTAGATTTCTTTTCTTCTATAAGATAAGCCAAACCCAGACCCAAACCGCCAAAAATGAAAATCATAGAAAAGTAGGCTACATCCCCCATGTCAAAGAGGCTGTCCAACCCAAAGCCCATAAGCAAACCCAATCCACCACCTATCAATAGCAGCGCGGTGCTTAAAATGCCCGAAGTGGATCGATTCTTTCTAAAAAGATCGGGGCTCAATCCTCTTTCTATTATAGCCATCCGTTCAATACTATCGTATTTACGGATGTAAACAACCATAACGAAGGCTCCCAATGATATGACTATTGGCAACATGATGCCAAGCGCAGGAATTATAATCTGATTTCCATCCATAATATTTAGTGTTAATTTGCCCCTATGACGCAGGCCATCTTCTGGCGGTTACAGGAAAATCAGAAAAAAGTGTCCCTCTGAATTCTACAAGTTTATACTCATCTTCTGATAATGTGTAACTTCCTCTATTAAATCAGCGTCCAAGAGCCGTGATCACATTAGAGGAAGAAAACGCACTTATCGATAAAATACTGGCGGGTGAAACAGCCTTGTACGCCAACCTGGTAGACAAGTATAAGAGCTACGCATTTACTATTGCTATGAAAATATTGGAGAATAGACCTGAGGCGGAAGAAGCGGCACAAGATGGTTTCATAAAAGCATATCATTACCTGAAATCATTTAACCGACAGGCCAAGTTTAGTACCTGGCTCTACCGCATTGTATTTAACACGGCCATAAGCTATAGACGAAAAACCAAAGTTGCTTTTCAGAGTATAGAAAACACCATTATCGAATATTCTGAGCAAGCCGATCATCAAACAGAGCAAGAAGATAAGGAGGTTTTCATTTCACAGGCGATGGCTAAATTAAATGAAGCCGACCGATTGGCTATACAACTCTATTATATTAAGGAGTTTACAATGGAAGAAGTGGCCGCCATGATGGATCAAAATTTAAACACCATTAAGGTTAGAATCCACCGGGCTCGTTTGCGTTTGGCCGAAGAATTGAAAGGTATTTTAAAAAAAGAAGCATTAACTTTATAGGGTATGAATAAGGTATCACCTGAAAAAGAAGAAGAAATACTCAAGTACCTGGAGGGTACCTTAGAGCTTTCTAAGAAGGAAAATCTGGAGATTGAACTTCAGGAAAACCACTTTTTGAAAAATGAAGTAGAGACACAAAAGTCCATTCAACGCTTTTTGAAAAGGAAGGCAGTAATGGAAATCCCTTCTAAAATATTTACTCAAAAAGTAATGGCTGGGTTAACGGTGCGCCCTGCGGCCACGTTCTCGCCACGTAAAGGCTTGTTGTTATTGATTGGCGTTATTATCGCTTCCGGGCTGGCTCTGGTTTTATTATCCAATGGCGTTTTTGATCAAACTCAAACTAACTTATTGGTCGATGCAGCGCCTATCAAAAATAAATGGATGACGCTCCCCCCCCTTTCCATTCCCTTTAATGGAAAGGTCTTGGTTAACAGCATTATCTTTTTAAATCTTGGTCTCGCCTTGATTTTGCTGGACCGTACAGTTTTAAGACCTCTGTTTCAGAAACGAGCTGCTGCCAGTTATTGATAATCAGATTTCTAAGAAAAACTCTTTCATCGACTGATTAATCATGCCTTCCAAAATAATTTTATCACCAAAAAAAATTATTCCAATAGCCTTTGTGCCTTGCGGATAACTTTATCTAAATCTGTGGCCTCTTTTTGAACCTTATCGGTTAATTCATGAGTAGATAAATCCAGGCCCAATAATCGAATTAGGCCCATGAGACGGGCAAGTGGAGCCCGGACCACGTGAGAATTCATATGAGCATACTCTTCAATCTTTTTGTCTTTTTCAGCCAAACTGATAACAATCGATTTATACTGGGTTTGTAATTGCAAAATGGTATTCATTAATAAACAAACAGAAAGTGTTACACATGCAAAGCCTGTTAAAAATAAAATCTCCAACTCATCCGGTATATCCATTATAAACGAAACTATACTTGTTATAATAAAATTGAATAGCAAATAACCATTTAACCATTTCCTTTCCAGAAAAACGAATGAAACAATGGCAACAGAAATAAGAGGTCGCAGCAAATAGAAGTTATGATAAGGAGAAAGTGCGGCCTCTAGGGATGACAAAATAGTCCAAAGAAAAACAGTACCATAGAGTCCATATCTCATGTTTGTTCTAATCCAGTCATTTTTGAATGAACCTACGTAAAGAATAGTGAAGATCACAATGGGCCCATACCGCTGAATTTCCCATCGGGGTACCAGTCCGTAACGTTCAAGAACGATAGACCAAATCAACGTATAAATTAAAAGAGTTAGTGTAATTCTTCTATTTAAAGTGGTTTGTTTTATCATTTAAAGCTGGCGTGAATCTAAATTAATCAAAACTTCTCAAACGCAACGATTTCATTTAAGAAGTTACTCTAAATTTTAAAAAATCAATTACCAGATCCTTGCCAGAAAATTAATACAGGAAGTGACCAGCCATAAAAAAGGCATTCTCACGAATGCCCTTTTAATAAAACTATCAAGTAGCCCATGTCTTACCATTGCCTGCCTCCGATAATGGAATACATCCTTTATACGAACCCGGAACAGCTACGTATTGCAGCACCTGAGTTGCACCCGGCTCTGATGTAAAGAATCCTAAAAGCGTAAGTTCTTTAGTTGCTAAAATAAAAGGGCGCTTCATAGAAGGATCCGCTTTTGTCTTCGCTAATGCATCGGCATGTTGTGCAAGCACAAACTCGGTTTGTTGTTTGGCATCACACTCATTAAATGTATCGCCATAAGCGACTTTGGCCGCAGCATCAAACTCGGCTAAACCTTTTAAGTATTCATCCTGATCTTCTTTCTTATAGCACTCCTTTAACATTTGGTCAATAAATCCCGGTACACCGGCATCTTTTGCTCCCGGTGTATCCGTCTTCGGAATAATTATTTCTGCCACTTCGCTAATCAAGCGCGCCTGATCTTCCGTAAAAAAATCGGGCTTGTACGTTAGTTCGGGTGCTGCTTTGCAACCTTGCAAAATTCCTGTTAAGGCTGAAGCCGAAACGGCTGCGCCCATAAGCAAGGCTGTTTTGCGAAGGGCTTCTCTTCTATCGATGAGTTGATTCAGATTCATAGTCATTCAATATTTAAAGATTTTACAAATTACCTTTTTTCAATTCGCTTACTGCAAAGTCGGCAGCGCGTGCTGTAAATGCCATGTAGGTAAGCGATGGGTTTACACAGTTTGCAGATGTCATAAACGAACCATCGGTTACAAACACATTTTTGCATGCATGTACCTGATTGTATTTGTTAAGCACCGATGTTTTAGGATCCTTACCCATGCGGGCAGTTCCCATTTCATGAATTCCTAAGCCAATGCCGTGTTGATCCTTACGATCATGAGAGCGAACATTTTTCACTCCGGCTGCTTCCAGCATTTCCTTTGCATCGGCTGCCATGTCAACGCGCATTTTATAATCATTCTCTTTAAATTCGGTATCGAACAACAACGTTGGTAATCCGTATTTGTCTTTCAACTCTTTGTTGATTGTTACCATATTGGAATGGTCAGGCAATATTTCACCAAAACCACCAATACCAATACTCCATGCACCGGGTGTGGTCACAGCCTCTTTTAATTCTTTACCAATAGAAAGTTCTGCCACCAGGCTGCTCCAACCCTGACGGCTACCGCCACCCTGATAACCAAAGCCACGCAAGTAATCGCGCTTGTCTTTGCCAATATTCCGGAAGCGTGGGATATAAACTCCATTGGCCCTGCGACCATAGTAATATTGATCTTCAAAACCTTCCATGGTGCCACTGGCGCCAACGCCTAAATGGTGGTCCATAATATTATGGCCAAGCTCACCACTATCATTTCCAAATCCATTCGGGAAGCGGTTTGATATTGAGTTCATCATAATAAAAGCTGAACCCATGGTGGATGCGCAAAGGAAAATTACTTTGGCATAGTACTCCATCGTTTCTCCGGTTACCGAATCCAATACTTTTACACCGGTTGCTTTTCCTTTTTTCTCATCGTAAATCAATTCATATACAATTGAGTTTGCGCGCAACGTCATGTTATTTGATCGCTCGGCTGAAGGAATAGTACACGAGTTACTGCTAAAGTATCCACCGTATGGGCAACCTCTGGCGCAAAGATTTCTGAACTGACATGAACCGCGTTGTGGACTTTGGTTATGAGTAAGTGGCCCTGTAACATGGGCAACCCGGCCAATGGTTAATGGCCTGCCAAACTTATCCATCATAGATTTTTTCAATTCCTTTTCCACACAATTCATATCCATGGGCGGAAGAAATTTACTATTGGGTAGATGCGGAATATCCTCATCCTGACCACTGATTCCCGCAAAGGTTTCCACGTACTCATACCAGGGTGCTATTTCAGCATATCGAACCGGCCAATCAATGGCAACACCTTCCCGGGCATTGGCTTCAAAATCAAAATCGCCCCAGCGGTAACTTTGGCGACCCCACATAAGCGAACGCCCACCCACATGATAGCCGCGCATCCAATCGAAACGTTTCCCTTCTTTTTCGCTATACGGATTTTCGAGATCATTGACGAACCAATGGGCGGTTGATGGCTTAACCGTATACCCCGTGCGATTTTGTATGCCTTGATTCTTTAAAATTTCTTGCGTTGGCCTATCTCCATTTGGAATTTGCCAGGGATCTTTTGTTGCCGTAGGATAGTCGGGATGCTTTACATCTCTACCACGCTCCAAAACAAGCGTCTTTAATCCTTTTTCACTCAGCTCTTTTGCTGCCCAACCACCACTAATGCCCGTACCTACTACAATGGCATCATAGGTGTTCTTTTCTTCTGCGTCAATGTTTAAATTCATGGTAGAATATTGGTTTTGAAACGAAAGTTTAAGGTAAAAACATTTAACCAAGATTTAAATAACCGCTCGTCATATTTTAAGAAAAACTAATAGCGCTCCATGATCCCCAATCCAAAAAGCGCAAAATCGTATTTTACCGGATCAACCGGATCAAGCCTTCGTAGATTGGAGGTTAATTCCAGCGCAGTTTGCCAATTCATTCCTTTGCGGGAGATTAAATTCAGCTTTCTTGCTACTCGTTCTACATGCACATCGCAAGGGCAGATCAGTTGCGAGGGTAAAATCCGCTTCCAAATTCCAAAATCAACGCCTTTATCATCCTGTCTAACCATCCAGCGTAAAAACATACTTAATCTTTTACAAGCCGACTTGCGGGTGGGTGTAGAAACATGCTTACGAGTACGCGAAGGAGAATCAGGAAGACTGAAGAATATCTTATGAAAGTTAATCAGACCGGCTTCGATTGTTGTATCATTAGCGGGTACAACAAATGCATTCTCCAGCGAATGGTACGTTTTATAGTAAGTTGACAAGGATTCAATAAAATATAATGTATCGGTTGAATTAAAGGTTCGGTGTTTAAAATGCTCAAATGCTTTTAAATCGCTGAGCGTATGATGAAGTAAAAAATCATGGGGCGATCCATCGATAAGCTGTAATAGCTCCTTGCATTTATTAATTATGGTGACACGTTGTCCCCACGCCAGAGTTGCTGCCAGAAATCCGGCAATTTCTATATCCTGTTTTTTAGAAAACCGATGCGGGATGGAAATTGGATCGAGTGTAATAAAATCTAATGTGTTGTATTGATCTGCCTTAGCATCTAAAAAAGCTTTCAGTTTATCCCGATTGATTTTTTTGCCAGGCATCAGTTTAAAAATCGTAATTCTACCCTACGATTAGTCGAGCGTGAAGATTCATCCGTGCCCTTGACCAACGGTGTTTGTTTACCAAAACCTTGGGTCTTTATTCTGGCGGGATCAATGCCTTGTTCAATCAGATAGTCGGCCACGCTGCCAGCCCGAAGCAAAGACAAATCGAGATTATACGCGTCCGATCCCACATCATCCGTATGGCCGCTAACTATTACTTTCCAGGCTTTATGATAGTGCATAATCTCAACCAGTCTTTTCAATTCAGGATAAGAAGACTCAAGCAAGGTGAAGTCATTAAATCTGAATTGAATATTTTTCAAAACATAATTCTCATCCGTTTTTATCTCCGGATATCCGGTTAGTACCGGTGCTTGTGGAACACCTCCTACCTTAATTACTTTAACATCATCAATGTAATAATATGCGGCTCGGGCCAGCATAGGTTCCTTACCTTGTGAGCTTTCAATAAACTGCGATCGGGTTTTACCATCACTGGAAAAATTTCCAATTGTTAGAAATCGCTCGCCTCCTTTTGCTTCGTAGGTGTATCCAAACCGGGTCCACAAACCGGTTGATCGATTATAGATTGTTCGGTTCAGTCGTTCATAAGAAGGTGCAATCGGAAAAACCCCGTCATGGGTGTTTCGATGGGATGAATCGGATAGCAAGATTCCAATCCGATCGATGCTGTACTTTGAGTTCGATGAAAGTTTAAAATAAAATTCTACCAGATAATTGCCACCGGGTTCAAGAGGTTCGAGCAACTCAGCCTGAATGTATTCCCGATAAGGGGTTTGCTTCCCAAATACATAGGCATAAACCCCAGCATAGCCAACACCTGTGTACGCTTTGGAAAACCCAGCCCAATTGGTGGGCACGCCCGCATTTCCAACACTGCATCCGTTGAATATATCGGGCGTACCAAATGTGGGAGAAAACCATCCGGGTGCAAGCTTTCCATCCTGCAAATAATTGTAAGATCCAGGGCAATCAAAATAACTTTCAAAGCCTGAGTTAACCACTAGATTTTGAGCTGATGTATTAGCTATGATCAATAGCAGAAAAAAACTTCCAGCTGCCTTACGTGAAAGGGCTTCAATTAGTGCATGTCGTTGATGGAATAAATTTTTCAAAACGACAGGGTTAATAAAAACGCCTATTTGTAATAGGTAACTTCAACTCTAAATTTCGGATCGATTGCCCCCAATCTATCGTAAGCTGATTTGGAAATTTTGATAATTACGTTTGTGTTGGCACCGATATTAGGCAACTCGCCCGCTACCCGAACAAATACTTCACGATTATTTAATTCATTTCTGACTTTAAGAATAGTGCCTACTTTGGCGGTCCTATGCAAGGCAAGATATTTTCGATTGCCATCGGTACCTTCAATTAATTCGGCCAAGCCACCTTCTTTCACCTCGTCAGAGCCAGTTACCTTTTCAGAGATTCGGATGGTGGTTTCTGTTGGCGGTTTAGTTTCAACTCTTGGAGGAGTAACAGCAACAACGTCCGGAGTTTTGATTTCCGGTTTCGTCTCTATCGTTTTGGTTAACGTAGGTTCTGCCACAACTAAGGTCTGTCCGATTTTTACTTCATCGCTGGTAAGCGTATTCCAATCACGAATTTGTTGTACGGTTATTCCATACTGGCGGGCTATGGAGAATAAGGTCTCTTTTGCAGCAACGGTATGAACGCCTGCTACCGGTTTAGTAACGGTGGTGGTTACCGTTTCCGCAACAGCGGCTTTCTTTTTAATAACTAATTCCTGACCAGTAGACAGAGAATTGCTCGTCAAACTGTTCCAGGCTTTTATATCATCAACCGAAACATCGTAAAGCCGCGAAATAGAGAAGAGTGTTTCGCCTGCAGCTACTTTGTGTGTGCGATTGCCATTCTGTTGAACTTTTGATTTCGGAGCATAAGGCACTTTTAGAAGTTGTCCCACAGCAAGGCCACCATCAGCCGTTGGGTTTTCGTCCAGGATGGCGGTAATGGGAACGCCATATCGCCTCGAAATACTATATAATGTTTCCTTTTCATCAATACGATGAATGATAAACTGTTTTCCATTAATGGTTTCCGTGCGCAACGAATCTATTGGTGCAGCTGGAGAAGACCACGAAACGAGAGTTAAAAAAATTATTTTAATCATAGCTTAAACAATGCGAAAAGTTACCAATTCTGTTTTGTTCTTCACAAAAAATAGATAGTCGTAAGCAATAAAAAATGTATTTACGCCAATCCCTTTCAAATTCGTGCCAATTTCATCTTTCCAAAGCAATTCTCCGGCTTTATTAAAGCACCCTAATAGGTTGGTAAACGCCCCCGGGCTGCCGAAATAGCAAGAAACAAATATAAAATTGTGTGACTCCAAATACTCTGCTCCCAGTAATGGGATGATGTTTAACCGGGTTTTCAAAAAAATCTCTACAGTTTTAAATTCCGGCTCACCCGCTACATACTGAAACGGCTGCTGAACCTCATTCGTATATTCTGCTTCACTTTCTGGCTGCCGATCAACTATTCCACCATCCTCCAACGAAAGGGATAGAAAGCTGGTAATGTCGGGATTGGCTGTGTTCTCAAAAATTTTAAGTACAACACGGTGGTGTGATACGGATACCAGATTTATCCACCAGGGCTCAGGCAAAGACGCATTTCGCCAAACTATTTTCTTGTTTTCAAAGTCAAAAGCCGTAATGGTCACTTCGCGGTTTACTTCATTGCGTTGTTCCAGGATAAGCCACTTTTTTCCTGGGGCCACTAACGTATTCCACACCCCAGAGCTTAGTTGTATGGAAAAATGATGACGGGGTTTTTCGATCAAGACTTAGTATTTTTATAACAAAAATACGATAACCATGCGAAAGCTGTTCCTCCTTTGCCTGATAGGATTGATTCCGGCTCTGACTAACGCGCAGAATGAAAAGAAGAAGGTAATGGTGATGGAGATCAAAGCAGAGATTGATCCGCGGATGGCACGCTATGTAAAGCTGGCACTGGAACATGCCGAAACCACCAAAGCCGATATTATTGTTATAGACATGGATACGTTTGGCGGTGGACTCAGCGATGCCAAAGAAATTGTGGATCGGTTAATGAGTGTAAAAGTACCCTTGTGGGTCTTTATAAATTCAGACGCGGCTTCTGCCGGAGCGCTAATCTCCATCGCCTGTGATAGTATTTATATGGCACCTGGTGCTACCATTGGTGCTGCTACCGTTGTAGACGGGTCGGGCGGAGCGGCACCTGATAAATATCAATCGTATATGCGCTCCATCATGCGATCAACAGCCGAAGAAAATGGTCGTGATCCTCGTATTGCGGAAGGTATGGTAGATGAAAAAATAGTAATTGATAGTATTAAGCAAGCCGGCAAGGTAATTACCTTCACCACCTCAGAGGCTATAGCAAACGGCTACTGCGAAGCCAAAGTTGAATCAATTGCTGATATTCTGAAACGAAATAAAATTGAATCGTATGATATCGAAACCTATCAATTGAGTGCAGCCGAAAAGATTATTGCCATCTTCCTGAATCCATTTATTAGTGGTATTCTTATTCTGGTAATTATTGGTGGCCTCTATTTCGAATTACAAACGCCAGGGGTTGGCTTTCCATTAATCGCGGCCATTACTGCGTTGGCTTTATATCTTGTTCCTTACTATCTCAACGGCTTAGCGGATTATTGGGAAATTATCGCACTCTTTATTGGAGTTTTGTTAATCGCGGCTGAGATATTTGTTATACCCGGTTTTGGCATAGCCGGCATTGCTGGCATTTCACTTACCGTGATTTCGCTAATCCTTATTATGTTGAATAATGATTTTTTCAACTTTGAATTTGTCCCACTAGAAAATATAATCGCTGCCTCCTTTGCCATGATAGGTGGATTGGTGGGCGGGGGGTTGTTGCTCTTCTTTGGCGGTGCCCGGTTTACCAAAACAAAAGCGTTTCAACGAATGGCTTTAACCGAAACTCAACAGGTAAGCGATGGCTACACCGTAAACTCATTTAACTCCAACCTACTAGGTAAAGTAGGTAAAGCCCATACCATTCTCCGCCCCAGCGGCAAGGTTTTGATCGATGATGAAGTTTATGATGCTTTTACACGCGGAGATTTTGTGGAGCAAGGCGATACCATTGAAGTAATCGGTACCGAAGGGGTAACATTGAAAGTTAAAAAAGTAGGATGAAAGTTCTCGGGATAATACCTGCGCGCTACGCCTCCACGCGTTTTCCGGCAAAACCTCTGGCGGATTTAAATGGACAATCGATGATCAATCGCGTATTTATACAAGCCAGTAAAAGCAAATCGTTGAGTAAGATTATTGTTGCCACTGATCACCCCGAAATCGTTGAACATGTGTTGAGGTTTGGCGGGAACGTATGTATGACTTCAGAAAATCATGCTAGCGGAACGGATCGCTGCTATGAAGTGCTAGCGAAAGAGCAAGAAGTTTTTGATTACGTGATCAATATTCAAGGTGATGAACCTTTCATCGCCCCAACGCAAATTGATTTGTTAGCCTCTTTGTTAGATGGCACAACTGAACTCGCCACCTTAATTAAGAAACTGGAAACACAGGAACAGCTTACCAATCCGAATGTTGTTAAAGTTGTGGTAAATGAAAACAAAGAGGCGATGTACTTTAGTCGCTCGCCCATTCCCTACTGGCGTAGCAAGGAAACAGACTGGGTCAATCAACATCCCTACTACAAACACATAGGCATGTATGCTTACCGAAGTGATGTTTTGAAAAAAATTACTTCGTTAAAAGTTTCTTCTCTGGAGAAGGCAGAATCGCTTGAGCAATTGCGTTGGCTTGAAAATGGTTTTAAAATAAAAACTGCCGAAACGACCA
>JAGPBO010000040.1:17592-20518 GCA_018063305.1 Cyclobacteriaceae bacterium
GTTCATGCTACCCAAAGAAGTTCCACCTCGTATTTACTTTTGATACTTTGGTATCCCGCACTCTATTATTTTAATCGCAAGGCCATGAAGAAGCAGATTCGGAATGATCCTGCCCATGAAAAAGTCTTCCGAGCTATATTTAAATTAAACACTTCCATGAATGTGTTGTTGGGAAAGCATTTGATTATGGAGTTTCAGTTGTACTAACTTGTTATTTCGAGCAAGTACCCAATCTTAATTGCGCTGTGCGGGCGAGCTCCCAATCTTAGTACTTCATTCATACTTCACCGAGACCCGCACCATGATGAGATCGCGGGTTTCATTTAAAATCTATACTCACCCATTAAGTTTTGTTACTCGTCCGCGAAGACCACGAAGAATTTTGGTCAAACTCACCGTTTTAATATTTCAAAATTTCATTTAGAGTTTTAACAGCATACTCGTGCTGCGCTATTTCGATGCTGCCAATCTTTTTTACCAACCGATCTTTAGATATGGAACGGATATGAAAAATCAACATTTCAGATTCTTGTTTTAAACCATTTGTAGCAGTTGGCTTTAGCACGGGATTACCCTTATAGTTTTTGATTTTGGTTGTCAATGGAACCACAATCACCACATTCAAATGTTCATTCAATAAATTTCCACTTAATACAACTACAGGTCGCTGCCCGGCTTGTCCACTTCCTTTAGTTGGATTCAAATCAGCATTCCAGATTTCCCCCTGCCTCATTTCTCTAACTGCTTCAAGTAATCGACCATGCCTTCTTCGGCAATCAGCATGACGTCTTTATCAGAAGCGGCTTGCTTATAAGATTTAATATACTCGGCTTTTTCAAGGTGCTCAAGATAGAGACGAAGTGCATTTTCGATCAGCTTGTTTTTAGGCAGCGAAAGTGCTTTTGCCTTATCTGAAAGCAGTTGTAGGAGATTATCTGGAAGCGTGCTGGTGAATGTTGCCATTTCTAATTATTTAAAGGCAATTTTACGAAATATATTTATAATATGTAAATATATATTATAATTAAAATGTGTCAAGCACATTAAAAAGTAATAATGATGATTGTCGAATAATAAATTACTCCAACCGCTTTTTGCGAAAGCCGATTTCATCAAGAATAATGACTCCCGACATCGTGCGATCGAATCGGAATTCAATTTTCTTTAGACTGGATAATTTTAAAGCCGGAAACTTTTGAACAAAGTAAGATAGTGGTACCTGATAGTTGGCTAATGTTGGTTCCCATAAATCACCATACTGTTCAGTGTTTTGATCCTTTAGTTTTAAATAACGAATCTCCCATCGAGGTAATAGTTGAATAATTTCGTTGGCATGCAATGATGCCGTGGTTCCCAGCGAATCCTCAAGAAGTATAGTAAAGTCTGTTTTAACCTTCAGCGTGTCTAACTCCTTATTATCTTTTACTTTATCAGCTTCCTTTTCCTTCTCGTCTTCCAGCTCCTTTAGATTGCCTTCACTCAGCGCAAAAACCAATAAATCGTTTTCATTCAATGATTTATTTAATGCCATGTTTACAGGCAGATTAATTGTGTATGATGATATTTCTTTTTCCTGATCAGATTTTTTCCAACCTAAAATAACAGCATTATTCGCTTGCTTATCTCTACCATCGCGATAAAGTAATTCAACTTCATGCCATACTCTTAATTGATTAGACGAAATCGTTGTATGAACCGATGTGGTTGTTAAATCAATGTCGTCTTCATACCCGGCTACTTCTATAAACTGGTTATCTTCAAAGCGATTGAGATATTGAATTTCTGGTAACCAATTTTTTCCATAACCCCAGTTCTCAAATAGAGGAAGGTATTCTTTTTTATCACGAATGGTTGCTTCCAGAAAAGCAGAGATATAAACCTTGGCTGCTTGTTGTTGCTCAGCCTCCGTGATCAAAGGTTTCACATTCAACATCCAACTGTTTGGAGGCCTGCCATCTTGTTTCCAAACGGAATTGAATTGACCATGATTTGCGCCTGGCATATAAAGCCCGGATTTAAAATAATACTTATCGCTACCAAAATTAATGCGTTCGGCTTGACGCATGCCAAAAAAACTCGGTTCATCACTATCGTAACCTCCTTGCAACGTAAGATAATTGACATTGCTTAACTTAAGCCTACGCGTATATCGTCTATCCGTTGGTGCCAATGAAATCAAAGAGCGAATGTTAAAATGAAAATCAAACTTTACTAAAGCATTATCAGGATAGAAATCCAGATCATTGAACGCGGCAGCAATGGCAATCGCTTCGCCACCCCGCGAGTGACCAATCAATGCAATATGATCCATATCTACTTTTCCAAAAAACTGATGATCTTTGGTTTGATTCCATTGACGCCACACGTTCAAGTGCTGCAACAAAAGCCATCCGCGTGTTTGCATTTCCTTTCCAACAAAATCACCCGACCACGTTCCATTCACAAAATTTTCATCTACGGATACAACAATGAACCCACGGCTGGCAAGCAACTCCCCTAAGTAGGCATAGCCAGGATCGGAATATTCTTCCATTCCATGATTGCCATGCACCACCAACACTAATGGAAATGCTCCCTCACCTTCCGGATACCAAACACTTCCGTTTAATGGAAATTCGTTTACACCGAAACCCCAATACCACTCTCGCATTTTTCTCTTGAAACCTTTCCATTCAGGCAGCAACAACGATGCATCTACACTTGGCGTAATCAGGTTTGCGTTTTTACCATACTCTTCTCGCCTCTTGTTATTTCCGCTTCCATAAAAAATATGCTTGACGGGATAGTTCCCGATTGTAGCAGGATTATCTAGCTCTAAAGGTTTAGGCAATAGGGTGTTCGTGATCTCCTGCTCTTTCAAATCATAGTTGCCATCGTTCATTAACCACATAATACTTCCACCCATGGCCATGCACCACGTCACTAT
>JAGPBO010000226.1 GCA_018063305.1 Cyclobacteriaceae bacterium
CCAATTGAAACTACCCGATGTGCGTTTGCCATGTACTTAGGCCAACTAAGCGATGGCAAAAATGAGTAAAGTAGAACCAGGTGATTAACCGCTACTTTACATTTTTTAGTATAATAGTAAACCCCCCCATAATGAAGAAGCCATCAATTTTAGTATCGTTGACGCCAGAAGCATAATACCCCATCATAGGTTCAAACAATACAGTATCAGAAATTCGGGCTGCGTACCCTATGCCTAATCGCCAGAGTGATGAGTTCACTTCATAGTCACTGTTGACACCATCGATCTCAGATTTAACTTTTGTTGGACCAAATCCGTATTGACTATGAAAGAATAATCCTTTATCTAAGTAATACCTAACGAATGGTGATAAGAAGACTGAACTCGTTGAGCCCTTATAGTTTAACGAGGAATTTTTAGATGTACTATAACCATATTCAAAACTAGCTCCAAGAGCTAAATTCTTAGCCACAAAATAGCCCGCCAACGGTGCTATTGAGAACGATGTTCCTTTAGAGTCAAAATCATGATTATTAGAAGTCTTAAATTGAAAAGTTCCGCCTCCGATTATAGAACCCTTTTTAAGGAATTGAGAGTACCCTAAGGTGGCCATTCCTGATACTAACAGTAGCAAAACTATTCTTTTCATTTTTAATAAATTTTAAAAGCAAATAAACCAAAAAAAATTGAGTAGCTAATCTAAAGAAAAATTAAATTCCTAATTCCGGGTTCTTGCCTTTAATGGTACGGTAAAATTCTATTAGAAAGTTTAAATCCTGCTCTTGATTATCAGTAGCGTAGAAGGGTTCACCAACCACAATAGTTTTTCTGGCAAAATCAAAACCACAAGGTATTATAGGAACATTTGCCCCCTTTGCAATAAAATAGAATCCGGTTCGTAGTTTCTGTGTTTTCTTTCTGGTTCCTTCAGGTGCTATCGCCAAAATGAATTCATCGTGAGAATTAAAAATATCAACCACTTGATGCACCATGTCATGACTGGAGGAACGGTTAACCGGATATCCCCCTAACGAGCGAAAGAGCCAGCCAAATGGAGGTTTGAATAAGGAATCTTTACCCAAAAATTTTGCTCGTTGAATTCTTAAGGCACTACGAGCCAAAACGCCAACCGGAAAATCCCAATTACTTGTATGCGGGGCCACGGCAATAATAAATTTTTTAAGATCCGATGGAAATTTTCCCTCAATCTTCCAGCCCAGTGCGTTGAATATAAATGTCAATAGCGACTGCATGCTAAATTAATTCATCGAGTAACGTATCATCAGCCAGAAAAGGAATGGTGATCTGCATGGCCTCTGAAAGCTCTTGTCGTATTGCACTGAGGGCACCTTCGTTACGAGCCCAGGCCCTGCGCGCAACGCCATTGTTAACATCAAAGTACAACATGCTTTTGAGTTTACGTTCTGCATCTGATGATCCATCCAACAAAAGCCCAAAGCCGCCATTAATAACTTCTCCCCAGCCTACTCCACCTCCATTATGGATAGAAACCCATGTTGCCCCACGAAATGAATCACCAATGACATTATGTATGGCCATATCCGCTGTAAAGCGCGAACCATCATAGATGTTTGATGTCTCTCTATACGGACTATCCGTACCTGATACATCGTGGTGATCACGACCTAAAACTATAGAACCTATCTTCTTATCTTTTATTGCCTGATTAAATGCCAAGGCAATTTTAATTCTTCCTTCTGCATTTGCATAGAGAATGCGTGCCTGCGACCCGACAACCAATTTGTTTGCTTTCGCGGATTTAATCCAATTTATATTGTCTTGCAGTTGTGATTGTATCTCTGGTTGTGCGTTACGTGCCATCTCTTCCAACACATTGCCTGCCAACTGATCTGTAAAATCTAAATCCGTTTCTTTTCCAGAAGTACACACCCACCGAAAGGGCCCAAATCCAAAATCAAAACACATGGGCCCCATAATATCCTGCACATACGAGGGATATTTGAAATTAATTTTATCATCAGCCATTACTTCTGCACCCGCCCGGGAAGCTTCCAGTAAAAACGCATTTCCATAATCAAAAAAGTATGTTCCTTTAGCCGCATGCTTATTGATGGCATCCGTTTGTCTTCTAAGCGATTGCTGTACTTGCTTTTTAAACTCATCTGGATTATTAGCCATCAATTGATTTGACTCTTCATAAGAAAGTCCGGCTGGGTAATATCCGCCTGCCCACGGGTTGTGCAATGAAGTTTGATCAGAACCTAAATCAATAAAAATATTTTCTTTTTCAAATTTTTCCCACACATCCACAACATTACCCAGATAGGCTATTGAAACAACTTCTTTACGTTGCTTAGCGCGAATAACACGTTTAGCCAGTTCATCAGCCTCAGTGATCAGCTCATCCACCCAGCCTTGCTCATGTCTTTTACGCGCGGCTTTTTCATTTACTTCAGCCACCACGGTGATGCAACCTGCAATGTTACCCGCTTTAGGCTGAGCGCCACTCATGCCACCCAATCCGGATGTTACAAATACTTTTCCGGTCAACCCTTCGCCATGCTTTGAAATCTTTCTACCCGCATTTAATATGGTTATGTTGGTGCCATGCACAATACCTTGCGGCCCAATGTACATGTAACTCCCGGCTGTCATCTGTCCGTATTGTGTTACTCCTAATGCATTATATTTTTCCCAATCATCTTGTTTTGAATAATTAGGGATCATCATGCCGTTGGTCACAACAACTCTTGGTGCTTCTTTTGATGATGGAAACAAACCCATGGGGTGCCCCGAATACAAATGCAGTGTTTGTTCATCCGTCATGGTCGCCAGGTACTTCATCGTAAGTAAATACTGCGCCCAGTTTTGGAACACCGCTCCATTACCTCCATACGTAATTAATTCATGTGGATGTTGAGCAACCGCTGCGTCCAAATTATTTTGTATCATGAGCATGATAGCCGCAGCTTGCAGAGACTTATAAGGGTATTCGCTTATTGGCCGCGCGTACATTTTATAACCGGGCTTGAGTCGATACATATAAATGCGACCGTATGCCTTTAACTCGTTATAAAATTCTGCAGCAAGGATTTTATGATGTCGTGGATGAAAGTATCGCAAGGCATTGCGCACAGCAAGTTTTTTTTCTGTACTGGTCAAAATGTCCTTTCGCTTAGGGGCATGATTTGCGGTTGGATCGTATGACCTGATTTCGGGTAACTGATCAGGTATTCCCTGGAGGATTAGATTTTTAAACTCTGTTTGTTCTGCGCTCATGCGGCTTCCGTTTTTTGAAAATGATGTGGTAAAAAATTATCCTTCGTAAACTGATAGCTAAAATCAAAAATCTCTTGTGCTTTACTGGTATCCATGCTGCTAAAACGATCCATTCTGGGCGGCTCAATAAACACATCACACAGTCCCCGGCTTATTTCGGTGTTTGCATAGATTGAGATTAACAAGCTGCGCTCAATTACTAATTTAATATTCGTTACATCAAAATCCGAACTAATGTGGTTGCAGTGCAGTCCCACAATCATATCGCATTGATTTCGAATAGGTTTAACCGGAAGGTTATCCACCAAGCCTCCATCTACATAGAGATGCCCTCCAAAACTTACCGGATTAAAAATAGCCGGGATACTACACGATGAAACAATTGCAGGGATCAATTCTCCTTCTGAAAAATATTTAATCTTACCCATGCGGATGTTTGTGGCCGCTACCGTTAAGGGTATTTGAAGCTCTTCAAAACTATTTGCCGGAATTCTTTTCATCAACAACTCTTTCAATCCATCCATAGTCAATAAACCAGTCCAGGCAAATGCGGGACGTACTGATCTAAAAATGCTCAGGTTTTTAACCAACTCAAAAATTTGATCAGGGGTGTGACCGCATGCATATAATGCCCCTACGATAGATCCCGCACTAGTACCCGAAATCCGATCAAAGCGAATATCCATTTCCTCCAATGCTTTTAGCACACCTATATGTGCAATTCCCCGCGCGCCACCTCCAGATAATACTAATCCCCGTGTCATAAAATTTCTTTCAAACTAAATGTTCTATCAAGCCGAATTCCCTTTTCAGTATGCTTCACGGTACAACATTCATGAATCGGATCATGTTCTAAAAAAAGTACATATTGATTATCCGCAGCTTCTTTCAAAAATTCCGCTTTCTCATGCAAGGTGATTAACGGCCGGGTATCATAACCCATTACATAAGGCAATGGAATGTGACCCACCGAAGGAAGCAAATCGGCCATAAAGCAAATGGTATAATTCTTATACCTGATTTTCGGAATCATCATTTTATCGGTATGCCCGCTGGCATAATAGATATCCATAAAATCAAATGGACTGGATTCATTTTTCTTTGTTATAAATTCCAATTGCCCAAGTTCCTGCATCGGTAAAATATTTTCCTTTAGGAAACTCGCCTTCTCCCTGGGGTTTGGTTGTGTGGCCCACTTCCAATGTTCTTCATTACTCCAATACACGGCACTTTTAAAAGTAAGCTCGGGTTTGCTCCCATTCATTTTTACGCCACCGCCACAATGATCGAAGTGAAGGTGGGTAAGAAACATGTCCGTAACATCATCTACGGAAAAGCCTTCTTTATTTAAGGAGCCAAGCAACGAATCTTCACCATATAAATAATAGTGACTGAAAAACTTCGCGTCTTGTTTATCGCCCAATCCGTTGTCTATTAAAATCACTTTGTTGTCAGCTTCAATAAGCAAGCAACGCATGGCCCATGAACATAAATTATTTTCATCGGGTGGATTGGTTTTTTGCCAGATTGATTTCGGCACTACGCCAAACATAGCGCCACCATCCAATTTGAAAAAGCCCGTATTGATTACATGTAAATTCATTCGTAATTATTTTTAAAACAAAAAGGTCGCCTGTAAGCGACCTCAAGTTAAAGTTTAATAGTTGAAATCTTAAATTATTCCTTCACTACTCCCATAGCACAAAATTTCTCGATGCGCTGATTAATGCGCTCCTCCGGAGTAAGTTTATTTAATTCATTAAAGTTATCAAGAATAACTTTCTTTAATTCAGTCGACATGGCCTTCACATCGGTATGCGCACCACCCAACGGCTCTTTTACGATCCCATCAATTAACTTAAGGCTATGCATATCTTTAGACGATAGCTTTAGTAATTCGGCCGCTTGTTCTTTAAAATCCCAACTGCGCCATAAAATAGCTGAACAGTTTTCGGGTGAAATCACCGAGTACCAGGAATTTTCCAACATTAAAACGCGATCGCCTATGCCAATACCTAAAGCCCCACCGGAAGCCCCCTCACCTACAATAATACAGATAACAGGTACTTTAAGCATAAACATTTCTTTCAGGTTTCTTGCTATCGCCTCTCCCTGTCCGCGTTCTTCCGCTTCCAGGCCAGGAAAAGCACCCGGTGTATCAATAAATGTAATGATAGGCTTGTTGAATTTCTCAGCAATCTTCATCAAGCGTAATGCTTTGCGATAACCTTCAGGGTTTGCCATTCCGAAATTGCGCAATTGCCGTTGCTTTGTATTGCGCCCTTTCTGTTGGCCAATGAGCATAAATGTTTGACCTTCAATGGTTCCTAAGCCACCAACCATTGCTTTATCATCACCAACCGTGCGGTCTCCATGCAATTCAATATAATCGCTGGTGATCTCGTAAATATAGTCTAGCGTATAGGGCCGGTCGGGATGCCGGGAGAGCTGTACACGTTGCCAGCCAGTTAAATTTTCGAACGTTTCTTTCTTCAGGTTTGTGATCTTCTTTTCCAACGCATGAACTGCCTTCTTTACCGATTCGTCACTACCATCTGCGAGGTGTTTCATATCGGCCAGCTTGCCTTCTAATTCAGCGATGGGCTTTTCAAAATCCAATAGATTCATTTGCCCTA
>JAGPBO010000041.1 GCA_018063305.1 Cyclobacteriaceae bacterium
TACCTTTGACCCTTTCAAAGAGTTGAAAGACTTTTCACAAAGTCGGTTTAATAAAAAGATTGAGGAAGTGAAGCATGGATGAAATAGTCGACCCCTGGTATTCGTTACAATGGTTTTATCCGGCAACTTTGCGCGGGTTCACCTGGGAACAAACTGTTTTTTTATATGCACTGTTTGTAGTGCCTTTGCTTCTTGTTGCCCGATGGACTTTCCGTCATTACTTTAATCAAAAACTACCCGTTGCACTTGTAAAAAGTGATCTTAAAAATTCGCCCTTAACGTGGGTTCGGATTTTTCCAGAGCTTATACTATCGTGTGTAATTGTGCTCATATTAATAGCGTTGGCCCGGCCACAAAAAACCAACGAAAAAGTTGAACAGTGGACAGAAGGTATCGACATCATGCTGGCTATCGATATTTCACAATCTATGCAGATTGAAGACTTTCAACCCAACCGGCTGGAAGCTGCAAAAAATGTAGCCCGCGATTTCATAAAAGGTCGATTACAAGATCGTATTGGTATTGTCGTATTTTCCGGAGATGCCTTTTCGTTAGCACCCTTAACTACCGATTACGATCTGCTCAACACCTACCTGAACGATATTAGCTTTGATATGATTGAATCCCGAGGTACCGCCATCGGTTCGGCTCTGGCTGTAGTCACAAACCGTATGCGGGAGTCTGAATCAAAATCAAAAGTGTGTATTCTCTTAAGCGATGGCGACAACACAGCCGGCAATATCGATCCCATTACCTCAGCTGAATTAGCAGCAGCCTACGAAATTAAAATGTATACTATTATTGTAGGGCAGGAAGGTCTGGTTCCATTTGGTAAAGATTATTTTGGCAGACCTAACATGGTCGAAAATACCATCGATGAATCTACTATGCGCAAAATTGCAAAAATCGGATCCGGTGAATTTTTCCGGGTTGCTGATAATGAAGCGTTGAAAAATGTATTTAGCCGGATTGATAAATACGAGAGAGCAGAAATTAAGGAAACGCGATTCAAAGACACAGCCGATTATTATTTTATTTATCTGCAATGGGCGCTTGCCTTCTTTATTCTTTGGATCTTCCTCAAGTCGTCTTTTCTGTCAAACATACTTCAGGACTAACGCTTAGGTCAAAAAAGAATCGGCCAGATAAATCAACCGACTCCCGAAAATAATCAGGCAAATACCCACCATAATATTCATTATCCGCATCAATCTACTTGTAACCAATCGTCTCAATTTATCTGCCAAATAAGCTTTCAGTACATCGGCAGTAAAAACAGTGCATAACACTACACCGAAAAAAAGAAAAAACTCAAAGCCTTTTGAATATCCAAAATCGATGGAAGCCACACTTATCGCTCCAATCCAAAATATTAAAACCATTGGGCTAAAGCCATTTATAATAAAGCCTTTGGCAAAGTAGCGATACATTTTTTTCTCTTTGGCAACTTCCAGCGAGGAATGCAGATTTCTTCGGCTTTTAACAAACAGATGATAAAGTCCAAATAAAATTAAGATAGTTCCTCCCCCGTAGGCCAGGTACAACCGAAATTCAGGTTTATTAATAAATTGAACTAACCCAAAGTAACAAATGGTAACATAAAGAATATCGCTAACAGAAACACCCAGCGAAACAACTACCCCGCTCCAAAAGCCACGCTCTACGCTGGTTTGAATAATAGTAAAAAAGACCGGTCCAACCAGAAAAATCAGAACGATGCCTAATTTTAAACCATTAATAATTATTTCCAGCATTGCTTAGGCGATGAATTTAATCCATTCCTCTAATTGAGTACTCTTCATCACTCGCGGAAATTTATTTTGACCACCTACTTTGCCTTTCGATTCCATCCAATCGTAAAACTTACGCAAGGGCAATACATCAACAATTATTTTCTTTAAGGCAGCACTTCTTTCTACCGCATAGTCATCATTAATTTTCTTTAAATGAAAATCAATTCGTTCTTCTAGCACATTGGCATCCACCGTATCATCGGTTCCTATAAACCAGTGGTGTGCAAATAAAGTTTGATGCGGTATACCCGCAACAGAAAATTCATTAATCGTTATATTTAACTCGTTTGATACCAGTTCAATCGCCTTGTTCATATTATCTACAGACAAATGCTCTCCGCAAAGACTCAAAAAATGCTTGGTACGACCCGTAATTATAATTTCAGATTCCTCAATAGATACAAATCGAATTACATCGCCAAGAAGATATCGCCAGGCACCCGCGCAGGTAGAAAGTAGGATGGCATACTCTTTACCTTCCTCTACCTGATCAATCAGAAGTGTCTCGGCTTCAGGGTTAATCTCACCCGAGGGTGTAAAATTTTTTTCATCAAAAGGTACGAACTCATAAAAGATTCCATTATTCAATACTAATCTCATCGATTTGCGATTCGGCAGGGCCTGGTAAGCAATAAAGCCTTCGGACGCGAGATAGGTTTCGATGTAGTAGATGGGCCTTCCCAACAACTTCTCAAAACCTTTTCTATACGGATCCATCGAAACCCCACCATGAACATAAATAAGTAAGTTTGGCCAGATCTCGTGAATATGTTTAAGCTTATGGTGTTCGACTATTCTTTCCAATAAAATCTGAATCCAGGCAGGCACACCTACTACAATACCGATATCCCATTCACTGGCCTTTTGCACAATCTCCGCAAGCTTTGAATCCCAGTTACGGGTCGAGGCTATTTTTTTTCCAGGCTTGTAAAAATGTTGAAACCAAAATGGCAACCGGGCGGCCTGAATTCCACTAAGGTCACCTTCAAAATAATTTCCTTTCCTGTTTAAGTGAGTGCTTCCGCCAATCATTAAAATTCCTGCCTCAAAAACATCTGCCGGTAAATTATATTTAGAAAGGCTAATGATTTGGCGAATACTTGTTTTTTGTATTGCCTTGGTCATTTCTTTTGTTACCGGAATATGTTTGGAGGAGGCCTCTGAAGTACCCGAACTCAACGCAAAGTATTTAATACGCCCTGGCCAACAGATGTTCTTGGCTCCTTTCAGGGATAAATGCCACCAGTCTTTGTAGATCTTGTTGTAATCATGAATGGGGATGGTCCGCTTAAACACTTCATAGAAGTTAGAATGACCCTTACGAAAATGGGAGAGGATATTAGTAAAGTTATAGTAGTTACCAAACTCCGTTTGGCTAGCTGTAATCATCAATTCCTTTAACTCCTTTTTCTGAAGTTCAAAGGGTAAGGTGTATTCCTGCTCAAGGTTTTCTCTAAGTTTAATTCCTTTTTTGAGTAAGGTTCCAAGTATGGCCATAACTTTGTAAAACTAAAGACTAAGAATTTATTTAACGAAATTGCTCAATGGAGGTTAAAAATAACATAAAAGAACTTCATGCCGAATTAGCAGGTAAGAAATGTAGGTTGATAGCCGTTAGTAAAACGCAGCCAATAACAAAAATACAGGAAGCCTATGATGCCGGGCAAAGACTGTTTGGAGAAAATAAAGCGCAGGAAATGTCTACCAAGTATGAGGCATTACCTAAAGATATTGAGTGGCACATGATCGGCCATATGCAAACCAATAAAGTTAAGTATATAGCCCCGTTTGTATCCCTTATCCATTCTGTCGACTCCATTAAATTACTTGAAGAGATTAATAAACAAGCAAAGAGGTTTAACCGAAAGATATCCTGCTTACTGCAGGTATTTATAGCCAGCGAAGAAACCAAGTTCGGTTTTTCACCAGATGAAGTTCTTCACCTCACAAAAAAAAATCTTAGTGAATCGTATCCGAATGTTGAAATAATTGGACTGATGGGGATGGCTACCTTCACAGATAATCAGGAGCAAATCCGAATGGAGTTTCGATTATTGCATTCACTTTTTAAACGGCTTCAGGATAAAAACTTGTTTCCTGCTATAACCATGAAAGAACTTTCCATGGGGATGAGTGCTGATTATAAAATTGCAATCGAAGAAGGAAGCACTCTGGTTCGGATTGGTACCACCATTTTTGGAAATCGTAACTATACATCACAATGAAAAACTCAAGAATCTTTCTTCTTATTTCATCTGCATCCGGAATGTTGGCAGTAGCCCTAGGTGCCTTTGGTGCTCATGCGCTGAAAGCCTTGCTAACTCAAAATCAACGATTAGATATCTACGAACTGGCTGTTCGATATCACTTTTATCATACGTTGGCCTTATTTGGTATTGCTCTCTTGATGAATAAACAAGAGCATAAAACATTGACGCTTAGTGCGTACTCTATGATAACAGGAACTGTCCTATTTAGTGGCAGTTTGTATGTATTAGCCTTATTCAATACAACATCAGTAGCGTTGATAACACCTTTGGGCGGAGTTTTTTTACTGGTAGGCTGGAGCCTATTATTTTATTCAGTACTTAAACATCGAACTTAATTCGGATTGCTCTTCTCTAAAACATTAGCAGTGATCATTACCTGATTGCTTGATCCTACGGAGTTAGAAGTTACTGTCACCACTTTATTTTGTTTACCAAATTTTCCGACACTATTAAAAGCTATGGTTAACTCGCCCTTTCCTCCAGGCATAACCGGATCTCTCGGCCAGCCCTTTGGTGTGGTACAACCGCAGGTTACCTCCACATTGGTTAGTACCAGTGGCTGGTTTCCTGTGTTGGTAAACTTAAATGTATAATCTACTTTATCTCCCTGAACAATATCTCCAAAATCATGCGAAAGAAATTCCCAGGTAATTACAGGGCCTTGAGCCGGTGTAGCATCTTGTGCGCTAAGTCGTAAGATTGTGAATGAGCCAAGAAGGAAAATGATAAGCCACTTCATAGTCAGAATATTTCTATCAATTTAAACTGTTTAGATTAATTATCAGAACTGTTAATTCTAATTTTTATTATAAAATTACTTTGAATTTGTAAAGAATTTATGACCACCCCAGTTCAAGAAATATTTGGAAATCGACTAAGATTACGAGCATGTGGCGTTTGTATAAATAGTAACGGCATTTTAATGGTTAATCACCGCGGATTAGCGGCCGGAGATTTCTGGGCGCCTCCGGGTGGGGGCATCAACTTTGGGGAAACGGCCCAAGAATGTCTTCAGCGAGAATTTGTAGAGGAAACGGGTCTTCATGTTTCTGTGGGTAACTTTCTTTTCGCTTGCGAATTTATTAATAAACCGCTACATGCCATTGAGCTTTTCTTTTTGGCAACTCCCTTAGGAGGAAGCCTTAAAAAAGGTATCGATCCTGAAATGGGTGCGAATCAAATCATTGAAGAGGTGAAATATTTCAGTTGGAGTGAAATTAAGCTTCTTAAAAAAGGCGAACTTCATGGGATTTTCAATTATCTGACCGATAGATCGAAAATAGACGATTTGAGGGGCTATTTTAAGTTATAATTGGTTGTTTTAAACGCCATAAAATATTTATAATTGCAAGCTAAACCTGTAACCAATGAACTTGACTAAAATTCTTACTGGAGTCCTCCTTATAGCCAGTCTTTTTCTGGCTTATCGGCTATATCGCAGTGTACAAGGCACCATTGAAGATCGAGAATCTATATCTATTACCGAATCGGCTATTATTGAAAAATTAAAATTGATCCGTGAGGCTGAAATTGTTTTTCAAAGTGTAAATGGAAGATATACAGCTAATTGGGATTCATTGGCAAACTTTGTTAGGACAGGAAAAGTGCCAATTATTCAGCGAAGAGAGGAGATTACCCAGAAATCTTATGGTGTGGAAGAGGTGAAGGTTATCATTGATACGCTGGGTTTCGTATCTGCACAAGACAGAATTTTTAAAAAGAATTACACCGTGAATTTCCCTGATAATGGGATTTTTATGGGTTTTAAAGTAAAAGAGGGCGATCGGATTATTAAAAACCAAAAGCCCTATTCAATAAAAGTTGGCGACAAGGTAAATGCCCCCCCTATGCAGGATGAGGGTACAATTACCAAATTAGAGCCCCTAAAGGTTGGCGATGAGGTTCGTAAAGGTCAGCCTGTAATAACCATGACGAATTATATGTTCAACCCGAATACAGATCTATCCACATTGGGTAATGTACCTGGCCAAAAAGGACTAAAGTTTGAAATCTTTGTTGGCGTGGTTGACAAATCTGGATTAAAGGTTCAGGTTATCGAAGTAATGGATCCTAAGCCGGTTAATCCTATTCGCAAGCAAAACAATGAGGCCAAAAACAGAAAGCCGCTCCATTTCGGATCTCGTGTAGACGTTTCAACCTCAGGTAATTGGGAATAATAAATTATTTTGCAATCAACTGCGCAGGGTTTTAAGCTAATTAAAAAGATCAGGGATGATCGGTTCGATGAAGAAATACTTCATCAATACGAGCTACTGATTCAACTCGGCATAAGAGACCTTCAGGTAGCTATCGTTGATACGCAGGACAATCGCTTACTTTTTTTTGAGGATTATGTACTGGGTGATCTCAACTCGCACAAGGAGTTGTTCGATCTATTTAAAGTATTGTTTGATTCTCACCCTGTGCTCCAGGCCGGTTTTTGGAAAGAAGTTCGCGTTTCCGTTAAAAATACAAAGTTTGTGCAGGTGCCTGGTTCACTTTTCTTAGAAGAAGCTGCGCCAGAATATCTTCAGTTTAACGCCCAGGTAGACAGTACCCGAGAAGAAGTACTTACTTGTCGGAATCTGCACATGGACGCAGTTACCGTTTTTGCCATGCAGAAAGACTTATACAACTGGCTCAAGTCACTCTATGCAAATACTACACTTCGGGTTGTTCACCAATCCACTGCCTTAATAGAAGGAGTTCTTAATTTTGCTAAGGGAAAAGAGAAAACTCCCTTGTACGTTTATGTCGATCGGTTTAAGCTTCACATACTTGCCGTTCAAAAAGGCGAACTGCTTTATTACAATCAATTTTTAATTAAGCAATTTTCTGATTACGTAAAGTCTATTATGTTGGTAATGAAAGGACTCTCCTTTGATCAAAATACAAGCGAAGTTGTTCTTTGGGGATATATTGGAAAAAACTCGCCCCATTATCAGGAGCTTATTAAGTACGTTAGGAACGTAAGTTTTGGAGATAGGCCTCCTTATATCAAATTCGGGTACTTGTTTGATGAGGTTCAGGAACATCATTTTTTTGATTTATACTCCACCCACTTACTGAATAACGAATGAAGCGGATCGCCCTATTTCCCGGCTCATTTGATCCTTTTACCAAAGGTCATGAAGACATTGTGCTGCGAGGGCTTTCTCTTTTTGATGAAATTATTGTTGCCATTGGTTACAACAGTAGTAAAAGTCAACGGTACTTCCCTATCGCATTCATGGTTGAAAAAATAGAAGAGACTTTTGCCAACTATCCCAATATCTCCGTTAAAACATTTTCGGAGTTAACGGCTGAGTTTGCCAAAAAAAATAAGGCTAAATATTTACTCCGCGGATTACGCAACACGACTGATTTTGAATACGAAAATAGTATTGCGCAGGTTAACCGTAACCTAAATAACGAACTGGAATCCGTATTCCTGATTACTTCACCCCTTTTTGCCTCTATCAATTCTTCAATTATTCGTGAGGTACACCGTTATCAAGGCGATGTTTCGTCCATGATTCCCTACAAGCTTTAACTACGCAATTCTTTCTTTCCGGCTGTAATATTGTTCGAAAACAAAATGAATGGATTTATAAGAATTCTCCAAGGCATGATACACTTCCTTTTGTGTCATCCAGCGCAGCTCCTCAATGTCCTCCTCTAAGCTCGGTTTACTTTTTGAATCATCCAGTAGCTCCATTTCATACCACTTGGTTTTCTTGAGCATACAGTTCTTATTCATAGTATACGTATGCCAGGTGGTGCAGATTTTTTTTCCAAGCTTCACCTCTACATTGCACTCCTCCTTCACTTCCCGCACAGCCGTTTCCTTATACTTTTCACCAGACTCCTTCTTTCCTTTTGGCAAATCCCATTTTTTCATCCTATAAATCATCAGGAGTTTGTCCTTTTTCTTTACCAGGCCACCGGCTGCTTTAATCACTTTGAATTTTGATAGAATAAAAAGCTTAAGGGCATCATAATCTTTAGCAGAAAGGTGTAGTGAAAAAAGATTGGTGGGCACTTTCGAATTAAGCAAGTCAAGAATTAAGTCCATATCAGAAATACTAACATCATGAATCCAAACATGATGAAACAACTTTGCTTTGGTGATTGGCTCCGCGGACGCGTTTATCTCGTAGCTAATATGGCCGGTGGGTGGCATCTCGTCCACATGAAGTATCCGGATGGGTATGTCGTTTACAAAAAGGTTCATGGCACCCGCAGGACGATTTTATAGTTGCAAAAAGCCAAAATAATCTCAATGAATCAACCCCTACCCTTTAAAATTGCTCAATCATAGGTAAATAATAAACGATTATAGCTTTAGTGTTGGCCTGAGGGGCCTTTCCTAATAAATTGCAGCTATGAGTATTATAAAAATTCACGAAGACACAGCAGGCCCGGTCGCCTCCCGATTACTGCAAATCGGAGCCATCAAATTAAACTATAAGCAACCGTTTACCTGGAGTTCGGGATGGAAATCTCCGATTTATTGCGATAATCGATTGGCCCTTTCGTATCCGGCAATCCGAACTTATATCAAAGAAAATCTGGCGCGCGCCATCCAGCAAAATTTCCCGCAGGTCGAATACGTTGCCGGAGTGGCTACGGCAGGAATTCCGCAAGGAGCCTTAGTCGCAGATTTGTTAGGTCTTCCTTTTGTATATGTTAGACCAAAACCTAAAGAGCATGGCATGGGTAACCTCATTGAAGGAAAAATCGAAAAGGGTGCCAAGGTTGTTTTAATTGAAGATCTGATTTCAACAGGCGGTAGTTCATTGAAAGCCGCACAAGCTGTGCAAGAGTCTGGATGTAATGTAATTGGCATGGCTGCTATATTCACTTACGGATTTGATACGGCAGCTAAAAGTTTCTCTGAAGCCAGAATTCCTCTGGTGTGCCTGAGTGATTTTAATCATATGCTTAAAGAAGCCATTGATCAGAAATACCTGGATGAAGACCAACTGATCTATGTAAAATCCTGGCGGTTAGACCCTGCAAATTGGAAGTGAGTTTTCTAATCCTTACTATTATAGAGGTTAACATCTCAAAATTATGACTGCCCGGCAATATATATTTTTCAATTCGATTGTTGCCGCTATGGCGGGATTCCTTTTTGGCTTCGATACCGTAGTTATTTCCGGAGCCAATCTGCCTCTCAAACAACTTTGGAATACAACGCCTTTATTTCACGGCTTCTTTATAATGTCTATGGCATTGTGGGGAACTGTGTTGGGTGCCCTTTTTGGCGGAGGACCTACCGAAAAGTATGGAAGAAAAAAAGTTTTGTTCTGGATTGGCGTGCTTTACGCAGTAAGCGCTCTGGGTTCTGCACTCGCCACCGATCCGTATTTGTTTTCCCTCTTTCGCTTTATTGGCGGTGTGGGTGTGGGCGTTTCATCGGTAGTAGCACCTACCTATATTGCCGAAATATCAACCTCTAATATTCGTGGCCGTCTGGTTGCGATGTATCAATTCAACGTAGTGTTTGGCATACTTATCGCCTTTTTATCAAACTACTTTCTTACTGGGTTTGATGGAGCAAATGATTGGCGTTGGATGCTGGGTGTAGAAGCTATTCCAGCTATTATTTATACAATTATGGTTTTACGAGTACCGGAAAGCCCGAGGTGGTTAGCCACAAGAAAGAACGATCTCGTGAAAGCAAAAACGGTGTTAACTGCTTTGGGGGTCACGGACGCTGATGCCGAGTTGAATTCAATATTAGCGGCAAATAAAAACACAGAAAATTCAAATAGCCGCGAGCCGTTCTTTACCAAAAGACTTTTTAAACCCATTGTGTTAGCATTTTTTATTGCATCATTTAATCAGTTATCGGGAATAAATTTCATTTTGTATTATGCCCCGGAAATTTTGGAGCGGGCAGGTTTAGCCACAAAAGATTCGCTGTTTAATTCAATTGCCATTGGCGGAATTAATCTGATTTTTACGTTTGTTGGTTTATACTTGATTGATAGAACCGGAAGAAAGAATTTATTACTGATCGGCTCTCTGGGTTATGTGGTTAGTCTTTCCATGGTATCCTACGCATTCTATTTCACATCAAGTCCTGTCTTTTTAATGGCCTTTTTGTTGCTTTTCATTGCAGCGCATGCTGTAGGGCAAGGTGCCGTTATCTGGGTATTTATTGCTGAAATTTTTCCTAACAATTCACGGGCCTTGGGGCAGTCTTTTGGAGCCAGTGTACATTGGGTGTTTGCAGCCCTGATTACATTTCTCACACCCATTTTTCTTGATAAATCTGAAGGATGGTTAAAAGATGATCCCTGGATAATTTTTGCATTCTTTGCCTGTATGATGATGCTTCAACTTATCTGGGTCCTAACAAAATTTCCTGAGACTAAAGGCGTTTCTTTGGAGGAAATTCAAAAGCGTTTAGGCATTAGCTGATTTTTTCACCCGAGAGTTTGTGATTAAGAGGTACGTCTTTTTTTTCTTAGCAAACCTGCTTTCTTTCCAGACTTCAGTCCTCTTGTCGCAAGACAAGGAGAAGGAAGTATTGAAGTTGCTTAATCTGGTACGAACTAATCCGAAAGGTTTTATTAAATCTCATGTAAATGATTATCTGAAGTCAAATACCATGACCCAGAATAGTTATGCCAAATCCTTAATAACAGATTTAAAAAAGACCGAAAAAATGAGTGTACTACAATTTTCGGACCCGCTGACGAAAGTTGCACGAATGCACGCGGTGGACATGGGTGAATCCGGAACGGTTGGGCATACCAGTTCGGATGGAACTTCGTTTAGTGACCGCCTACGAAACGAAGCGAAAGCAAGAGGAACTATTGCCGAAAATTGTGATTATGGAAATAACGAGCCCCTTCATATCGTTATGTCGCTTCTCATAGATGATGGAATCAAATCGCTGGGGCACCGCAAAAACATTTTGGAACCCAGTTTCCGATGGGTAGGAATCGCCATTGAACCTCACAAAAAATACAGGATTAGTTGTGTGATGGATTTTGTTGAGAAATTCTGATGATCCTTTACTACCTGGCTTTCTGGTTTCTTGATCATCGGTGTATTGCAAGTGGTCTGCCTAAATAAAAAATCCCGATCGGTAAGGATCGGGATCATTTATAAAGTTTGGATTAATTAATTGTTACCCATTTTCTCCATTTCCTTATCAAAGGTTTCTTTAAACTTCGTATAATCATAATCGATTTTCAGGCGATCGTCTTTAGAAAGGCGTTCGTTATATTTAGATACTAACTCATCAGCAGAAAGTTCGATCGCTACGTAGGTTTTATAGGTTCCCTGGTCTGTCTTCACTAACTTTTCACATAGGGTACGAATACCCGATAAGGATTGATCTACCACTTCGCGGTTAAGACTTTCAAAGCGTTCTTCAACCTCCTCCTTGTTATTCATTTCGCGTGAATTAACGTAGTTGTCGGTAACGGTTTTAACTGTGGTGTTAATTGCCTGAGCGAGTTCATTACGTGCATTAGTTAATGCCTTCTTTTTAGAGGTAACCTGATCCTGGCTTTCGCCTATGGAATTAGATCGGAAAAACTTTGCCGTAGTGAAATAATCAGGACCCGAGCAGGGTACTATTACTTCCTTCTCACCTGCCGGAATTTTACTCTTGCCTTTACAGCCTGCGATCAGAGTTGCGGCAATAAGGATTACTAAATACACATTTAACTTTTTCATATCAATTTGAGTTTGGTTATGCAATTTACGATAATGCAATTAATAGGCCACTCTGCAAAACTTAGAATTTATACGTTTCTTAAAAGCCTACAATTGCTGCAAAAACGAAATAATTACTGCAAAATAGCATTTAGTAATTCCGGCAACTTATCCTTTTCCAGCGTCTCCAACGACTTATTATAGGCCTCCTGGCTGGATCGTTCATAATCCAGACTAAAGCCTTTAATCCGATCGAGGGTGGTAGCATAGATTTCCTTATTGTCGTTTGCTGTAGAAACGCGGATTACAGCCGTGACATAGGTTATATAAATACTACCCGAAACTGCTCCTTTCTCGGAATTAGCATTTACATCCAAAGATAATTCAGCCTTGGCTTTGTCATCAGTAAATTCAAATCCCGCGTTAGCCAAGTAATTTTTAATTCGGTTCGTTACTTGTTGATTTGATTTATCAACCCCTAAACTTTTTTCAACGGAGGTTATATACACCAAAGGACGTAACACTTTCAATAAAACAGTTGCCTTTGGCACAACCATTTTAGCCGCTACCAGCGAATAAATATCAGAACTCTGCTGTCCGGAAAAACTCATCATATCCACCTTAACGGCCACAGTTTGCTCCAAATCCCGAGAACTTATTTTCGTTAAAAGAATTTTTGCCTGCCCCACCAGATCCGTTTTGTAATTAGGAAACACATCACCGGCTCCTTTTTCAAAAGCTGCTGAAAGCGGCAGATCTGCAATGGCTTTGCGCGAACTTTTTTCAACCGCCTTGGCTAAAACAGCCAGATCATTTTGTGCCAATCTCCGATTCAATATAATTTCACCCGGGGAAACAGTTAACTCAATCTTATCCAGAAGTAACTGCATGCTTGCAATAATTTCATTGGTCAATAAGATTTCTTTTCCTTCAAAGTCAATCCGGATAGGCTCGCCCAAGTACTTTTCAATTGCCCGAAACCCCTGATAATAAAAACCCAAAGACAAGACAAATTCTGATCTTCGCTCAGACTCTTTCGCCTTGGTAAAAAAATCCAATCCCTGCGCAACCGCATCGCGTTTCAACTGATCTTTAATGTCTTTATATCGTTGTTTGGACAACCGATAATAAAGCCAATAATTCCGCGCATCTTCCCACGAATCCACTTGCTCATATTCCTGAATTTCATCCGCCACAGTAGTCTTAATAATCTGCTCGTAACGCTCCTGAAATTCTTTATTGGCATCGATCTGGCTCAAAACCGAGGTGGAAGAAATGTTGACTTTAATCTCCGAAACAAGATCTTCCAGGGCGCTGTTTTTGGCTGATTGTATATAGTTATTTGTACCGTCTTTTACACTGTGACCAATACCTATATAATAACTCGATTCAATTGGTTTGGCCGTTAACCAATCGGGCCTAACATTTTGTAAGTTCGATTTAAGGGATGAGTTTGTTACCGAGGGGCTGCATCCTGAAAAGACCAAGAGAATAAAAACTAAACGCTTCACAGAATTATTATAAGCTTGTTTTCGTTACTACGAATATACCATATCCATGCCAAATGATGGATTCCCTGTAAATCTAAACCAAAACGCGCTAGTTGAACAATTTGTTATATTTTAATAACTTTAAACATATTAAACAGGCTATGAAAAAGATAATTGGGATGATTTTTTGTAGTGTGGTTTTAATCGCTTGTCAGGAAAATGAGACCACCAGCGAATTTACTGGCAACGAGTCAACCTATGCACTTCAGCCGGGGGCTCAATATAATACCCCGGGAACTGTGACTATCAAGGAAAGAAAAGACGGAACCTCTGCCCTGCTGGTAACCCTACGTGGAACTTCTGGCAACAATAAATTACCACTGCATTTACATTTAGGTGACCTAGCTACCCCTGGGGCCGATGTGGCCGCTTTATTAAATCCGGTGGATTCGAAAACAGGTACGAGTGAAACGATATTGACTCAGCTTGCTGACGAAACTACTATTTCCTATGCTGATCTTATCAAACTGGATGCCTGTATTAAGGTTCACCTGTCTGATACCGGTCCTGAAAAGGACATTATCTTAGCTGGTGGCAACATTGGTCAATCCGTAACCAAGGCAATATCCTCTGGCCGGATTGGTATGGAAGCATGCAAAAGTGAATAGCCGGTAGATAATTATTAATCACCACCTTGTCGTTCCACCTGATAGGAAGTCAACATAGATCCAAGGTACTCGCGATTCAATCTGGCAATATTGGTTATCTTAATTCCCTTGGGGCATTCTGCTTCGCAGGCATAGGTATTTGTACAAGAACCAAATCCTTCAGCATCCATTTGAGCAACCATTTTCTCAGCTCTTTCTTTGTGTTCCACTTTACCTTGTGGTAGTAAAGCATACTGAGAAATCTTTGCGCCAACAAATAATACTGCTGAGGAATTCTTACAAGCTGCCACGCAAGCCCCACAACCAATACAACTGGCTGAATCAAAGGCTTCTTCGGCAATGTGCTTAGAGATAGGTATTGCATTAGCATCGGGAACACCACCGGTATTCACATTTACATACCCTCCTGCTTGTTGAATTCGATCAAATGCAGTACGGTCTACAATCAAATCTTTTATGACAGGAAACGCTTTGGCTCGCCAGGGTTCAATAGTAATCGTTTCTCCATCTTTGAACGACCGCATGTGCAGCTGACAAGTAGTGGTTTGAAGTGGCCCGTGGGGTTGGCCGTTTATATATAAACTACACATGCCGCAGATTCCTTCGCGGCAGTCATGATCAAAAGCTATCGGATCTTCATTTTTCTTAACCAATTCCTCATTTAGCACATCGATCATTTCCAAGAACGACATATCGCTCGATACATGACTATGCGGATAGGTTTTGAATTCCCCTTTGCTGTTAGCATCCTTTTGTCTCCAGACTTTTACTGTAATATTCATCTCAATAAAATTATTAGTGATTGGTTCATGATCTTACTATTTAGCCAAAAACCTATTTATAACTTCTTTGCGTTAACTTAACATTCTCAAATTTCAATTCTTCTTTATGATGAACAGCTTGTTGATTGTCACCCGTATATTCCCATGCCGATACGTAGGAAAATTCATCATCCTTACGAAGTGCCTCTCCTTCCGGAGTTTGTGATTCCTCGCGGAAATGACCACCACACGATTCGCTGCGATTGAGCGCATCATCCACCATCAACTCCCCGAGCTCAATGAAATCGGCTACGCGGCCAGCTTTCTCCAACTCTTGATTTAGTTCGTTCGGTGACCCTAATACATTCACATTTGTCCAGAAGTCTTTCTTGATATCCTGAATGATCTTTTTTGCTTTCTTTAATCCTTCATCGTTGCGCGACATTCCACAATACTCCCACATGGTGTGGCCCAACTCCCGATGGAACTCATCGACTGTCCTTTTGCCTTTAATACTTAGCAACTTATTCACGCGTTCGTTCACACCATCCATGGCCTCTTTAAAGGCTGGATGATCGGTGCCTACTTTATCATTCCAACCGATTGTAGCCAGGTAATCGCCAATTGTATATGGGATTACGAAATAGCCATCGGCCAAGCCCTGCATAAGCGCACTAGCCCCCAGTCGGTTGGCACCATGATCAGAGAAGTTGGCTTCTCCCAAAGCATATAAGCCTGGAATCGTTGTCATCAAATTATAGTCTACCCAAAGTCCACCCATGGTATAATGAACTGCCGGGTAAATCATCATCGGCCCTTTGTATGGATTGTCATCCGTAATCTGCTGATACATATCGAAGAGGTTTCCATACTTTGCCCGAATCTGATCTTCTCCAACGCGTTTAATCGCATCGGTGAAGTCAAGAAAAACTGCCAACCCTGGACCAACTCCCCGACCTTCATCGCACACTTGCTTTGCATTTCGGGAAGCCACATCGCGCGGAACCAAATTACCAAAGGAAGGGTATTTGCGTTCCAGAAAATAATCACGATCCTCCTCTGGAAGGTTCATAGCGTCTTTTGACTTTAGTCCGGGTATGGCTTTTTTAGGAACCCACACTCGTCCATCATTTCGCAACGACTCTGACATCAGCGTAAGCTTGGATTGATGTGTACCTGAAACCGGAATACAGGTTGGATGGATCTGTGTGAAACACGGGTTAGCAAAGAAAGCCCCCTTTTTATACGCGCGCCAAGCTGCTGTGGCATTACACCCTTTGGCATTCGTTGAAAGGAAAAATACGTTTCCATATCCGCCTGTACATAATAAAACAGCATGGGCACTATGCGATTCAATTTTGCCCGTTATTAAATCACGCGTAACAATACCCCGTGCTTTACCATCAACCATAACCAAATCAAGCATCTCGCTACGGTTATACATCTTCACTTTGCCATTTGCAATCTGTCGATTCAAAGCACTATACGCACCCAACAATAATTGCTGACCAGTTTGACCACGCGCATAAAAGGTTCGGGATACCTGGGCTCCGCCAAAAGAACGATTGGCTAGCAAGCCACCATACTCTCGCGCAAAGGGAACTCCTTGCGCCACGCATTGATCAATGATGTTTACACTTTCTTCGGCTAAGCGATAGACATTGCCTTCGCGCGACCGATAATCGCCACCTTTTACCGTATCGTAAAATAAGCGGTAAACACTATCGCCATCGTTCTGATAATTCTTAGCTGCGTTGATTCCACCCTGAGCTGCAATACTGTGGGCTCTTCGCGGGCTATCCTGATAACAAAAAGTTTTTACATTGTAGCCTAACTCTGCTAATGAAGCTGCTGCCGAGGCGCCTGCTAACCCCGTGCCCACAACAATCACATCATACTTTCTCTTGTTGGACGGATTGACCAACTTAAGATTGAATTTATGTTTGGTCCATTTTTCCGCTATAGGTCCTTCCGGAATTTTTGCATCTAGCTTCATGATCTATGATTAAGATATTTAAAAAACTTAGTCGATAATGGTTAAACAAAAAACATCCAAATTGGAATAAGTGCAAATCCTGCGGGTACAAGAATAGCATACGCTCTTCCAACGAAATTAATAACAGGATTATATTTCATATGGTTTAGCCCAAGGGTTTGAAATGCACTGGTAAAGCCATGCCATAAGTGAAAAGCCAGTGCAGCCATAGCAATGGTATAGAGTGCTACATACCAACCTTTGTCAAACCAAATGGTAACCTGACCATATAAATCTTTAGCCTCCTTGCCGTTATAGATCTGCGTGGGCAAATTTCCAAAATGAGCCTCGGCATAAAAGTGGCGAATGTGCAATACCAAAAAGATAAAAATGATTGAACCCAAAAAAGCCATATTTCGGGATGCCCACATGGTCTTTTTATAGGGTTGTGCGTACGCTATCGTTCCTCGCGCTTTTTTATTTCGAATGGTAAGCATGATACCCCATATAATATGAAGTGAGATAAATGCAAAATTTCCTTTAGATACGAGCTGGATCAATGGATTGGTGCCCATAAATTCGGCATAGGTGTTAAAGGCTGCGCCTCCATCGTTTTTGAGGAGCTGCAGATTACCAATTAAGTGCACGATCAGAAAAAGAATTAAAAAGAGCCCGGTCAGGGCCATCAACACTTTTCTGCCAAGTGAACTTGAAAAAAGGTCAAGAAACCATTTCATAACATTAGTATAGGTTGGTCGATTGGATGTATTGATCAAAAGTAGTTCTCAAAGCCATACCAAACAATTGGTTGCTATATTTTAAAGCATTCTAAATAGGTTGTTCAATCGGGCTAATGATATGGTTTGGTGACAATAAAAAAGACAGGATGAAACGCAAAAATCTATCTCCTGAATAACAACTCAATCTATTGAAAATGGATTTCATAAATCCCCTTCTTCCCCAGAAAAACCCTTTTTAAAGATTTATAAATATGATTATCAAAGCATTACATTTTGGACTTACCTACTAAATTAAAATTTGACATCAGCCCGTATTGAGTTAATCTACTGTCTAAGGCTGTTCAAAGGGTTAAACTAATTTTCGAGTTCCTCGTCCCATTCATCATGTGAGTTTCGCAGGGTTATTTCCAGAAACTGTTTCATCAGGCGATCTTGTAGGCCATCTTCCCGCGTATACCCATCATACTTTATCAGCTCCTTGCTGGAAGTTTTTCCGCTAACGGGAGGTGTCATGCAAGTAACATTCATCCCCGCCTTTTGCATGGCATGAGTTCGGTTCGTAAAGGCATTATCATTACTCTCCCTTCCGCACACCTCGAAAGTCCGTTTTGAATCATCGCGAATGATAAGCCAATATTTGATATTCATAACCGAAACTTGAATGTTGTTGGTAAAAGTAAGACAAAAAATGCTTTAGCTTAAACATCATGCTTATTGGTGAACCCTCCGCTATGCCAACTCGCAACATCAACAAGGACGGGGGATTAATACAATTATGCTTTACCCAACGCCACTCTCACCTTAGGTGCAATCTTGGTTCCGTAAATTTCAATCGACTTCATCAACATGGCATGGGAAGGGCCACCAACATCCATGTGTGCAGAAAAACGGTTGAGTCCAAACATCTCGTTCATTTGTAAAATTTTATCTATCGCTTCGTTGGCATCACCAAATAAGTACGCCCCATCCTTGCCTCTTCCAAACTCGTATTGATCGCGAGAGAAAGGAGCCCAACCTCGGCTGGCACCCACGCGGGTCATCTGAGCTGAGTATACCGGGTAATAAGCATCTGCAGTTTGTTTACTATTCTCACCAAAAAAGCTGTGCATGTGGACACCCACCTGAAAGTTCTTCATGTCGTGCCCAAAATTTTCAAATAACTCTTTATAATATTTGAACAGCGGCTTGAACTGTGCCGGGTTTCCGCCAATGATCGCGAAGATTACAGGCAGCCCTAACTTTGCTGCTCGCACCACAGATTCTGGCGTACCCCCTACAGCTACCCAAATTTTCAAATGATTATTAACTGCGCGTGGCAATACGTATTGCTCTTTAAGAGAGGCGCGATACTTTCCACTCCAGGTAATGGGCTCCTCGTTGTTTATCTTTAGTAGTAGTTCTAGCTTTTCTTCAAACAGTTCATTGTAATCTTTGAGGTTGTAACCGTACAAGGGAAAGGATTCAATAAAACTTCCGCGGCCTGCCACCAACTCAGCGCGCCCGTTACTGAGTTGATCCAGCGTAGTAAAACTCTGATAGATTCGAACAGGATCGGAAGAACTTAGGACAGTAACAGCACTTCCCAATTTAATATTCTTTGTTACAGAGGAAGCTGCAGCCAACACAACTTCCGGCACTGATACTGCATAGTCGGGTCGGTGGTGTTCACCGATTCCAAAGAAATCGATACCCACTTCGTCCATCAATTTGATTTCTTCAATCAGTTCGCGCAGGCGTTCACCTGCATGCATGGGTTTACCCTTATCATCATAGTGGTTGTCACCAAACATACCAATACCTAATTCCATAATTCCAAGTTTATTAAACAGTAGAGACAAAGTAGCTGGTTCATTAGTTCCAAAACAATAAAAAGCCTTTCAAAGTGGAGTCTCCCGTTTCGGTGCGTTTGTTCAGGCCTCATGAAACGCAGTAGATGAATTAGCTGAGGGCTACATCCACACTAATGTAGTCTACACTCAAAGAATTTCCCTTCGAACATAAAGATCCTTCGCTCGCGCTTGCCTTCACACAAGCATCGCTCTGGATAACAGTTTATCGAGGAGAGGTGCCGCGCTCACTTTGTTCTTGTTGGTCACTGAGCAACAAAAAGCCGACCCTGATCTAACAGAGTCGGCTTTTACAATTTAATTTCTAACAGTCCCTACATCTTTGGCCCTAACTTCACATAAGGTGTCATGATGCTGTTAAATCTGTTCTTTAGTTCATCGAATCTTTCGTAAGCATCCTTGCCTGGCTTTTGGTCGGCCTGGCTAAGCATACCCCTCAGGTACCTAAGCTGGTCAATCAGCATGGGCGTCATATAAATTCCCTCGGCAGTTGCCAACTGATCCTGAATTAGCGCAAGGCGTTTGTCCTCCTGCGTATTTTGTTTTTTATTCTTACCTGCTTTAATCAGTTTTTCTAATTCCTTTCTTTTGGATTTGATATCTTCCAAAACATGTTTTGCTGAATCTTCTAAAGCAACCACTTGCAAGGAAAGCGTTTCCTGAGCTTTGATATCTTCCATGCTCGTTTTAGTTAAATCCAGTTTTGGATCAACCTTAACTTCGAAAGTTTGCGTAGTTGTTTCTCCATTCACCGTAAGGCGCGCCTGATATGTACCTGGTCTTACCGTTGGGCCACCCCGTTTGCTACGGGCTGGGTCTTTATCCCATGGACCTTCGTGACTTAAATCCCAACGAAAGCGATGAACACCAGCATCTTTGCTCAAATCGGATTTTGATTTTTTGGTTTCGAATCCTGTGGCCATATCAACACCCACTTTAGTGGTGTCTTTTGGAGGCACCGCACTGGTAAATGTCCTGATCACTTTATTGTCGGGATTTATGATCTCCAATTTGATGTCTTGTTGTGGGGCTGACTTCAAATCGTAATCGATATTAACACCGGGCGCAGGATAACTGGGCACAGCATTTTTTCCGGTACCTCGGTAGTACATCCGATAAGAAGCATCAGGCTTAAACAAGAAAGCCGTTTTGCTTTGCTTTGCTTTCGCTAATTGATGCAAGGGAGTAAT
>JAGPBO010000042.1 GCA_018063305.1 Cyclobacteriaceae bacterium
TCCACTCATATTGGTTTGAATAAACAAAGCTACTATTCCTATAGGTGGGTTGTGTGCTGAATGAAAAGCCTTTATAGTAAAAGGTAATCTCAATACTGGCCTGGCTACCTGCCTTATTAAAAGACTCGTAAGACTTATCTGTGAAAGCAGCTGCATAATTGGTTGGCGTCATAATGGCATAACGCTTAATGGGTACTGCCTGGGTTAAATTAGTGCCTGCTTTAAAACCCAGCCACCACTGCATTTCCAAAAACTTACTTTGTTGGCTAGGCTTGGAGGCCATGCTGCCTGATTTTCGTTTGTATTGGGCTGTGGCCGAAAACACAAAACCAAGTAGGAGTACTACAGTAAAAATTTTCTTCATAGGTTATCGGGTAACAACAAGTTTTTTGGTTTGCGTGAAGAAGGAAGTTTTCAATTGATAAAAATAAATACCAGCAGGCAAATCAGCTACATTAGCGCGCACTAAATGCTCGCCTTCCGATCGCGCCTCATGTAAAAGGGTTTTGACTGTACGCCCCTGGTTGTTGATTAAGGTTAGATCGACCAGATTGGCTGTATTGATTCTAAATTTAATGGTTGTAAAATCGGTAGCCGGATTAGGAAAGCAATCTTCGAGCGTAAATCGAGCATTGATAAAATTTTCCTGAACGCCCGAGATAACCTGGGTTGCTAAAGGTAAAGGTTCATAGCTGCCTACGCCATCTTCTTTAGGGCCGTTGATAAAATCCTTAAAGAAAATATCCGAATTTATTTTGGCTTCATCTACCAGCATCCAATCGCGCAATAGATTGGCATACACCTGCCGGTAGTCAAATTGCATCTCTACATTTTGTTGGTTGAGATCAGGGACCACTCCTACCACACCAGGTTGCACGCCCTTACCGAAAATCATTACCGGTGCTCCTGTTCCATGATCCGTTCCGTAACTTCCATTAGCGCGCACCCGTCTTCCAAACTCAGACGTAGTAACCGTAAGTACTCTGTCTTCTAGTCCCCTTGCTTTCAAATCGTCTTGAAATGCCTTCATAGCAGAAGAGATATGGTACATGAGCGCTGCGTGTTGGCCCATAGTAGGATCATAACTTTCAACTTGTTCGGCATGGGTATCAAAGCCTCCCATTTTTACAAGAAATACTTTTGTCTTTACACCAAGGCCAGGACCACCGCCATCCAACAAGCGAGCAATTAATTGTAATTGAGGAGTTAAACCGTTACGCATACTACCCTTAGGCGCGTTGAACGGATAACGTTCTGGATAAGTGATCGAAGAGGGCGAGGCAGCCTTGTAAACGTCATACAATCGCTCGGCATAGTCTTGCGATTTATCCTCCAGTCCTAAAATCCAGTTAAGCTCTCTTCCATACGGAGAATTATCAAGTGCTGTGGGTGGCTTGCCACGCGGATCAACACCCTGATCTACAAAACCCTCCAGTTCACCAACCAGCCGGGCAAAGCTTTCGGGATTGCTTAGAGAGATTGATGTTGGTATGTTTCCTTCCTGATGAAAGATTAATGAAACATCACTCCCCATTTCTATCGCCAGTGGATCCTTCATCTCGCTATTCGGGAAATCTGCTGGATAAACTTTCGGTTCAAACTCCTCTTGCAGGTATCGACCCACCCAACCGGATGAGAAATAATCATCGAAGCCACCGCCCATAAAAGAAATATCGCGACCTCTAAAATGGGAGCCATTATTATTTTTATAAGAAACGCCTTGCACTAACGTCATTCTTCCACGATCATACAAATCTTTCATCGCAATCATATCCGGATGCAAGCCCACTTGTGCATTGGAAGGAAGTGTGCTATCCAACGGAATCATTTTGCGTAAACTATTTTTTGCGGGGATGGCTATGTTGGCGCGCCACTGGTAATAAAGATCATACGCTTCTACCGGAATGATGCTGTTAAGTCCATCGTTACCCCCATGCATTTGCAGAATGATTAATACCCGGTCGTTGGTGCTTTGCTGAGCCATTCGCGTAAGCGAGTTTTCGGCCATCAGGCGAAGTGGTATGCCACCCAATGTAAACGGCACGGCTGCCAGCGAAAGTTTCTTTATAAATTGTCTGCGTCTCATTCGATAAGTTAATAAAGTTGATACTCGGGTGATTGAAGCATGGCGTTGAAAAGACTTTCTAATTGCCTCCTTACAACTTCCATATCCACCGGATTATTCCAGCGGAATGACCAAGCTCCTTCCGGATCGGCATCGATTTGTGGTGCCTTCAAAAATGCGGTCAGAAAATAATTCATGCGCTCAGCCGTAAGTCCGGAGGCATCATCCAGGGCTGGGTCGAAAGTCAGGTTATCCGGTACCGGAAGAAAATATTTAGCCAGTTCCATGATAAGTGCTTGCGCATTGGATGCGGTAGCATTGCTAATGTTTGTTTGCACGAACGCAACAACATCAACTTTTAATGCTCCTGGCATAGCTTGGTTGTCTGAAATTATCTTTCGAATAAATTCATACCTGCGAATCAAATAGTTAGTCGAGATCCAACTGCGGTGATAGATTGGGAATTGATGGTAGGCATCATACCCGGCCACATCATAAGGCTCGTAAAAATGCATGCCCATGTCTTCCAGATCTCTAATCAGTTCACCGGTTCTTTCATAAAAGGTGGCAGCCGAAGCCACCGGATCGGGTAATTGTATATTGAAAATCCTGAAGGTACCCACCAGAAGATCGAGTGGAGATTTTATAATTCCTCCAAAAGCATCATCATTTACACCCGCTGCGGCATCATAAAAATGCTGACTTTGAAAAAGATCTTCCAACACCGGTTGAAGTTTGTATCCACTGGCAGAAAATGTATTGGCCATCTCAGCGATGATGGTATCGTCAATGGCTTGTGTTATTTCGTGGTAGACATAGTACCGATAAATTCTGCGGCAAAAGTTACGGGCTGTTTCAGGTTTAGAATAGATAAGGTCAATAAGTTGATCGATTTCATCTTGCGCGCTGGCTTCCGTTGCATTTGTGCCAGCTAAAAGCGCGGGGTCTGGTTGAATGGTGGCATTGCCATATCGGTCACTGAATTGTTTAACCGTATTATCATGCGCGTTGGCATTGGTTACGCTGCCCCTTACTTTGCCTCTTGGTAATTGCGTTGTTCCGGTAAGATATAAAGTTACATCCGGATCAAAAGTTGTAAAGGTTGTATCCAATTCCCAACCCGATAAAACCCGGGCGGCCGCGCGCACATCTTGTTCGGTGTAGTTAAAATAGTCTCCGGGAATAGTGGCGGGAGGTAGCGTACCCTCTAATCCACGCCCAATGGTATATAACTCCTGCAACTCACGTCCATAATTTTCATTGACACTTCCATTTACGTTCTGGTTGCCATCGAGCAATCGAAGCATAGCATTATCGATACTAACTTTTTTAATAAGAGTTTTGATATTGAATTCTATAGGGAGTATTTTATCAAAAGCAAACTTCCTGTAGAGTTGATTCTGAAAGTAAAGCGAACGGCTATTATCAACTTTCGATTGAATGGTGGTGAAAACGGAATGTAGGAAGAAAACAATTTTTTCGCGGGTGGCATAGGCCAGATAGTTACTGGGCGGTATACCCGTTCCCATCATCTGACTGATAAACCATCCTTTGAAAAACTCTTGTAGGTCACTGTCGCCACTATTCGCATCAGTTGTTCCGGTAAGTACCCATTCTGTTCCGGTTTCTGGATCTATGGGTAATATCGGATCAGGTAAAGGTTGTTGAAAAAGAAGCGGAATAGCCTGACTTGCTGTAAGCGTGGCAAATGAATCGATTTGCAATTTAGTAGGGCCGTAAGTAGCCCGATGCAATAAATGTGCAGCCCTTTTATAACCCAAAGGACCACCAAAAGATGGTAATGGCATGTGTAAAGTTTATTCTCTCGACAAGTTAATTCATCTACAGGGAAGATTGAAGGTAATTTTCAGTTAAGTGGCCGAAATAGGCGATTATTGCCCGTATTTTTCCTTGATGCTGAGTTACCTATTTTTGTTTAATGAAGATTATTGAATGTCCGCGAGATGCGATGCAAGGGTTGGAATTATTTATTCCTACCGAAAGAAAAGCTGCATACATCAATCAGCTGCTCAAGGTTGGCTTTGATACGCTTGATTTTGGAAGTTTTGTTTCGCCCAAGGCGATACCACAAATGCGAGATACAACCGAGGTACTTGATCAATTGGATCTTTCTACCACGCATACAAAGCTGCTGGCGATTGTAGCCAATACGCGCGGTGCGGAAACAGCTTGTTCGTTTGATCATATACAGTTTTTGGGTTTTCCACTCTCCATTTCAGAGACTTTTCAACAACGAAATACAAATAAGTCAATCACAGAGGCATTACAGACAGTCAATGAAATTCAAGAACTATGTAAGAAGCATAATAAAAAACAAGTGGTTTACATAAGCATGGGTTTTGGAAATCCTTATGGCGATCCTTATGATATTGAAGTGGTAGAAAAATTTACAGACATCCTGGCTACGCTGGATGTTGAAATCATTTCGTTAGCGGATACTATTGGGGTATCTCAACCCAATCAGATTGAATATCTCTTTACTAATCTTACGAGCAAGTTTCTTAAAATAGAATTTGGTGCACACCTACACTCAACGCCTGCTACGCGTCTCGAAAAAATTGAAGCTGCATTTAATTCAGGTTGTCAGCGATTTGATGGCGCAATAAGAGGATTTGGAGGTTGCCCCATGGCTAAAGATGAATTGGTGGGCAATATGGCAACGGAAACCATTTTGGAGTTTCTTAAATCTAAAGACATGGCTCCGGTTTTGAATGATGTAGAATTTGACAAGGCAATGATGTTGGCAGGAGAAATTTTTCCACATTGAATTAAGCATAATGCAGTGTCATAGGCATTGTTAATTGTCAATTATAAATTATCAACTGTTAATTATCTCAACGTATACATTTTACCCGGTAAAGACTTAACCGCATTTTTGAATTCCAGTGTGAGCAGGAGTGAAGCTAATTGGCTGGGTGGTAACTCAGATTTAAAGCTAAGCTCATCAATCATTACTGGAGCATTTCTTTCTTTTAATATCGCCAGTACTCTTTGTTCTTCGGGTTCGAAAAGGGTAAGCTCCAACGAAGTTTGCATACCATCAACCGGTGCAGACCAGTTCATAATGTATTCCAAATCTTTTACGGAGGTGAATAAGTTGGCTTTATTGATTTTAATCAGTTTGTTGCATCCATCTGAATATGTTTGTCCGAGGTTTCCAGGAACAGCAAATACATCTTTGTTGTAGGTGTTAGCGATATCAGCGGTGATTAACGCACCCCCTTTTTCAGCGGCTTCAACCACAATCAACGCATCGCATAAGCCGGCAATAATTCGATTACGTGCCGGAAAATTATGGGCATCGGGCTTTGTGCCAAATTTATTTTCTGTGATAAGCCCGCCCTGGTTGATCATTTTCTTAGCGGTATCTTTATGTACAGCGGGGTAAATGATGTCCATTCCGCTACCCATTATTCCGAGCGTAGGCAATCCGTATTGCAAAGCATATTTGTGTGCCTGAATGTCGATACCATAGGCAAGCCCGCTTACAATTAATGCATGATGGGGTACTAGATCTTTACAGATTTTATCAACTATTTCTTTTCCATATTCTGTGGCCTGACGGGTTCCAACAATACCAACCGTTTTTGGGGTATTAAGATTTTGATTTCCCTTATAATAGAGTAGGGCCGGGGCATCTTCAATCGCCTTTAGCCTGTGTGGAAATTTTTTATCTGTATAGAGTAATATTTCAGTGTCTTCTTTCTCCGCTTTTGTTAATTCTTTTTCTGCCTCCCTGAAGGTATCTCCGTTTCTTATAGCGTTTGAAGACACCTCACCAATACCGGGTATTTTGAGCAGCTTTCCTTTTGAGGTTTGGAATACATCGTGAGCAGAGCCACAATAGCTTACCAATTGCTTTAGTAAAAAATCACCAATGCCGGGCGTAAGGTGTAAGGCTATAAAAGAGAGGCGTTCTTGATCCATAAATTCCAATAGAGAATTCGGAATTTAAAGAATCTTAAATAAATAATCTGAAAATTGTATTAAAGTTTTTCGCGGATTTGAACGAGAAACTGACGAACCTTCTTCAATGAGTCCATGAGATCCATTTTATCGCGAACGGATTGACCATCGTTCTTCAACATCTCTTTAGCGCCTTGAAGGGTAAAACCCTTTTCCTTAACGAGATGATAAATCGTACGAACATGATCAATGTCATCTTTGGTAAACTGACGATTGCCTTTGCGATTCTTCTTAGGTTGGATAAGATCAAATTCAGACTCCCAAAAGCGTATAAGGGAGGGGGCTACATTAAACATCTCGGCTACTTCACCGATCGAATAATATATCTTCTCAATTTCTTTTTCTTTATACGCCATGAGGGACAGTGAGGCCTGATATCAATCGCTTTTTTAAACGATCTTCCTGCAAAGTAACAATTCTTTAAACCTGAAACAACGTTGGTAATTTATTTTATCGACAACCTATTCACATCAATTTGTGGAATAGTAAACCCACCCCAAATCATCAATTGTCAATGGACATTCAGGAAAATCCTCAGTGGTTAACTCCCTAATTCGCTTTAAAACTTGCTTTTGTGAATCAATCTTTACATTTGATCGGGCTGTTTGTATCGTTGAAATGATTTGGGCCTTTAAAAAATTACCCTTATTATTTGTATAAACTTTAATGATTGGCGACCAGCCATTGATACCGGATACATTAATGCCTCCGTAAGTACAAAAATTCCCCAGGCTATAAGCAATAAATTTTTCTTTATAGACTTCAACTGCCCGGGTTACATGAGGCCCATGCCCAAAGATAATATCTGCACCTGCATCAATAAGTGCATGCGAGAATTCATACACATCGCCCCGGTCTTCCCCATGAAACATTTCATGCTTGCGTGGCACATGCTGATACTGTGGACCTTCGGCACCACCATGGAAGGATACAATTACAATATCAGTCAGGGAATCTAAATGGGCCACAATTTTTTTGGCTTCAGGCAAGTCATTAATATTTAGACACCCGCTATTGGGTGCAAAGGCAGTAAACCCGTATCGGATTCCGTCTTTTTCAAAGATCGTATAGGGTTTGGTAAGCTGTCCGGCATAATGGATACCTGCTGCGTCCAGAGTCTTCATGCTACTTCTTCTTCCCATCTCTCCAAAATCACCTGCATGGTTGTTGGCCAGACTCATTATATCAAAACCAGCATTAACCAGATTTTGCACATGACTCACGGGAGTTCTGAATACATAACAAACTTTCGGATCACGACAGGTTTTAGCGGTTCCTCCACTATCCAGCAATACTCCCTCGAGATTGCCCATCGTAACATCAGCACCCGATAATATAGCACTAACTTCTTTCATCAAATCCCGGCCTTGATTAGGAGGGAGTACTTCCTTGGGATAATTGCTGCCCATCATAATATCACCCACACCAATTACGGTGATGGTGTCTTTTGGTGCTTGGGATAGAGCCACCTCGGTTATAAGGAGAAGGAAAAGACAGTATTTTATCATACGATTATAGATTAATAGCGGCAAAGAAAATGAGAAGCGCCTAAAGTGGAAAGAAGAAATGAATTAATCCAATGAGATGGCAGACCTGCTACCCACCGCAATCAATTTCTCATATTCCTTATTATTAAGGTCACGTTGAAAGAAGTTGATTGGATTAGTGGCATCGTTTTTATAGAGAACTTCATAATGAAGGTGGGCTGCAACAGATAAACCGGTGTTTCCCACATAACCAATAACCTGACCGCGTTTTACACGCTGTCCCTTGGTTACAATAAATTTAGTCATGTGTGCATATCTTGTTTGGAATTGATAGCCATGGTCGATGTAAACCACATTTCCATACGAAGTTGAAAACTGCGCAACTTCAACACGGCCATCACCCGTAGCATATACGGGACTTCCGGCTGGCGCGGTAAAGTCAAGTCCCTTATGGGGTCTTACATAACCAAGTAACGGGTGTAATCGTAAACCGAATATAGTATGTAGATGAATTAAATCTTTGTTGCTAACCGGTTGTATAGCTGGTCTGGAAGCCCACATCCTTTCTTTACGGGATAGCTCGTTCATTAATTGTTGAAGGGATTGAGCTTCAATGTCGAGACGGTTCTTAATTTTTTCTGCTTGCAGGTAAGCAGTACGGATTAATGGGTAAGGAATAGATTCACTTTCCTTTTCGCGACCACCCACACCGGCTTCCCGTTGCGATTCGGCAAGCGGCTCCAAATCCAGGATTACCCGGTAATTATTATCGTCATTTTGTTCCAGGGTACTGAGTTGCGTGGAGGTGCGTTCCAATTGTTTGTAAAGAACTTTCCATTCGGTCTTTAATTTTTCATTCTTACTAGCTTGTAAGATTTCATCAATAAGTGGATACTGCGTATTTAAATAAATCAAACCCGCTACTCCTATCAGGAAAGATATCCCCAGAAAAATAAGAATTCTGCGTCCTGCTACCTTGGGGGAGATTACCACAGGTTCATAGCGGCAGGTTTCTTCATTATATGAATATCGCACCTTAGCCATTAATCAAGTGATTGATTTTGTTTTTTGCTGATGTTCACCAATACTTCGTATTGATCGGAGGCAATGCCTTCCATGAAAAAATTTATTGGATTTAAATTCACACCCTCTTTAATTACTTCATAGTGAAGGTGCGGGGCAATGGATCCCCCGCTGGAACCAACAATACCAATCGACTGACCTTTCTTAACCGTTTGACCCTGTCTGACTACAATCTCTTCCAAATGACTATATCGGGTAATGTATCCATCCCCATGGTCAACCTCAATGTAGTTTCCGTAGCCGGCAACCAGATCACTTCTCTTTACGATTGAAACCTGACCTTCAGCTGTTGTTCTTACCACTGTGCCGCGCGCAGAGGCAATATCAACACCGTCATGGTGGTAATTTCCTTTATGAAAAGGATTGATGCGAATGCCATATCCTGAAACCAGTTTATTCATCTCAAAATTTTCCACGGGTGTAATGGATGGAATGTTTGTGAGGTAGTTTAAGTCTTTTTTCTCCAGATGGGTTTTTGACTGAAATGAATAACTGCTTTTTTTAGCAGAGTTTATTAATTCTGAGAAACGCTGGCTTAATTGATCGACCGACTCATCAAAATCACCCGAACCCGCCAGTAATAGCTCTTCGCGCTCCGGGTAAACTGGTGTTGTTTCTTCTGAGATATTTGTTTCAAATAATTTTTGATAAAGAGCAACATCTTTTGTTTTTAATTCTGACAGTTGCCGATTGGATTCTGTGAGTTGTGCTGTTAGCAATATTTTGTGTCGATCCAACGCTTTATTTTCGGCTCTTAATTTTTTTTCAGAGGGTGTTTCAATGATCAGATTCTGAAGCAGCACTAATCCAATGAAAAAAATAACTCCAAAGGTGAGATATCCAATAGCAGTAATCAGCACATTGAAGACAGAAATCTTCACGCGCTCATAGCGTAAGGTTTTGGGGTTATAGTTAAACTTGCTTGTAGACATTACTTCATAAACACGTTCAATTCTGACCCACTAAAACAATCAAAAGACACAAATCGAATTTCACTGTTTCCTTTCATATTGATCCCAATGGGATTAATTTTGCTGTTTATCTGGGTTTGAACCCATAAATATAGATAAAAACCTTGGTGTAAAAAGTTAAAATGGCCTTAGAATTAATGGATTCAGCTACAATTAGACGCAAATTTCTTGATTTTTTTGAAAATAAAGGTCATAAAATAGTACCCTCAGCTCCTTTGGTGTTGAAAAACGACCCTTCGCTGCTCTTTACTAACTCAGGTATGGTTCAGTTCAAAGACTACTTTTTGGGTAATTCGGTCTCCTCATATAAGCGCATTGCCGATACTCAAAAATGTCTTCGCGTAAGCGGCAAGCATAACGACTTGGAAGATGTTGGCTTAGATACCTATCACCACACCATGTTCGAGATGCTGGGCAACTGGAGTTTTGGTGATTACTTTAAGAAGGAAGCCATTGCTTGGGCGTGGGAATTATTAACTGAAGTCTATGGACTTCCGAAAGACAGATTGTATGTAACTGTTTTTGGTGGCGATAAAAATGATAACCTTCCGGTAGATGAAGAAGCAAAAGATTTGTGGAAGCAAGTTGTAGCAGAAGACCGCATCATTCACGGAAGTAAGAAAGATAATTTTTGGGAGATGGGTGAGCAAGGGCCGTGTGGCCCGTGTTCTGAAATTCATATTGACTTACGATCGGATGCTGAGGTTGAGAAAGTGCCAGGTAAGGATTTGGTGAATAGCGATCATCCGCAGGTAGTTGAAATCTGGAATTTGGTATTTATTCAATTTAACAGATTAGCATCAGGTGCGTTAGAAACATTGCCCGATAAACATGTGGACACCGGCATGGGCTTCGAACGTTTGTGCATGGCTATTCAAGGTAAGACATCTAATTATGATACCGATGTATTCAGTCCCCTCATTCAGTTTATCTCCATTCATGCTAATGTTAAGTATGGAGATGATGTAAAGATTGATGTGGCTATTCGGGTTATGGTCGACCATATACGTGCCGTGTCATTCGCTATTGCGGATGGTCAGTTGCCAAGTAATACGGGAGCCGGTTATGTGATTCGAAGAATTTTAAGAAGAGCGGTTCGCTATGGATTTTCGTATTTGAATTTTAAAGAGCCCTTTATACATCGGCTTGTATTTTTATTAGCGAATCAATTAAGGGATGTATTTCCCGAATTAAATCAACAACAAGATTATGTAACTCGCGTAGTGCAGGAAGAAGAGATATCTTTTTTGAGAACTTTAGAAAGAGGATTGAAACGAATTGAAAATTTTGATAAAAGTATATCGGGCTCTGAAGCCTTTGAACTTTACGACACCTTTGGTTTTCCATTCGACTTAACTTCGCTGATTGCGCGTGAGCGTGGGTTTTCTGTTGATGAGATAGGTTTTCAGGAAGAGATGGCTAAGCAAAAGGCCCGATCTAAAGTTGATGCAACAAAAGAAACCGGAGATTGGATTGTAATAGGAGAAGATATCAATCCAGAGTTTGTTGGTTACGATCAAACAGAAACAGATTCTAAAATTGTTAAGTACCGTAAGCTCAAACAAAAGAGTAAAGAACTCTTTCAACTCGTATTTGATAAAACACCTTTCTATGCCGAAAGTGGTGGTCAGGTAGGGGACACCGGCTTTATAGAAAATGCGAACGAAAAGATTTTCATTACCGATACAAAAAAGGAAAGCGAGCTAATCGTTCATTATGCCGATAAACTTCCAGAAAGTCTTTCAGGTATTTTTCATGCCGTTGTAGATAAAAGCAAAAGAACCCGCACTACCAGTAATCACTCAGCAACCCACTTGCTGCATGCTGCACTTCGTCAGGTGTTAGGAAAGCATGTGGAGCAAAAAGGATCGCTGGTTAATGAAAAGATTTTGCGTTTTGACTTTTCACACTTTGCTGCCATGACTCCCGAAGAGATTTCGAAAGTTGAAGCGATTGTAAATCAAAAGATTCGCGAGAATATTCAGTTGGATGAAAAGCGAAACGTACCCATTGCACAAGCCAAGAGTTTTGGCGCTATGGCCTTGTTTGGTGAAAAGTATGGTGAGTTTGTGCGTGTGATTACATTCGATCCAACCTTTTCTGTTGAATTGTGTGGCGGTACACATGCAGCCGCAACTGGAACAATTGGGTTATTAAAGATTATTACTGAAAGTTCAGTAGCAGCCGGAGTTCGCAGAATTGAAGCGGTTACCGGTGAAGGTGCTTATGATTATGTAAACGAACAGCTTGCTCTGCTTGGTCAGATAAAAACGATTTTAAAGAATCCCAAAGATATTACTGAATCGGCTCAAAGCCTGGTGGAAGAAAAACACGCGCTTGAAAAGAAACTGGAAGTGTTGTATCAACAACAGGCAAATGTGACGAAAGATGAACTTGCTGGAAAAGCTTTACAGCAAAATGGTGTTACATATATTGCTGAGCGTGTGAATGTGCCCAATGCTGATGTGCTTAAAAATATTGCTTATGCATTAAGGAATCAGTTTGATGATTTGCTGTTAGTGTTGGCCGCTGATGTGGATGGAAAGCCACAGGTTACGGTAATGATTGGCGAAAAATTAGCGGCAACCAATAAATTTCATGCAGGCAATCTTGTAAAAGAATTAGCCAAAGAAATTGATGGTGGTGGCGGTGGGCAACCATTCTTTGCTACAGCGGGTGGTAAAAAACTGGAAGGTTTGAATTCTGTCTTGGAAAAATCACGTAAATTGTTGAATAAAATTCAGTCGAATGAAGGTTAACGTTTACTCTTCAATTGAAGAAATGAAAAGTGATGAAGCGGAAGTAGAGTATTCTCCCGTTGAAAGCCTTATTCAATGCCTCAACCTGTTGGATTTTTATACTGCTTTAAAAATGGATGGCATTAATACGAGTGTCAAGAATAATATTGACTGGATTGAATTGAAGTTCAAGGGGCAATGATTAGTAACGAGATACGGGATTCTCTGAAAAAAACTTGTTTTGCTCTAAACAATCAAGAGGTAGAGTATTTACTGATTGGAGGTGTAGCAGTTGGTTTTTATGGCTTCCAAAGAATTTCTGGAGCAGGCTATCCAGGCAGACCTGAAATTACCCATGATATAGATTTTTGGTATAAGCCTACTGTTGAAAACTATTTAAGATTAGTTAGGGCATTAGACGAATTGAAGATTGAAACCAAAGAGTTAAAGAGCCTGGTTTTTGATTCAAAAAAAACTTATTTACGAATACCTTTCAATGCTTTTAAAGTAGAATTTTTACCTCAAATTTCCGGGCTCACATCATTTTCGGAATGTGATAAGTCTGCCACTCAAGTTGTTTTGGATGGTAACAGGATTAAAATCATCTCATTTAACGATCTCTTAAAAAACAAGGAGGCACTTTCGAGAGATATTGATAAACGCGACCTCGAAGAACTTAAGAAAAATCGGCCTTCAAAAGACTAATGGCATCACCGCGCAATAAATATACCGTAGTCATTGGTCTGGAGGTTCACGCACAACTTCTGACTAAAAGTAAAATCTACAACGGAGATTCAACTTTGTATGGCAGTCCACCCAATACAAATTTAAGTGCGATCACGCTGGCACATCCGGGCACGTTGCCTAAGCTCAATAAAAAAGTTGTTGAGCATGCTATTAAAATGGGATTGGCTTGTCATTCTGAAATTTCGCGCTGGCAAATTTTTGATCGCAAAAATTATTTTTATCCTGATCTTCCAAAAGGTTATCAGCTTACGCAAGACCGCACACCAATTTGTGTAGGTGGTTATATTACAATCACCACAAAATCTGGTGACTCAAATATTCCATTGAATCGTATTCATATTGAAGAAGATGCTGGTAAATCCATTCACCTCGAAAATGAAAGCGATACTTTGGTTGATTTTAATCGTTCGGGCGTGCCACTAATTGAAATTGTAACAGAGCCGGCCATTCGAAGTTCAGAAGAAGCTTATGCACTGCTTACTGAAATCAGGAAACTGGTTCGCTACCTCGAGATCTGTGATGGAAATATGGAAGAAGGCTCCATGCGTTGCGATGCCAATGTTTCTATTATGCTAAATGATGCAAAGGAGTATGGTAAAAAGGTGGAGGTAAAAAACATGAACTCCATCCGAAATGTGCAGCGTGCAATTGATCATGAAGTGGATCGCCAGATTGCACGAGTAGAAAGTGGAGAAGCCATTGTATCAGAAACGCGTACGTTTGATGCCAACACAGGCTTAACGCATAGCATGCGCACGAAGGAAGAACTCAACGACTATCGTTATTTTCCTGATCCCGATCTTAGTCCGTTAGAAGTTTCGGAAGAGTGGCTAGCGACTATTAAAGAATCGATGCCTCAATTGCCACGTGAATTACAACAAAAGTTTATATCCATCTATAAACTTCCTCCGTATGATGCTCTGGTGCTAACAGACAGCAAAGAAATGGCCATTTACTTTGAAGAAATTTGTACCCATACAAAAAATTATAAAGCTGCCAGTAACTGGTTGATGGGGCCGGTAAAGTCTTATTTAAACGAACATAAGCAGGAGATAAATCAGTTACCCGTAAAGGCGAGTGTCTTGGCGGAGGTTATAACATTGATAGACACAGGGAAACTGAATTTTGCGGTAGCTTCTCAAAAACTATTTCCAGAATTAGTAAAGCATCAGCAGGAGGCTCCATTAGCGTTGGCACAGAAATTAAATTTGATGCAGGATAGTAATTCAGATTCTATTTCACTCGTGGTGGAACAAGTCATAGCAGAGTTTCCGTTAAAGGTATCAGAATATAAGAAGGGAAAGACTGCTATTCTTACTATGTTTATGGGCGAGGTAATGAAACGGTCTAAGGGTAAGGCAGACCCAAAGTTGGCAACTGAATTACTAATTAAGAAAATGAGTAACTAAAATATGAGAAGCAAAAACAAATTATTTATCGGATTGATTATTGTGTCAATGGCTGCTGTAAGCTGCAGCAAACCACAACAACCCGGGTGGGATGTAACGATTCGAGGTAAAGTACGTTTCCCGTTATCAGGTCAAATTTCAATTCAGGAAATTAAATCGGATGGTTCAGGAAAAATTGACACCATAAAATTAAGGAGTGACAGTACCTTCGAAAGGAAATTACGCATTACAGAGCCAGGCTATTATCAACTCAATTTTTATGATCGTCAGCGTGTGCCTTTCATTTTGAATAAGAGCGATTTGGAGATTATTACTGATGGAAATGATCCGGTGGCTATTGCGGAAATTAAGGGATCACCCGACCATGATCTTATTAAAGAGGTACAAAATGTGATGATGAGGTCGCAGGGATCTCCAGCCATTCAGCGATTAGAGGCAGAATTCTCTACGGCATCAGCCAACCAGGATACCCAACGCATTAGCGAATTACAGGATGCTTATATGGAATTACTTAACAAAGGATACGATCAGGTGGCCGCTATGTTAAAAGATCAACCGGCTTCGCTCGGCCTGCTCAATCTTTTGCAACAAAATAATTTGTTAGATAAGGACCGTTATTTTGACTTGTATTTAAGCTCGGCAGAAAAGTTTAAAAAAGAATGGCCGGATTCGCACTACACGAAGGATTTCACGGAGCAGGTGGAGAAAATGAAGGTTACCGCTATAGGTCAAATAGCACCCGAAATTGAATTACCGAATCCCGAGGGTCAATTAGTTAAACTATCTTCTTTACGCGGAAAATATGTGCTCATCGATTTTTGGGCGAAGTGGTGTGGCCCATGTCGCAGAGAAAATCCTAATGTGGTAAAGGCTTATCACAAATTTAAGGAAAAGGGCTTTGAAGTCTTTGGCGTATCTCTTGATCGTACCAAAGAAGACTGGGTGAAGGCTATTGCCGAGGACGGTCTGGTCTGGACGCAGGTTAGTGACCTGAAATATTTTGAATCGCAAGCTGCAAAAGATTATAACATCAATGCTATTCCATTTTCTGTCTTAATAGATCCGCAAGGAAAAATTATTGCCAAGGATTTACGCGGAGCTGCCTTAGAGAAGAAGTTGGCAGAGGTAATGGGAGATATTTGAAAGTAGAAGCAGGCTGTTCATCCCAACAGCCTGCTCTATTTTTTAGAAGCTTAATTCTTGAGTTTTATACCCTATGAATGAGAACACCAGCTTACCGGAGGATTGATTTAATTTAAGCTTATAAATTCCGTTTGCGTCCGTTACTGTTCCTTGGTTTGTACCTGCTATTACTACATTGATTCCGGGAATTGGATTGCCAGATTTATCAATTGCCTGACCTTGCATATACCTCTTCCCACTTTCTGTAATTACGTTACCTGCAACGCTCATTAGTTTATCATCAACCGGTGTTATAGAAGGTGTAATCGGTGAGGCTTCTTTATCTAAGGCAAACGCAATAGGAATTACAAGTTTCTGCTTAACAGCTTTTCCCCGTTGCTTTCCTGGAATCCACTTGTAATTTAAATTGAGGACACGCAAGGCTTCCTCATCACAACCGTATCCTATTCCTTTCATAATTTTAATATTAGATAAAGTTCCGTCAGTGCCTACTACAAACTCTGCCATTACTCGTCCCTGAATCTTTTTGTCTATTGCCTCTTTGGGGTACTTTAAATTATCAGCAATAAAGGCAAAGTACTGAGTTATGCCTCCGGTTGGCTGTGCCGATTCTTCAACAATTGTAAATACTTCATCTTCCGATTTTGTAATATCTGAAAGCATGTCGGTATCCTTGCCCTGTGCAATAATTACAAATTTATTTTCGTGGCCAACCGCAGAAATGACTGACATTCTTAGAATATCGTTTTCAGGAGTTCTTTCAGATTCTAACTTTTCCATAATCAGCCGACCATTCTCATTCATTTCGACTACAATAAATTCTGAGGCAGGCGTTTCTATTTTCATTTTCTCCAATTCTGTTTGAACTTCTTTTGGATACTCAAGAGCCATGGATGAGTTTTTGCCAATTTCCTGAATGTCGGCAATCTGATCCTGACAAGCCACTACAAAAAAGAATAGGGGAAGGGTTAATGCCATAGCGAGTACCTTCCAGTTTTTTATTTTCGTTCTTACGGTTTTCATCATAGCAATGCGTTTTAAGGTTAATGAATTAGTAAAATGATTGGCAAGCACATACCCATTGTTTTGTAAAGCGACCTTCGCCAGCAGGCTGCAATACAAGTCCACATCATGACCTACCACCGAGCGCGCATCGGCTTCAAATTCATGAACCTGAACAAGGGATTTTTTATAACTCCGGATAATCGGATTAAACCAAAATACAATACCGAGTAACTGAATCAGAAGAATATCAATAGAATGCATTCTTTCAATATGCACTTCTTCGTGTCTTAATATTTCACTCTTCTCTTCGGTACTCAGTTCTTCCTTGGGGCTTAAAAAGATATACTTGAAAAATGAAAATACGCCAGTCACGTTTTGTGACTCAACGATGGTATAATGTTTCCACGAATAGTGTTGGGAGTTTGCAAAAAGCCGGATTATAGAAATAATTCGGATCACAAAAAATAGCATGGCTACAATCGAAATCAGCATATAAATGATAGGGAGCCAACCCCAGTATTGGTTTGGAGTAGTGCTATTGGGCGTGGTTCCATTGGCATACACAACCACTTCGGGTAACCATTGAATGGCCGCGGTATTACTTAGTGATGGGATAAGCGAGGTCGTGGATTGAATAGTGAACAACGGAAACAAGAGTGATGAAATCAGACTGGCAAGCAAGTAGGTGCGCTTGAAAGCAAACTGGTTTTCATTTTGCAACACAAGCCAGTAAATCGCATAGAAGAAAACTAACCCGAGGTTTACTTCAATCAAATAGTTTAGGATTGCATTCATGGCTTTTTGATTTTGATTTTTTCAAGCTCCTTTACCAATTGGTCTATATCCTGAACCTTTAAACTATTTTCCTTAGCGAAAAAGGAAACAAGATTTTGAAACGATCCATTGAAGTAACCCGTCACCATGTTGTTCAAATAGAAGCGAGTGTATTTTTCTTTTGGCACTAATGGAAAATATTCATGCGTTTTGCCAAACGCCTTATAGCCCACAAAACCTTTCTTTTCTAAAATTCTTACAATGGTTGAAACCGTGTTGTAAGCAGGCTTAGGTTCGGGAAGTTGATCGATAATGTCTTTTACAAATCCTTTTTCAAGTGTCCATAACACTTGCATGATTTGATCTTCGGCTTTGGTTAGTTCTTTCATATAACTATTAATTACGTTGTAAAACTAAATATTTAGTTAAACAAGTCAATAGTTTACCAAGATATTTTCTAAGTCACTTTAAATCAATTGCTTGTAAAGCAGTAGGCGAGGATGTTTGCACCCATTTTTAGGGCTTGCTGACGCTTTTCTTCGGGGTCGTTATAAATTCTTCTGTCTTCCCAACCGTTCCCCAAATCGCATTCATAAGAATAAAATACTACCAATCGGCCTTCATAAAATAAGCCAAACCCTTGGGCGGGCTTTCCATCGTGCTCATGAATTTTAGGAAGGCCGTTGGGGAAATTGAATTTTTGATGATAGATAGGATGTGTAAACGGGACTTCTATAAGTTCCAATTCAGGAAATACTTTTTTCAATTCTATGCGAATGAACTTATCTAATCCATAATTGTCATCGACATGCAGAAATCCGCCCCCAATAAGATAGTTTCTGAGATTGGATGCTTCTTCGTTAGAGAAAACCACATTGCCGTGCCCCGTCATGTAGAGATAAGGATAATCGAATAAATCAGGACTTCCGGCTTCGGCAATTGCTTCTTCAGCATTCAGGTTCATGCCTAACTCTTTATTGCAAAAGGCAATTAGGTTGGGCAAGGCAGTCTTGTTGGCATACCAATCGCCCCCGCCATTATATTTAAGTTTCGCAATCTTAAGCGACCCCTGGCCTGCAGTTATTAAAGAAGTTGAAAAAAGGATCAGGAAAAGAGTAAGTCTCATAAACGTAAAGTTACCAATTGAATACGTTCTGTATAAAAAAACAGTCGAATTAGCTGAATAATTTAATAAATAGGCTTGGCCTAAGGATCTTTTAATTAGCAGATAGGATTACAAAATATTTTTTAAACTCGATTAAACCTTGTGATAGATTCTAGCTCTAAGCATCTGAATTAAAACTAAAACATATTTATTATGAAAACCTTATTGGTAAAAAGTCTATCAAGTTTAGCGCTATTCGCGTTGGTATTTTTGGCTTCGTGTACGGATGATTCAGTCAAATTCAATACAGAAGATTCTCAAAATGTAGAGAATGAGGCCACTACAGATAGTTATTTTGAAGATGCCGATGATATGGCTACGATAGCTGTTGCTGCTGATGGCTCTACGGCCAGCGGGGCACGCGAATCTTCTTATGGAAGACAGGGCATAAAGCCTGTGGATATGAGGTTTAATTGTGCAACGATAACTTTTCTTTTTGCAGATAATAATTCGACTACCACGCCCCATGGATTTATTACTATTGACTTTGGTGACGGATGTACAGATGCAAAGGGAAATGTACGGAAGGGAAAAATTATTGTAGAGTTTACCGGGAAGCGGTTTTTACCTGATTCCAGAATCATCACTACTTTTCAAGACTACTTTATTAACGGTGTTAAAATAGAAGGCGTTCGCACCGTTACTAACGTAACAGGAAGCGTGGAAGAAAATCCTAAATTTTTAATTGAGGTCGACAATGGAAAAGCTACCTGGGAGGATGGGACATTTGCCACCCGTGAAGTAAACCGCACCCGCGAATGGATTCGTGCCAATAATCCACTGGAAGATCAGTGGATTGTAGATGGAACCGCAGCTGGGACAAACCGTAATGGAAAGACCTACCAAGTGGAGATTACAAAGGCTTTAGTTTACAAGCGTGAGTGTGCTATCAGTGCTAAGGTATTTATTGCGGTGGAGGGTACCAAGGTGTTAAGTATCGATAACAAAGTGATTACCATAGATTATGGTATGGGTGAATGCGATCGCGTAGTTACGATTACCATTAACGGTCAATCAAAAGATGTAACGGTTAGAGGAGATATTTAAAAAAACCAAACTTCTTGATAAATGCCTCTGTTAAAAGCAGAGGCATTTTTTTTATGTGGTACTTACTTTGGATGGTTAGTGTAGAACTTTCGTCAATGGATGGGAAATAATTTCTACATAGGAGCAAGCATCATTGTCATTTACCAGGAAGTATTGATGTGGCATGGTTGTGGTCATTACGGGGTAAAACAAACCTCATATGAAAAAGATACTTTTAATTGGTTCATTTATCCTTATCACCTCGTTCTCTTTCGGTCAATATGCTTTGCAGAAAGGCCAATCACAAATTAATGCCGGCTTTGGCTTTTCTTCCTGGGGCATTCCGGTATATGCAGGATTTGATGTTGGTGTACATCGTGATATTTCGGTAGGAGGTGAACTATCTATAAGAAACCACTATGACGATTATGAAGACACCGAGTATAAGCATAACGTAATTGGAATATCAGGAAATGGAAATTACCACTTTAATAGCTTGCTTGAAATCCCGAGAGAATGGGACTTTTACGCAGGTCTAAATCTGGGCTTCTATTTTTGGAATTCATCGGACGACTATCCAGAGGATGATGGTTCGAGTGTTGGACTAGGCGCTCAAATTGGTGGCCGGTATTACTTCAATGATCGCTTTGGACTTAACCTTGAATTTGGGGGAGCGAATACCTTCTCGGGAGGTAAATTTGGAGTGACAA
>JAGPBO010000227.1 GCA_018063305.1 Cyclobacteriaceae bacterium
TACAGTTTACCTCATGTGGATCAAGTAGAGTCTCTGGGTGAATTATCTAAGACCTACGTAGGGTTGGCTACCTATGATAGTGCCGAATATTATTTGAATTGGGCAAGGTTTGTTTTGGGGTCGATAGCTAAAGATAACAAAGCTCATTATGACACGGCCATCTATGCCTTGTTTGATGCACAGATTTCAGTGAATAACCTGGATGCCACAATCCACTACAAGAAAGGTCAACTTCAACAGGCCATTGAATTACTGGAGCAACAGGTAATGATGTTGAAAGAAGTGTATCCGGATAATTACGAGACGTTAGCTACTTATCTGACTACAATTAATAATTTGCTCACCTATAATATTGAAATTTTTGATCTTGATCAGGCAACAAAATATGCGTGGATTTATTATCGGATTATAAAAGATAAGGGCAGCCCACTTGATCAGATTAATGCCCTGCAAAACCTTGGGAGTGTTTATAATAGTAAAGAGCAGTATGATTCAGCTAATTATTATTGGAGTGAGGCGCTTAATCACATAGCTACCAGTAATTATAAAAATACATATCTCCACACCGCTATCTTAAATAACCTGGGCACCTTAAAATTAGCTCTTGAATCATACGACTCGGCCATCGTATTACTGAATGAATCACTACGGATTCAGCGATCAAAAGAAGCTTTGCAGCCCAGCCTTTATAAAACCACATTGTTTAATCTGGCCGAAAGTTATCATTGGGCTGGTGACTATGCACAAGCTGATTCTATTTATACAGATTTAATTCGGGGTTTACTCGATGATATTGTTCATGACTTTACTTACCTAAGTGATAACGAAAAACTGGCTTTTTATAAAAATCAACTTGAGTTTATTGAGAGTTACAAATCATTTGCGTTAAGCATCTCAGGATTAATTCCTTTGCAAGATTCTGCCGTGCCATATATTAACAAAGAAATTCCAGGGCGTCTGTTCGACTTGCAACTAACCACCAAAGCAATTATTCTTAATGCCAGCAAACGTATGAAGAATAATATTTTGCAAAGTGGAGACACGATATTAATTAAAATTTATAATCTGTGGGAAGAAAGAAAAAACCGTTTAGCGCAAGGGTTGGTTGATGGAAAGATACCTGCCAAGGATTTGAATAATTTAAAAGTTAAGATTGAAGAAAATGAAAAATGGCTTGCAGAGAATTCGCGCAGTTTCCGATCTGGGTTTCAGTTTGAAAAAGTAAGTTGGCGCCAAATACAGAAATCTTTAAAACCTAAAGAGGCTGCCGTAGAAATTATTCGACTGGTGGATGGTTTGCTTTATGGCGCTTTGATCATCACGCCAGAAACAACACAGCAACCGGTTATGTCTTTAGTTATGAGCACAAAATCCAAACATCTGGATAAACAGTTTTATAAGAACTATTATAATTCCATCACTCTTCAGATGGAAGACACGTTGAGCTATAAAACCTATTGGCAACCTATTATAGACTCCATTCGAAGTCACATGCCCAAACATAAAATGCCACAACGGATTTATTTATCAAATGATGGAATCTATAATCAACTTAATTTGAATACCCTTCGTAATCCCAGAAATGGAAGATTTGTGTTGGACGAAACCGATCTCGTAGTCGTTACAAACACAAAAGATATTTTGAATCCACACACGAATTCAACTAAGAAGGGGAATAAGCAGGCTGCCCTTTTCGGACGACCACAATATTCAACGGATGAAAACGTAACAGGAAAATTTACTGACTTACCGGGTACGGGAAAAGAAGTTGAGCTTCTTAGCGAAACATTGGCGATGGCTAAGTGGCAAACCCAATTATTTGAAGGACAAGATGCAACGGAAGAAAACCTAAAAAATCTTGACGAGCCCACCGTGCTCCATTTGGCAAGTCATGGTTTTTTTAACCCCGGAGAAAACAAAGACCAATATTCTTTAGCCGAGACGATGATCCGATCGGGTATCGCACTGGCAGGAGTAAATGATTCCAAGCATGTGACTGAGGATGGATTACTCACGGCCTTTGAAGTAATTAGCCTAAACCTTGATTCTACCTTGTTAGTTGTACTATCGGCATGCGAGACGGCTAAGGGTGAAATGAATCATGGTGAAGGTGTGTATGGATTACAGCGTGCTTTGCGCGTGGCGGGGGCACAAAATATGATTATGAGTTTATGGAAAGTGGATGATGAGGCTACACAAAAATTGATGGTAGATTTTTATACGCAGTGGTTAAAAACGAATGAGATGCGCACCTCTTTTCGCTCAGCACAAAAGAAATTGCGTAGGGAATACCCTAATCCTTATTACTGGGGCGCATTTATTCTTACTCGATGATTTCTTTTAGGTAGAGAGAGAATATTCATTTACAAAGTTTTTAACTTTGACGAAATCCAACTTATTGCCTTATGATTTTATACGGAATAAAAAATTGCAACACAGTTAAGTCTGCGGTTGACTGGTTGAAGAAACATGCCGTTGAGTTTGAGTTCCATGATTATAAAAAATCAGGAATCACTAAGGCCAAACTGGCGAAATGGAGTAAGCAGGTAGGGTGGGAGAGTTTGGTTAACAAGCGCGGTACTACCTGGCGACAGTTAGATGAGGCAATTCAAAAAAAAGTTACTTCAGAAAATGCAGCTATTGATCTGATGATGGCGAAAACGAGTGTGATTAAAAGACCGCTAATTGAAAATAAAGGGAAAGTAATTTTACTTGGCTTTGATGAAGTGGAGTACACTAAAAAACTGAGTAAGTAATGAGCTTATTTTCTTTCCTTAAATCTGATAAGCCAGTTTATTCCGATTGGGTTTGGAAAACGAAACCTATGGCGTGGCGAGGTATGATCACCGAAACGCTTAAAGTCATAACCAAAAACGAAACTCCTATTGTCTTTTGCTTTTTTGAAGAGACTCAAACCGAGATAGAATCATTTTTGTTAGACTCAAAAGTACCTTACTATAAACTTAGCCCTGACTTGATAGGCGAAGCGCCACAACAGGATAAAGTTGTTTTTTTAGCCGATGCAAATCAAATAAGCTCATCTTCGATGATCGATTTAATCAAGAAGCTGAATACGAATAACAAAGCTTCATTCTTTTTCGAAGGACATTATCCGCTACCCGCTAAAGAAAATTTAGTTGTTCAAAAACTGAATACTACGTTTCCTCAATGCCCTATTACGTTTTGTTCTTCTTTGGATGATCCTTGCTTTGAAGCTTTTGGTGCTAAGAATATTGTTAACATGATGGAGAAAATGGGAATGAAAGAAGACGAGATGATTGAACATGCCATGGTTAGCTCAGCCATGAAACGGGCTCGCGAGAAGTTAGCAGAGAGCATAACGAAAGAAACTCCTGCGCACGCTGAAACGGAGTGGTTTAGATTGAATGTGAAGTAGAAAGTATAAGCGAGAATGATAGATGAAGGCAATCGTTATCAGATATCGTTTTTACCTTCTGACACTGTTTCTTCTTGTCGTAGGTTATTATTTCTGCCTACCCAACAGAATTTTTGGGGATTCATACTCGACTGTATTAGAAGATCGTGATGGTAAATTGTTAGGCGCTACGATTGCGAATGATGGACAATGGCGGTTCCCGGAAGGAAATGCCATTCCTGAAAAATTTAAGATAGCTATTGTATTATTTGAGGATAAACGATTTTATCAGCATGTAGGTGTAGATATGCGATCGCTTGCACGAGCCACACAACAAAATATTAAAGCAGGAAAAATTATTAGCGGGGGAAGTACACTCACCATGCAAGTAATTCGACTGGCCCGAAAGGATAAATCACGCACCTTCTTTGAAAAAATTATTGAAGTTATTCTTGCTACGCGTCTTGAGTGGCGATACTCCAAGGACGAAATTCTTGCACTCTATTCAGCGCACGCTCCTTTTGGTGGAAATGTAGTGGGGATTGAAGCTGCTTGTTGGCGTTACTTTGGTCGCGATGCCTCAGAACTTAGTTGGTCAGAAGCCGCCCTGCTGGCGGTGCTGCCAAACAATCCTTCTCTTATTCATCCCGGACGGAACCGAGATCGGTTAAAGACGAAGCGCGACCGATTATTAAAACGCATGATGGAAGCAGGAGTTATAGATGCGCTAACGTTTGAACTTTCTGTTTCTGAAATCATTCCTGAAAATCCTTTATCACTTCCGCGAAGTGCATTTCATTTACTTGCTCGATCGATTAAAGAAGGACGGGCTCAAACCCAAATTCGATCAACTCTTTCGCTTGCTATGCAAGAACGTGTTAATCAGATTGTAGCCGAACATCATCAGACCTTAAAGGGAAACCAGGTATTTAACGCAGCGGCATTGGTAATGGAAGTTAACACCGGGCGTGTGTTGGCGTACGTAGGTAATACAGAAGCCGGACGCGAACATGGCGAGCAAGTAGATATTATTCAGGCACCCAGAAGCACAGGGAGTATACTGAAACCATTTTTGTATGCTGCTTTATTAGACGAAGGAAAAATCTTACCGCATACGTTACAACCCGATATTCCTACACTCATCAATGGTTTTTCTCCTAAAAACTTTACGAAGCAACACGATGGGGCTGTACCTGCTGATCAAGCGTTGATTCGGTCATTGAATATTCCGGCCGTTTATGAGCTGAGAGACTTTCGATATGAAAAATTTTATGAACTGTTGAAAAATATAAAGATTACTACGCTCAACAATTCACCCGATCATTATGGATTGTCATTGATTCTGGGTGGAGCCGAGGGTACGCTATGGGATATTACAGGGGCCTATGCTTCTATGGCGCGCACACTTAATAATTTTTTTAAGGTACCCCGAAGGAACCGATACGATAAGGGAGATTTTCATTCACCCGTTTATTTGGTAACTGATTCCATTAAAAGAATAGATCCAGAAGAGAGTTCTTGGTTAAGCGCTGCTTCTATTTACTTAACCTTTGATGTATTGAAGGAAGTCTATCGGCCCGGGGAAGAAACAGGTTGGAGAATGTTTAACAGTTCGAAAAAAATCGCTTGGAAAACAGGAACCAGTCATGGTCTTCGCGATGGTTGGGCTGTAGGGGTAAATGGTGAGTATGCCGTGGGCGTGTGGGTTGGCAATGCGGATGGTGAAGGTAGGCCCGGACTTACCGGAACGGAATCCGCATCTCCGATCATGTTTGATATTTTCTCGCAACTGCCAGGCAATAGTTGGTTTGAAGAACCACAGAGTGAATTAACGGAAGTGGAAACATGTACTAAAAGCGGGATGCGTTCAACGGAATGGTGCGAGGCTACAGAGATTATTAAAATCCCTTGGGCGGGATTACAAAGTTCACCGTGTAGTTACCATCGCATAGTAAATCTTTCGTTGGATGGAAAGTATCGGGTGCATGCCAATTGCGAGGAGATCAGTAATATGAAATCAGTTTCGTGGTTTGTATTGCCACCCGTTCAGGAGTTCTACTATAAAACCAAAAACCTGAGTTATAAATCGTTGCCTGCTTTTAGAAAGGATTGTGTGAATCCGGCTGTGGTATCAACCATGGATTTAATTTATCCAACACCTAATGCAAAGATATTTATACCCAAAACACTAACCGGACAATTAAGCAGCGTATTATTTGAGGTAGCTCATCGGCAGCCAGGCGTTTCGGTGTTCTGGCATTTAGATGGAATGTATCTGGGAGTAACCAAGGGAGCACACCGACTTGCGGTTACCCCGGATGCCGGGCAACATACCCTAACCTTAGTGGATGAGCAAGGTAATACGATTGAAGAAAAATTTAGTGTGGTGAAAGGAAATTGAAGAAGTAGTGCAAAGTGTGACGGCTTCATCCGAATCAAATATTTTGACTCTGGTAAAATA
>JAGPBO010000043.1 GCA_018063305.1 Cyclobacteriaceae bacterium
CTATTGAATTATTGTAGCCTTCTATCTCAAAGACTTTATCGCCCCAGCGATTTACAATTGCCACTTTATTATTGGGGTACAACTCAATATTTTTAATTCTCAGAAAATCATTCTTTCCATCGTTACTTACTGAAAGACCATTAAACACTTCAATTTTAGTTTCGCCACTAACTGCAGCCACTGTATAATATTTACGTGTTAATGCATCCTTGCTTGTAACGGAGCCTGACGTGAGATCTCCGGTTAAATCAGATTGACCAAAACTTGAGTATCCGCTAGTTGTACCATCGCTTCCGGCTACTACTAATAAACTCAGATTATTGGTAAGACCGTCTTCATTAGAAAGTGGCAATTTTAATTTTCGATTAGTTAATGTGCCTTGAGAAAGTAAAAGGTCCCAATAACGTTTAGAAGAGAGTTCAGTAAGCTCTTGATCGCCAGTCAAACTGCCTGACGTAAGTTCATTGAGGGTTAACGTTGCATGATCCGCTGCATCTGTACCTGGCGATATTTCAACCGGCAAATAGGTAGTCCCATTTCCTACAGGAAAAATCCAATTGCCTAACCCTTGGTTCTCTACAGGTCCAATTACGTGTGATGCATCAGAACCACCATTTACAACTGAACCTTCCAATAGAATAATTTTAGCACCATTGGCTGATTTGAGATTGCTGCTTTGCAAATCGAGTTCAGACTCAATGGTAATGTTTGCCAAAAAGTTCTTCTCACCGGTACCACTAATTACCAGCTTGTTAAACGACTGGTTATTATGATTTATCGTTTGAGGCAAGTCGCTATCGAAATTTATTTTTCCCGTTCCGGCAGCATCGTAGATTCCTTGGTTAATCCACGCGCCTGAAATTCTAAGATCACCATTATTGATAATAGTTCCAGTGTTAACCAGGCTATCAGGAACGCTAAGAATTGCTTGATTCGACAAGCTCACGATGGAACCTTTATTATAGAAGCCCTGCGATAAACCTTGAAGGGTTATGAAAATCCCAATGACTATAATTAAAATTTTCTGCTTCATGATTACTGTTTTAATAGATTGACTTTGATAGTGTTTGCCATTCGCTACCTACTGAAATGACCATAATCGAGTATACCCTAGTAATGGTTGCATCCAACTGAATGCCTACACCGCCATCTAATGTATCTGAGCCTGATGGCCTAACATTTACGACATTCTTAGTACCTGTATTTCCTGATGTTCTGATGATAAGAATTCTTCCTTTATTAAGATCAGCATTTGGAAGATATACACTCATTGAAGCAATGCCAATTTGAGGTGCACCATACACCACATAATCGGAGGCGCCAATATTATAAACATTCCCCGTAGTAGGCACCGCAGTAAATCCTACAAATTGAGAACCCACTACATTTAGTGCGCCTGTTGTTGCAACTGTATTTATTGAAACGGCTTTCAAGTTGATTACGGCTTGACCTCCGGCATCATTTCCCTGATTCAAAACATTGGCAATATTTTGCAACTCGTTCGTGGCGCTATTATCCGCAGGTGCGGCCCAAATGGGTGTCGTTCCTGAAGTAGTTAATATCTGTCCGTTCGTACCACCTGAAAGTTTATTAATAGCAAACCCTGTCGCAATCTTAGAATCATTTACTGCCAGATTAGCAATATCAGCTGTGGAAATAGTACCATCTAAAATTTTTGCTGAAGTAATTACATTGTTTGCTACAGTTGGATTTGGGTAGGTTCCAGTCAAATCTCCACCAGCCGCACCACCAGGCGGGGTTCCGGTAATTGTTGTATTGCCAGCTACAGTTAATCTTCCTTGTGCATCAACAATAAAATTCGGAACCTGAGTTGCAGACCCGTATGTTCCCGCGGTTACACCTGAATTTGCTAAAGAAATTGTTCCTGTGGTTGTGATTATCCCTCCATTTAATCCAGTGCCTGTAGTAATACTCGTTACAGTCCCTGATGCTGGGAGGTTTGCCCAGGCTGCTCCGCCTGCTGTGGTGGTTAACACTTGATTAAGTGTTCCTGAAGTCAATTTGTTAACAGCAACTCCAGTTGCAATTTTTGAATCATTGATGGCAAGATTCGCAACATCAGTAGTTGCAATTGTTCCGTCTGTTATGTCAGCACTTGATACTGTGCCGTCAAGTATTTTTGCTGATGTAATTGCATTATTTGCTACAGTTGGATTAGGATAAGCACCAGTTAAATCACCGCCTGCAGCACCAATAGGTGCAAACCCTGCAACAGCAAGATTAGCAGCAGTTGTTATTCTTCCTTGTGCATCAATAGTCAGTTGGGGTATTTGTGTTAGTGAACCATAATTGCCTGCCGTTACTGTTGTATTCGACAAACTTATGGTTCCCGATGTTGTTATGGGCCCACCGGCTAAGCCTGTTCCGGTTGCTATATTGGTTACTGTTCCACCAACACTTGGTGTTGACCAAGTTGGAACTCCCGCAAGTGTTGTTAACACTTGACCAGCTGTTCCAGCAGTTAATTTGGAAGCAGTAATCCCAGTAGCAATCTTAATATCAGTAACTGCAGCATTGGCCAAATCGGCACTACCAATTGTTCCGTCTAAAATCTTTGCCGTTGTAATGGCATTATTAGTTATGGTTGGGCTGGGATAGGTACCCGATAAATCTCCACCAGCTGCACCTGTTGGTGGTGGCATGGCTGTCCAGATTGGTGTTGTGCCTGAAGTCAATAAAATTTGTCCATTGGTCCCGCCCGAAATTTTAGTGATTGCAATTCCAGCAGCATTATTGATATCGGCATTGGTTAAGGTTCCATCTAAAATTTTAGCTGTTGTGATTGTATTGTTGTTGACTGTTGGATTAGGGTACGTACCCGCTAAGTCGCCACCAGCTGTTCCGCCCGGAGGTGTTCCGGAAAGATTTACATTATTGCCCCCCGTAATGCTTAACAGACCTGTTGCCGTATTAAACGAAAGGGTTTGACTATCCGTTCCAGTACTATCTTCAATAACCGTCCAGGCCGTTCCATTCCAATAATAAAATTTATTAGTATCGGTATCGAAGATTAAAAGACCCTTTTCCGTTGCCGTTAGCGTGCTTGTAAAGGAAGTGGCTGTACGTTGCAGGGTAGTTAATCTCGGCACCAAAAAACCTTGATTGTTACCTTGCGATTTCAAATCTAAAACTGATTTAGGATTTGGATTTTCCGTTCCAATACCCACCTGCGCCTGACTATAAAAAGTCACAAAGCCTAATAAAATAGTAAATTGAAAAATTTTCATGACTCTAAAATTTATAAGTCTAGATAATGATTCTTAATCTTTTATTGGGACCTCAGGTAACATGAAATCTACTAAAATCTACTTCTTACCTTTTGCATTCGCCTCCATTCCCAACATTTTCTTAATATTTTCAAGCTCCTGACGCATGGACAAAACCTGATTATTATTGTATGTTAATGCTTTGATAGATGTTTCCAGTTCTTCAATTTTCTTTTCGTCTGCAGTAATTTGAGATTCAAGATCTTTAATTTCTTTTTGTTGCTCTTGCACGGCCTTTACTAATGGGGCCACAAAATCAGTATAGCGCAAACCAAGTGTACGATCATTATCACCTCCAATTGTAAGAATTGAATTTTGATCACCTACTAATTCTTCAACTTCCTGAGCAATGAAGCCCCAGTTTAGTTTCGAGTCATCTGTATTTTTCATACGATAGCTCACAGGCTTTAGTTTGAGTATAAAATCTAAGCCATTGTCTATTCTCTGAATATCTTTTTTAAAGCGTCTATCTGATGCATTAGTGAATGGAACCTGTCCTTCAATGACAGTGACTGCAGCATTACCAATGCGGACTTTATTACTTGCGTTAACGACTGTGTTATAGCCTATGGCCGTTGCATTCTGCAAATTGGCTGAACTTACATCAGCATAATAACCAAGTATGGTATGCTGCCCCCCAATCGTATTGGTTATACCAGCTCTGTTTCCAGCAAAAAGATTTTCAGTACCCGTTGTATTGGCCTGCCCAGATTTCTCTCCTAAAAAAGTATTAGGTCCACCTGTTGTGGCTTCTCCAGCTTGAGCCCCTATCAAAGTATTCCCATTAAAGGTACCTGTTGCTATTGCCGCCCCTGCATACCAGCCAATTATTGTATTTAAGCCTCCAGTCGATGTACGATATCCAGCATTTGTTCCCATAAACACATTATAACTTCCAGATGTATTTGAACTTCCGGCAGATGAACCATAAAATGAATTATCCATACCTGTTGGTGCTGTACCAATTGGATTACCAGCAAATAAATTATTATTTCCGGGTGCTTGAATTAACAATGTTCCTCCAGGTGCGGCCCATTGTGGAACCAGACCAGCGGAGGTTGTAAGCACTTGTCCCAAGGTGCCCGGTTGTAATTTCGAAACGGCAATTGCTGCCGCTGCATTAATATCTGCATTAACGATTACCCCCGGTGCAATTGTAGGATTGGGATATGTACCTGTCAAATCTCCTCCTGCACCGCCTGAAGGAGCAACACTGATGGGAACGTTCACCGCACCCGTAATCCTTCCTTGTGCATCTACTGTAAATTGAGATACTTGGGTAGCAGTGCCATAGGAACCCGAAGTAACTGCTGTATTATTCAGATTTAATCCAGCCGTAAAAGTCCCACTAATATTTCCAGCAGCAGGTGATTCTGTATCAAGAACTACAGATGTGTTTAATCTATTTGTATTTATAGTTCCGGTAGTTGCCGCATTGTTTATTGACGTAACTAAACTATTACCAGCACCTGTTGCAAGGGTTGGGTTAGGATAGGTTCCCATAAGGTCACCTCCTGCTGCACCACCTGGCAAAACACCTGATATTGCAGTATTGCCCGCAACAGTAATTCTTCCTTGGGCATCAACCGTAAAATTAGGAACCTGCGTTGCCGATCCATAAGCACCTGCAACTACAGCTGTATTAGCAAGTTTAGTATTTGTAATTGCTCCATCTAAAATTTTTATTGTTGTTATCGCATTGTTTGCAACTACAGGACTAGGATAAGTTCCAGTAAGATCACCACTTGCTGCACCACCGGGTGTTACGCCAGTAATTGTAGTAATACTCGCAGCCGTTAATCTGCCTTGAGCATCTACAGTAAAGGTTGGCACTTGGGTAGCCGAACCATAAGTACCCAACGTAACTGTTGTGTTAGCTAACTTCGTAGCAGTTACCGAACCATTTGCTAAATCAACTGTTGCTATAGTACCATCTAATATTTTAGTACTTGTTACAGCATCTGTATTAATTGCAGGATTAGGATAAGTCCCTACTAAATCTCCACTGGCAGCTCCCCCCGGTGCCACACCGGCAATCGTTGTATTGCCCGCTGTCGTTAATCTACCTTGTGCATCAACTGTAAAATTAGATACCTGTGTTGCTGATCCATAAGCACCCGCAACTACGGATGTATTGGCAAGTTTAGTATTCGTAATTGCTCCATCTAAAATTTTAAGGGTTGTCACTGCGTCAGTGGCTAAATCTGCAGTGGCTATAGTACCATCAAGAATCTTTGCGCTTGTTACTGCATTTGTATTTATAACTGGGGCAGGATAATTACCTGAAAGATCGCCAGCAGCAGCTCCGCCTGGAGCAACCCCAGCAATTGTTGTATTACCAGCGGTTATCAATCTTCCTTGGGAGTCTACCGTAAAAGTTGGTACCTGTGTAGCTGAACCATATGCTCCTAAGGTTACTCCTGTGTTTACCAACTTTGTTGCTGTTACAGAACTGTTAGCCAAATCTACCGTTGCAATTGTTCCGTCTAATATTTTCGCACTTGTTATGGCACCCGTATTAATTGAAGGATTAGGAAATGTACCCGAAAGGTCTCCACTGGCAGCTCCTCCTGGAACAATACCTGAAATGGTTACCGTAGAGGGTGCCCCCAAAGTTGATAACGAAAGTAACCCTGTAGCCCCATTAAAAGATAATGCCTGGTCGTCTGTGTTTACTCCTGTAAAAGCGGAAAGGTTTATGGGTGTGGCCGATGTGTTATTCGTGATGGATAAGGTGCTTCCCACCAATTGCAAATCCTGAGGAATGGCTGATACAGTATTACCTGCAATGGTAATTCCATCTCCTGCTGTTAACTCAAGACCTGTTTTAAGAGGTTGCCATTGATTGGCCTGCCAGAAATAAAATTTATCCTCATCCTGATCAAAAATCAATAGTCCGTTTTCACTGGTCGTCAAAGAGGATAGGAAAGAAGGCGCAGTTCGTTGTGCGGTGGTTAGTTTCGGAACCAGCAATCCCTGATTGTTGCCCGGGGAAACCAATTCCAAGACAGCATTTTTGTTTGGATTAACGATACCAATCCCTACAGAATTCTGGCCATAAGCCATCAGATTAAAGAAAATCAGAAATCCAGCCAGGAAATAGACTTTAGAACTCATAATAATTAGTTAGATGGAGAGTGTTACAATTTGAGGTATTTTAAAGCTACAAGAATTTAAGGTCCATCTAATCGTTTTTGATATAAATTGATCAGAACAACCCCAACTTTTTTGAAATTATCAGTTTGAGGAGAGTTTGATTAATATTGCAAAAAACTGATTGATATGAATTTTGGAACTAAAGCCGTGCATGCAGGCGTAACGCCTGATCCAAGTACCGGAGCCATCATGACTCCTATTTATCAAACCTCAACGTATGTGCAGGAATCTCCCGCCAAACACAAAGGGTATGCCTACGCTCGTGGCGCAAACCCTACACGTAATGCATTACAAAAAAGTATTGCCGCACTGGAAGATGGAAAGTTCGGTATTTGCTTTTCATCCGGCATGGGCGCTACCGATGCCGTTATAAAACTACTGGCACCGGGCGATGAAGTAATCACCAGCAATGATTTGTATGGCGGGTCGTATCGCATGTTTAGAAAGATTTATGAAAAATTCGGAATCAAATTCCACTTCATTGACTTAACGGATGTTAATAATATTACTCCATTCTTAAACGAAAAAACAAAATTGTTGTGGCTGGAGACTCCCTCCAACCCCTTGATGCGCATTACTGATATTAAAGCATTAACTACCCTTGCTAAGAAGAATAATATTTTGGTGGCCGTAGATAATACGTTTGCCTCACCCTATTTACAAAACCCCCTGGCATTGGGTGCCGATATTGTTATGCACTCCGTAACAAAATACCTGAGTGGCCATAGCGATGTGATTATGGGTGCATTAATTGTTAATGACGAGAAATTATTTCAGGACCTTGCTTTTATTGCTAACTCGTGTGGAGCTGTTCCTGGCCCGCAAGATTCCTTTCTGGTTTTACGAGGCATCAAGACCTTACATCTGAGAATGGAGCGGCATTGTTATAATGGAAAAAAAATTGCCGAGCATCTGCGCAATCATCCAAAGGTGGGGAAAGTATATTGGCCCGGTTTTGCTGATCACCCTAATCATGCTATCGCTAAAAAACAAATGCGCGACTTCGGAGGCATGTTGTCATTCACATTAAAAAATGACAGCATTGAAAAGGCTACCACGTTGATGGAAAGTGTTGAATTATTTTCCTTAGCTGAGTCTTTAGGAGGTGTTGAATCGTTGATCAATCACCCAGCCTCCATGACGCACGCCAGTATCCCTAAAGAAGAACGCATTAAAAACGGACTTAGTGATTCGCTAATACGCTTAAGTATTGGCGTGGAGGATGTGGAAGACTTAATCGAAGACTTAAACCAAGCGCTTTCGAAAGTATAAACAATCTGGAGTCAGGAAAAAATTAGGTCGAGCCGTTTTTATAGAGTAGGAATCTTTACAACAAAAGTGGCTCCGTGACCTTGCTCGCTTACTAATTCAATTTCACCATTGAGCCGATCAACGAGAGTTTTAACGATAGCCAGACCTAACCCATTAGAGCTTTCGCCACCTGTTGGCCTGGCCGAAAGTTTTTTGAACTTCTGGAATAAGAATCCTTTGTCGACTTTAGAAAACCCAGGGCCTTGATCTGCTACTTTAATAATGGCAAGGTTTCCTTCCATGAATCCCGAGATAGTAATATTTGATTTTTTGGGAGAAAACTTAATGGCATTGGATACCAGATTGTCAATAATTCGATTTAGGTAATCCGGATCAGACTTAAAGGAATTGCTTAATGTACTGGTGACTTCCACCTGAATGGCCTTTAATTCGGCAGAAACTTTGAACGAATTAATTCTATCGAGCAATAAAAAATTTAAATCGAACGTGGAGGGTATGGGCGAACTTGCATTTTCTTCCATAGCATTGACATCAAGCAAATCGATAATAAGATTAGACCCCGCATGGGTGACCTGCTTAATCATTCGTAAGTATTCTTGTTGCTTGGCGGATAGTTCACTCTCTATTTCCATAATGCTGGCAAGGCCCGTAATCCGATTTAACGGAGATTTAAGGTCGTGAGCAACAATATTCATTAACGAGTTTTTCTCATTATTTAAATCATTGAGTTGATGATTCTGTTTTACTAAATTTTCATTTACTTTAGAAATCTCATTTTGTTGTTTAAGTATTTTATCATTTTGATCCAGCAGTTTTTGATTAATGATCTTACGCTTACGGCTAAATGACCAGAAGAAAGTCATCACGGCAGAAACGGAAATAAAAAGAATTATCAACATCCTGTTTTGGAAACGCTGAGCTGAAATAATCGATGAACTTTCTATTTGAGAGGCTCTAAGTAATTCATTCTCTTTTTCCTTCTTCTCTATTTGCAACAAAAATTGCAATCGCTCAATCTGTCGTTGCAGGTCCGTATTCTTTATTTGTTCTTTTAAAATGGCTTGTTGATTTTCTAAGGCTTCCGATTTTGATGTATTCCCAAGCGCCTGATAACACAAGGCAGCACTTCCAACCGCATCTATTTCGTAAATTAAATTTCCTGCTAGCTTAGATTTGGCTATTACATCTTCAAAAGTCTGAAGCGCCAATGAATATTGCTTTTGATGTAATAAGTATTTACCCTTAACGAGAGAAGCTCTTATAAATAATTTTTGATTGGTAATTTCGGAAACGGTTTTTAATACTTCGTTTGCTTTTGTATACGCTTCTTCAAACAAATTTTCGTTAAGCAATATTTCCGCCTCTCCTTGTTTTAATTCAGCAAGAGTAACCCTATCATTCATTGACTCGGCAACGGTATGTGCCATTCGCAGTCTTTCCAAGGCTCCTTCGGTATCACCCTTTTCCTGGTAGATAAGGCCCAATTCAAGTAATGAAGAAACAATGCCGCGCTTGTCATCTAATTGTTTTCGAAGTTGGTAAGCTTGGGTAGACATTTCAATCGCCTTATCGAAATCATTCTGGGATTTATAAATGTTTGCTAAACTTCGATATACATAAGCCAACCCCACCTTTTCCTGAAGCTTTTCAAAAATATTTTTTGAAAGAATTAAATTATCGAAAGCGCGTACCAAATCACCACCATCAAAAAACATTCGCCCCAGATTGTTGTAGCCAAACCCTAGCTGAACAGAGTCTTGCTGATCAATGGCAATCTGTATTGCCAGGTTATGGTATTTAGCAGACATATCATAAACACCTTTGGCCGCATACGCCAATCCGATATAACTTAATGGCTTTGATAGGTCTTTGGTTAACGAGATACTTTTGCCAAGTTCATAGGCCTTGGTGCAATAGTATATGGTGCTGTCAGGATAAGAATAGCGATATTCAAAACCAAGTGAACTCAACGTTTCAAACTCATCTTCCTGTGATAGGTTTTTTTGCGCTAAGACGATATGCAAATTGTCTATTGTACTTAGATTCTGGCTAAGACTTTGAATCGAATTAGCAAAACCAGCCAAAAAAAATATACAAATTATTCGAACTCTCATCATTTAATAACCCCCGGCAATTTACAATCTCCTACAATCAATCTTCGCTTGATGTAAGATGTTTTCATTAAAGTAATAGTAATGATTGAATACAACCAAAGCGGTCGTATCTTTTTAAGAAATTCTTTAAGGTTAAGAATCCTTCTCAACAAAATTCAAATCTCTCCCAAAGGTTTCATCGATCAGGCGTAAAGCCCAAAAGGCAACAAGAATTGTAAAGACACCTAATATCAAAGCACCTCCTAAAATTCCAAAGCTTTCTCTTAAGAATTTAAACATAATAGTAAGTGGTATCACCGTGCCTCTGATGAAATTAGGAACCGTAGTGGCCACCGTGGATCTTAAATTAGTACCAAACTGTTCGGCTGCAATGGTAACAAACAAAGCCCAATAACCAATTCCAAAGCCTAATAAAAAGCATCCTACATAAAATCCAGCGGCACTTTGAAATGGCCAATACAAAAAGGTTATAATGAATGCGAGCGTCAATAAAATAAAAACAAATACTGTCTTTTTACGCGACCGAATGATTTGACTGGTTATACCACTTAGCATGTCACCTCCGGCCAAACCAATATAACTGAACATAACGGCATCGCCCGCTACAATTCCATCTATATGCATTGCTTTCGCAAATTCAGGAGAAAAGGTGATCAATATACCGATCACGTACCAAATAGGCAGGCCAATCAAAATACAACCAACAAATTTTGTAAATCTTTCTTTTTGAGTGAAAAGCTGAAAGAAATTTCCACGCGCAACGCCTTGCTCTTTAATCTTTAAGAAAATTCCAGATTCAAAAACGCTTACCCTGGCTACCAGAAGTACCAACCCTAAACCCCCTCCAATAAAATACGCCAACTGCCAATCAAAAATCTTTGCAACATAATTGGCAAACACGGCTCCCAATAGCCCAACCGTAGCAACCAGGGTGGTACCATACCCACGCAATTTGGTTGGCAACGATTCTGATACCAGAGTTATGCCGGCACCTAACTCACCAGCCAACCCGATACCGGCAACAAATCGCAATAAGGCATATTGATTTACAGTTGCAGCAAACCCATTGGCGATATTAGCCAGCGAATAGAGTAAAATAGAACCAAACAACACCGATAAGCGGCCGCGTTTATCACCCATTATACCCCACAGAATACCGCCAACCAATAGACCTGCCATTTGAGACCTAATCAGAAATTCACCCTTAATTAACATGTCTGCGTCAGAAACACCCATCGATCGCAAACTGGGAATACGCACGATACTAAAAAGCAACAGATCATAGATATCCACAAAATATCCGAGAGCAGCTACAATTACCGGTATACTAAAGAGTTGTTTGTATTGATGAGAATTCATTCTGGCAATTTTTCTTCAAAATAGGTGAGTTTTCTCAAAATCCAACTCTGCCCGTCATTTGTCTAATCTATCCACTAGTAGAAAAAGCAGTGGGAAATTGACACAATAGAGGTAAACTCGCAGCTATAAATCAAATCTTTACGCTATGAATAAGCTTATCATTTTGCTCCTATTATTTCTGGTGGTTGCGCCAGGATTCGCTCAAAAGAAGGGTACATCAGCCCCGGCAAAATCCTCAACCACGTATGATGAAAAACTTTACAATGCGTTAGAGTGGCGCAGCATCGGACCCTACCGGGGTGGGCGTGCCGATGCGGTTACCGGGGTTCCAGGCAAACCCAATCTCTTCTACTTTGGTGCTACAGGGGGTGGCATTTGGCGCACAACCGATGCCGGTAATAGCTGGGAAAATATTTCTGATGGCTTCTTTGGAAGTTCCATTGGTGCCATAGCCGTGAGCGAATGGGATAACAATGTTATTTATGTAGGCCAGGGCGAAGTTACCGTAAGAGGAAATGTGTCGTATGGTAACGGCATGTATAAATCTACTGATGCGGGTAAAACCTGGACACAAATTGGTTTAAAAGATTCAAAACATGTATCCCGCATTCGTATCCATCCAAAAAATCCTGACCTGGTTTATGCCGCTGTGTTAGGCGATCTTTTTAAAACCTCTGAAGATCGGGGTATTTATCGCTCTGAAGATGGTGGAAAAAATTGGAAAAAAATTCTATTCGCTAATGCGGATGCCGGAGCCATTGATTTAAGCATGGATCCAAACAACCCACGTATTCTTTTTGCTTCAACCTGGCGCATAAGAAGAACTCCCTATAGTCTTGAAAGCGGTGGCGAAGGTTCAGCACTTTGGAAAAGCACCAACGGTGGCGATACCTGGACTAACATCTCAAAAAATGAAGGTTTACCAAAAGGCATCTGGGGAGTCTCGGGAATTTCCGTTTCGCCTGTAAACTCAAATCGCATTTATACCATCATCGAAAATGATAATGGTGGCGTTTATCGTTCGGACAATGGTGGTGAAACCTGGCGCAAAATGAATGATGACAGAAATCTCCGTCAGCGTGCATGGTATTATTCACGCATTTATGCCGATACAAAAGATGAAGATATGGTTTATGTAATGAACGTATCCTATCATAAATCAAAAGATGGAGGAAAAACATTTACCTCGTACGATGCTCCGCATGGCGACCATCATGATCTATGGATCGCTCCTGAAGATAATCAGCGTATGATTATTGCTGATGATGGGGGCGCGCAGGTTTCATTTGATGCCGGTGAAAACTGGACAACCTACATGAATCAACCTACCGCGCAATACTATCGGGTAGTTACCGACAATCATTTTCCTTATCGGATTTATGGAGCGCAACAAGATAACTCAACACAGCGCATAGCACATCGCACCGATGGCTATTCGATTGGCGAGCGCGATTGGGAACCCACAGCCGGTGGCGAGAGTGGTCACATTGCTATTGACCCAACCAATGACGATGTCGTTTATGGAGGAAGTTATGATGGGCTTTTAACGCGCGTGAATCATAAAACCGGAGAGCAACGCGGCATCAATGCCTGGCCCGATAACCCGATGGGGCATGGTGCTGAGGGCGCTAAGTATCGCTTTCAATGGAACTTCCCGATTTTCTTTTCACCGCATAATCCTAAAAAATTATATGCAGCCTCTCAATATTTACACGTCTCGTATAATGAAGGCCAAAGTTGGGAATTGATTAGTCCCGATCTTACAAGAAATGATCCTTCAAAACTTGGCTCTTCGGGTGGCCCGATAACGAAAGACAACACAGCGGTTGAATATTACTGTACTATTTTCGCTGTGGCGGAATCGCCTTACGAAAAAGATTTAATCATTGCCGGCTCTGATGATGGCTTACTTCATATCACAAAAGATGCAGGCAAAACATGGTCGAAAATAACACCTCCTGGTATGCCCGAGTGGACTATGTTTAACAGTGTTGAATTCGATCCCTTTGTTAAAGGAGGTGCCTACGTAGCCGCTACTGGCTATAAGCAAGGCGACTACCATCCCTATCTCTATAAAACAAAAGACTATGGAAAAACCTGGACTAAAATTGTAGACGGTATCGATCCTGCACACTTTACACGCGTGGTAAGAGTTGATCCAAAACGTGCAGGACTTCTTTATGCAGGAACAGAATTCGGAATGTATATCTCATTCGATGATGGTGCCAATTGGAAACCCTTTCAATTGAACTTGCCAATTGTACCCATTACCGATCTTACAATTAAAAATGACAACCTGATCGCGGCAACGCAGGGTAGAAGTTTTTGGTTGATTGATGACATTACTCCATTACAGCAACTCAATGAAACTGTTGCAAAAAGTGATGTGTATCTTTTCAAGCCAATGCCAAGTTATCGCATGAATGGTGGACAAGCCGGGCGCAGAGGCCAACCAAAGAATGAAGGCACAAACCATCCCAACGGAGTAATGATTCACTTCTATTTGAAAGATACGGTGAAGACTGTGGCTTCTCTGGAAATCATGGAAAAGAATGGAACTTTGATAAAGAAGTTTGCCACTAAGCCTAACAAAAAAGAAAATGAAGAGGCCTTAAAAATTAAGCCTGACATGAATCGGTTTATTTGGAACATGCGCTATGCCGATGCCGAGGGTTTTGACGGCTTAATTATGTGGTCGGGTTCTCTCACGGGCCCCAAGGCAATACCAGGAATTTATAAAGCACGGTTAACGGTAAATGGAAAAGTTTCTGAAACCGAATTTGAGATTGTAAAGGATCCGCGTACCAGCGGAACACTTGCTGATATCAAAGAACAATTTGATTTCTCCATTGCGGTGCGCGATAAACTCTCTGAAACCCATAAGGCAATTAAGAAAATACGAACCGCCCGTGAGCAGATAAATCGTGTAACCGAACCGATGAAAGACAAGCAGGATATGAAAGAAGTTACTGAGCTGGCCAAATCAATTTTGGATGAAATGAAAAGCGTTGAAGAAGCCTTGTACCAAACCAAAAATCGTAGCGGACAAGATCCACTCAATTTTCCGGTACGGTTAAACAACAAGCTAGCGGCTGTTGGGGCTGAAGTGGATGGTAGTGACTATAAACCCACAGAGCAAGCGAAAGCAGTAAACAAGGAGATCACTGAAAAAATTGATATTCAGTTGAATCAACTTAATAAAGTAATGACAGAAAAGTTGCCTCGCTTTAATGACCTGGTAAAGCAGAAGCAAATAAGTGCTGTAACAATAGATATGCTATAATCCATAGTTGCAAAAGAACAGAAGGGGAGCTAAAGCTCCCCTTCTTTATTTCCTACCCATTATAAAGTAAAGAATGGGACCTAGAACGGGCAAAAATACCACGGCAATAATCCAGAGTATCTTCTTCTCCACATCTTTATTACCTCTAATAATTTCAAGAACAACAACAACATCAATTATTAGTATTAAAAAACCTATAAACTTTGCCATAGTGGTTTAGTTAGATTCCAGCAATTTAAAAAGTTCATCAAGATTGGGGGTAATGATTATCTCTGTTCTTCGGTTCTTCTGCCTATTCTGCGGACTATCATTGGGCGCTAAGGGTGAATACTCACCTTTACCCGAAGCTGTAATTTGTTTAGGCGATAATCCAGCATCAGTAAGAATTTTTGTAATCGATGTTGCCCGCATCACACTTAAATCCCAATTATCCTGCATGTAAGTAGATTTTTTTGAAATTGGAACATTGTCAGTGTGTCCTTCAATAGTAATCTGAATATCCTTTTGGTCTTTGATTGCCTTGGCCAGTTGCTGCAACGCTCCTACGCCTTTGTTATCCACCACAATACTTCCCGACCCAAAAAGAAGTTGTTCAGCGAGCGAAACATAAACTTTTCCATTTTTAACTTTTACAGTTAAATCGCTCTCTTTAAAATTCAATAAGGCATTGGTGATCCGATCCTTTAACTCCTTAACAGCACGATCTTTATTGGCCAGAATAGTTTCGAGCTCCCATACTTTCTTTTCGCGTTCAGCTAAACTATTACTTAGCGAATCGTTCAATTTATGTGTGCGTTCTAAACTTTCCTGTATAGCAAGTAACTGATCCTTCTGTTGGGCCATATCGCGATTAAGCTTGCCGCTATTGGTTAATAAATTTTTGTAATAAGAATTTAGCTCATCATACTGATCATTTAGATCGGCCAATTTCTTACTGGTAGTTCGATAGGATTGGCTAATATCTGCCGTATCTTGTTTCAGCCTGGCTAAGGTTTCATTGAGGGAGGCGATTGATTCATTCGCCTTATCTAGTTGTTTTGCTTTATCAGCCAACTCACCCTCTGTCTTTATTTTCTGAGCCAGTATATCATCAAACTTCTTTTTACTTACAATACAAGATGAAAAAAGTAGTGAGCAGCTTAAAAATAGAATTGTTTTTATTCTCATAGTTTAAAAAATTATAGCCGTAAATATCTAAAATAAAATTCAATTCTTACTTTCGTAAGTAGTCGTTATAAAAGAGAGCTTAGCCAATCACTCATCTAAACTAAAAATTCTATGGAAGGCATGCTTAAATCAGGATCACTAAAAGGAAAAACAATTATTATTACCGGAGGCGGCACGGGCCTGGGCAAGTCTATGGGTAAATATATGCTTGAGCTTGGCGCGAATCTGGTTATTACAAGTCGAAAGAAAGATGTATTAGAAAAAACAGCCAATGAACTGGAGTCACAAACTGGCGGAAGGGTTCTTCCTGTCGCATGTGATGTTCGTAAGTATGAGGAGATCGTTAATGTGATCAAAGAAACAGAGAATGAATTTGGCCAGATACATGGGGTTCTCAATAATGCGGCCGGAAACTTTATCAGCCCCACAGAGCGTCTGTCCCATCGGGCCTTTGATATCATTGTGGACATCGTTCTTAAAGGAACTTATTATATGACGTTGGCCATTGGTAAAAATTGGATCGAAAAAAAACAGCCCGGCACTTTTCTTAACATCGTTACCACGTACGCGTGGACTGGCTCTGGGTATGTGGTACCATCCGCGTGTAGCAAGGCGGGTGTATTGGCCCTTACCCGATCGCTAGCAGTTGAATGGGCTAAATATAAAATTCGAAGTAATGCCATTGCCCCCGGACCATTTCCTACCGAAGGCGCCTGGAGCCGATTACTACCTGGCGAACTTGTGGAGAAGTTTGATCCCGCTGAGCGGATTCCATTAAAACGTGTAGGAGAACATCAGGAGTTAGCAAATCTGGCCGCTTACCTTATGTCCGATTACTCGGCTTACATTAATGGTGAGGTAATTACAATTGATGGCGGAGAATGGTTAAGAAACGGTGGAGAGTTTAGTCACCTTGAAGCAATTCCAGAAAAAATGTGGGATACGTTAGAGAAAACAAGAAAATAGAACTCATGTAATTCGATTTAGAATTGAGTAGAAAAACCCAAGCTAACATATTTGTGCCAGGAGCCTTCCTGCATCTCTTTGCTTACAGCATTTACACTTAGTGAATAAGATATTCGATTTTTAGCATACATCAAACCGGCATTGCTACGAGCAACCCACGGAGTGGCGCGAACAGTAAATGGGCTTCGGTTATTAAACAAACTGCCTTCCAGAAAAATATCAGATATAACGTAATCTACTCCAACACCATAAAAAAGAAAAAACTCTCTCTTGGCCAGGTCACCATCATGGGCTAATCGGGTATTGGAAAATATTGACCGATCTATGGAGTTAAAATCAATAAATCGCAAAGTTAGATTTTGTGATATCTTATTAGATCCGGTCCCGAGAAAAAGACCCGAGGTACTAACAAGGTCAGCACCCTTAACAATCGAAAAGCTTTTTTGAAATAGATAATTTGTATTAAGTACAAATTCATTGACAATTTGTGAATCCCAGCCACTGGGTTCATTGAAGCCTGTCTGCTTATGCCACCATTGTTGCATTCGGCCTACGCCTGTTATCTCACCCACTAAACCTAATTCAATACCAAAGTGTGAAAGCGATCTTTTATATTTTGAACGTAAAACCGAAGCACTAATAAAATTAAATCCTGCATAGGGTCGATCCATGTTAATAGGATTAACAAACTGGGTACGCTTGGGAGTAAATATCTTATTACCTAACTGGAAGTTTAGTATAGTCTTTGATGTCTGATGTCCATCTCCATGCGATTTAGACTCCAATAATCTTCTATAGCTAAATAGCTGGCCAGCCGTATAATAACGGTCATATCCAAAAAATATGTCGTTATCAATTGCAAGGGTTACCTCGTTGGTCAGTTTCCTCTCCTCTTTGTCTTGAGAAAGGCCTGGAAAAAATCCACAAACAAAATATAGGGTAATGATTGAGGCTAACTTCATGTTTTGAAACTCCTCCGTCTTTAAAGCTAAAAAAGAAGTAGACAAAACTCAAACAAGCAACCTTAATTGAGGGGAGTGGTTGTTAAAACATCAGAGTCAATAGAGTAAACAACGATTTTCTTTCCTTTATTATCGCCTCCAAAAATCGGTGCCCTTGTACTTTCAATGGGTCTATTGCCTATCAGATTACCCAACTGATCGTAGAGGAAAAATAATTTTTGCTCGAGATCATAAAAACAGAAGATTACGGCTTTATCAGATAATCTGACAACGGAAGGTATCAACTGGGAAGAGCCAGAATTTTGTCTTTCAATAACAAGCTGTCGCTGCTTATCAAAAATTGCAATTTTATCGGTATCCATCCGGAAAAAGAAAAAATCCGCTGTCCCTACTGCTGTTCTCTTCAATAAGAATTTCGATCCATTCCCTTTTACCAAATTTTCCTGTGACGCATTTTTTCCATCTAAACTTTGTCTGTAAACAACGCCATCCAAAGAAACATACTGAAGAAAACTGGTGGCTAAATTAGTCCCCATTTCCAATACGTAATCACCCCAATATGACTTATAGGTAAGAGGTATTTTTTTCTCAACGTCTCCTTTACGATTGACCAAATAAATAAACCCATCAACGGATAGCATGACAAAATAATCTTTGCCTCCAATCCGATAATGTTTTGGTTTATCTTTTATACTGAATGGAAAGTGATTAGGAGACCACCCTTCTAAAGGCTTTCCATCTTTATCCAGAATATAAACGTCACTGTTAGAAGATTGGATGAGATATCTGTAATTCCTACTCTTATCATAATCCACCAATTCCATGGAGTTTACGAGCATCGATAATTTTTTTGGAAATCCTTCTACATCCCGACCTAATCGATCAATTAAGTACAAAGACGACCGTGTAGAAATCAAATATTGTAGTTTATTGTTTTTATAATAATCAATCTGGTTGATATCCTGAATCATTCCATCCAGTTGACTTTGCCATAGTATACCTTTGGTTGGATTAAAAAGATGGATTTTAAATGTAGAGTCTTGCAAGACCACTTCACTACCGCCTGTAATTTGGTTTCTAACAGCAAATCCCCGGTCTATAAAATTAGGAAGCCGGTATGAAAGCCTTGATTTTATCTGATCAGTAGATTTTACTTCTTTAGTTTTTGATGCCAGGTTCGCACTTGTGTAGAAATGATTATCCAGCGCACTAAACTGAATACTGGCCCAGGCAAGGGAAGATAATCCTAAGGAATCTAATAACGGTTTCCATTTTTCATTCTCAGAAAGAACTGGTTCCTTAAAAAATATGGACACATTACTTTCCTGTAATCCTCTTTGATAAAATTTCTGGAATGCGATCGATTTGCCCCACGTGTCATCAGCTTCAATGGCATCAATCATTAACTTAAGTTCATCCGGTTCATTCGCCAGGAAGACAAAATTCTCCTGCTGAGTAAAATACTCGAACGACTTAGTTGGAATCAAATTCCGAAAAGCTTGCGCTAAAGGTTGTTTTTGCAAACTTCTGATTTCATATCCGGAATATGCTTCTTCATAAGCACCTGAATCAAGGTTAGCAGATTCATCTCCAAGGGCAACTATAGCTATATATTTTGATTGATCTGGATTGACCGAAAATATTGCTACTTCATTGCCAAAATTTATGGCTAATTTGTTCGGCACACCCAACTCCTTTTTGAATCGGACTGGATCGGAGACTCCATAGCAGACGAAAGAATTGGAATAGTTGGGTACAAATCGTGCTAAATTAGATCGAACTGCCCGCTGCCCATTAAATACAGAGAGCCCTTGCGTATTTGTACTGTCTAAAGTAAATCCACTCATTGAAATCAGGTTCGGCTCAACATTCACATCTAGCATCGAAGATTCAGCAAGATTCGCCAGGAAGGGTATCGTTTTTCTCAGGGACGAACTTGCTAATAGTGTGCGTGATGCTTGCGAAAAATTCACAAACAGATTTCCAGCGTCTGATTTAATCGATGCAAATTGAAACAAGTCTCGATTTCTTGTTTTAAAATTTATACTATCCTTATTCTCAAATACGCGAATAGCATTTTCAATTAAAAGCACTGACTCACTTACCACAAATACTCCTTTTATATAGGCAAAAGCAAGTACTATTGAATTAGCTTCATTTCTGATCTCTCGTATTTCAAAACCGCTATAGAATCGATTATCTATTTTATAGTTACCTTGATTTACTGTGTTCTCCTTAGTCAATAAGGAATACTCTTTCTCAGGAATGGAATAGGAATAGAGTAAGTCAAATTCATTTTTGGATATGCTTTGTAATGAAACAGCAAAAGCTGTTGAAGAAACCCTTAAATAAGGAATTAACAACTGTTGAGCAGTTGTTGGTACATGAATCGTCTCGAAGACTAAAATTGAATTCTGGTCGATTACATCCCAATAGGTTACCTCAGAATTATCGCAAGAGATAAGTACACTTGCAAACAGGAAGTAAAGTGAAACAAGAAAGAGATTGTTTTTTTTCACTAACCCCAAAATTACAAAATTAAAAAGATCAGGGCACACGAAAGACCATCACAAAATCACGTCAAAAAGAAAGAGCTCAGTAGATAACTACTGAGCTCTTGGAATAAAAGAAAGGCAACGACTTACTCTCCCGGGTTTTACCCTAGTACCATCAGCGCGGGTGGACTTAACTTCTCTGTTCGGAATGG
>JAGPBO010000228.1 GCA_018063305.1 Cyclobacteriaceae bacterium
CTCTTCGGTTACTTCCTTCACTATAGGCTTTGAACTTCCATAACCAATAGCGGTGATGCGTTTTGGATCTATTTGAAACTGTGTACTTAGATAACTTTTAATCGCATCGGCCCGGGCTTGCGAAAGTGTAAGGTTGGATTCTTCCTTGCCGGCCGAATCGGTATGACCGGAGATGATTAATTTAAAAGTGGGATGATCAATTAAAAAATTGGCAATCTTATCAAGGTCTGCATGCATCTCTGGTAAGATGTTTGCTTTTCCATTTTCAAACTCCAACGATTGAAAAGCAATTTTACTTTCAATGGGTTCAGCAATTTTGTTAATCTCCGTATCGCCATCCATGAAGAAAATTTCCTCTATCCGAAAGAAATCATCACCTTGAATAATCAATAAGTAGTTTCGCTTATTGATCAGACTAAAGTCAAACGTTCCGTCATCGCGAATAAATTTGGGAGCTACTTCAACGCCTTCATCTAAATCAATAACCGAAACAATTCCTTTTACTGATTTTCCTTGCGGATCTTTAAGACTCCCTTTTAGTTTTGTTACCGCTTCCGGTTGTGCTTCCATCGGTACCGGAAAAGAATACAGATCAAGATTCTTTAAATCGTCTTCCACGGAACGCGCATAATACAAATCCTTTGATTCTGAATCGATGGTAAAATAATATTCACTGCCACCTCCGTTCACCAACGGCCCGGTGTTTAGGGGTTCACTCCAACTGTTTTTAATCTGGTGCGATTTATAAATATCGAACTCGCCAAAATTGAGTGGGTGACCGTTCGAGCTAAAATAGAGTACGTTAAACTTGTGATGGTAAAACGGACTCACTTCACTCTGCACCGTGTTTATAATTGGTCCAGCATTGAGTGCTTTTTGCCAAACGCCTTTCGGATTTTTTACAGCATAAAAAATATCCGACAAGCCAAATGTGCCAATGCGGTTGGAGGCAAAGAATAAGGTGTCACCGTTGTGAGTTAAGGAAGGATGCGAATCCCAGCCGCTGCTGTTGATGTTAGGGCCAAGATTTTTTACATCACCCCAGGTGCTATCTGCCTTTAGCGTAGCTACATATAAATCACAATTACCTAAACCATCAGGAGCGTTGCATCGCGAGAAGTATAAAAACTTTCCATCTAAACTCAGACACGCAGAACCTTCATTAAATTCAGTATTGATACTGGTGAAAGGTTGGGCTGTATCCCAATAGCTTTCCACTTTATAACTATAGAACAGATCTTCATTATACGTATGATCGTACTTCTCATTACGCTTGGATGTAAAGAGAATCATATCATCGACATTACCAACCGTTGGGCCATAGTCTTCTTTGTCGGAGTTGATGTAACCGCCCATATTGATCAAAACTGATTGCGGTGGGCGCAGGGTGTCAATATCTTTTCGGTAGTCAACTAACTTATAGTAAAAATCCAAGGGCACGTAGTTTTCTTTCCTTTCGGGATCGAGCTGTTCGTAGCGTTTATAAATATTTTTAATGTCGAGCCCTTGTTGATGATGCTTCAAAACAAGTTTATACAAAAGCAAAGATTCACCCGGAGTGCCGTACGTTTCTGAAAGTTTTGCCAGTCGCCAAATCATGGCAACATTCTTACTGAAGTTTTCAATTCCAAAATTTTTCACATACTCTTTAAGCTCCCCGTACATTTGTTTTTCCTGACCCGAATTATCTAACTCTCGAATTTTCTTGAGCTTTGCATCGTTCTGATAGAAGGCAAGCTTATTAACATTAGGGAAATTAAATATGTCAGACTGGCTGTAGATGGTGACTGAATCGTTTAGGGCTACAACGCCACCTTTTTTAAAACCTTTTTTTTCCTTTTGCGCGTTAACAGAGAGTGTAACACCTTGCAAAATCAGCAAAAGAACTAGTATACAGGGTTTTGAGACTCTCAAGGCAGGTACTAATGGTATTTAAAGGTAGAAAATTGATACAAATTTGCCTGATAACCAAAACACTGGCATATTGATTGAACCATAAGCTAGACATCAAATAATTATTGTAGACACGCTTTTTTTGTGTCAAATTGGCACCATATCTATGTTTAAATCACTTGCAATAGCACCCATGGTTCAGGAAGATTCGGAAGAACTGATTCAACTGATAAATCCTGAACAAGAGTCTGACTTAAAGCCCGAAGATTTACCGGAGGAGTTTTCAATCCTACCCATTAAAAATACAGTATTGTTTCCTGGTGTGGTTATTCCTATTACCGTTACCCGGCAAAAGTCGATCCGGTTGATTAAACAATCGTATCAAAGCAATCGCATTATTGGAGTTATCGCACAAAAGAATAAGCAGGCAGAAGAACCGGGTATGGAAGACCTATATCGGTTTGGTACTGTGGCGCGCATTATTAAAATGTTGGTATTGCCCGATGGTAATACCACGATTATTATTCAGGGGAAAAATCGTTTTCAAATTCGTGAGTTTTTGCAAGACGAACCTTTTATTACTGCTAAAATAGATTTGCAAGCAGAACTTGTACTCGATCTGGAAAGCAAAGAAGTGAAAGCGTTGGTGCGATCGTTAAAAGATGCCGCCTTTAAAATTCTGAAATTGAATCCAGAGATTCCGCAAGAAGCGCAGATAGCCCTTGACAATATTCAAAGCACAGGCTTTCTCATTCACTTTCTATCGTCTAACCTGAATGTGGATGTTTCCGAAAAGCAAAAGATTCTGGAAACCAATAATATTATTGATCGCGGAACCTTGTTGTTGCAATATATGCTGAAGGAAATCCAGATGCTCGAGATCAAGCATGAGATCCAAAAGAAAGTACATACGGATATTGATCAGCAGCAGCGCGATTATTTTTTGCGTCAACAGATCAGAGTGCTTCAGGATGAACTGGGATATGATGGACCGGATAAGGAGATTGAAAAATTAAGAAAGCGAGGGTCAGAAAAAAAATGGCCGAAGGCTGTGGCCGATCATTTCAATAAGGAGTTAGATAAATTATTGCGTATTAATCCACAGGCAGCAGAATTTCCGGTTGCTATGAATTATGTGGAGTTTATGCTCGATTTGCCATGGGATGAATATACGGTAGACGATTTTGATTTAAACCGCGCAAAAAAAATCCTTGATAAAGATCATTTTGGATTAGAGAAAGTAAAAACCCGCATCATTGAATATTTGGCGGTGTTAAAACTTAAGAAGGATATGAAAGGGCCTATCCTGTGTTTGTATGGCCCTCCGGGTGTGGGAAAAACTTCTTTGGGAAAATCAATAGCTAAATCTTTACAGAGAAATTATATCCGGCTTTCGTTAGGCGGGGTTCATGATGAAGCAGAAATACGTGGCCATCGTAAAACGTATGTGGGCGCCATGCCTGGAAAAATTTTGATGAACATCAAAAAAGCCAAGTCATCAAACCCGGTTTTTATTTTAGATGAGATTGACAAGGTAAGGTCGGATTTTCGTGGTGATCCTTCTTCAGCACTATTAGAAGTGTTGGACCCAGAACAAAATAATACGTTTGGCGATAATTATCTTGAGGTAGAATACGATCTTTCGAAAGTATTATTTATTGCCACGGCAAATTCACTAGATACAATTCATCCGGCTTTGCGCGATCGGATGGAGATCATTGAGTTAACCGGTTATACCGTAGAAGAAAAACTGATGATTGCCGTTCGCCATCTGGTTCCAAAACAATTAAAGGAACATGGTTTGAAGACATCGCAGGTAAAATTCAAGAAAGAAGCAATTCTTAAAGTCATTGAAAGCTACACGCGCGAGTCGGGGGTGCGTAACCTGGAACGAAAGATTGGTTCAGTGATACGCAGCGTAGCGAAGTCAGTGGCTATGGAAGAAAAGTTTGAAAAGGAAATTACTCCAGCTTTTGTCTTGAAGGTGTTGGGGGCCGAAATATTCGATGAAGAGCTTTATCAGGGAAATGACATTGCCGGAGTGGTAACCGGTTTGGCGTGGACGCAAGTGGGTGGAGATATTCTCTTCATAGAGTCAAGTTTAAATCCAGGTAAAGGCGCACTAACCATTTCGGGTCAGTTGGGTGACGTGATGAAAGAATCGGCTGTTGCGGCTTTGTCTTATCTAAAATCCAATGCACAGTCGTTGGGTATCGATCAGCGGGTTTTTCAACAATATGATTTACATATTCACGTTCCGGCAGGAGCCGTACCAAAGGATGGACCCTCTGCCGGTATAACGATGCTTACTTCGCTGGCCTCAATCTATACGCAACGAAAAGTAAAAGATAAACTGGCCATGACTGGTGAAATCACTTTGCGTGGTAAGGTGTTGCCTGTTGGGGGTATTAAAGAAAAGATTCTAGCTGCTAAACGCAGCGGCATCAAAGAAATAATCTTGAGTGAACGAAACAAAAGAGACATACTCGAAATTGAAAAGACATACATCAAAGGGCTTAAATTCCATTATGTTGATTCCGTAGAAGCCGTGCTGAAGATAGCTTTGCTGAAAGAGAAAGTAGCGAAACCTGTTGCTTTTAAATTTACAGAGGTAAAATCAGAAAAACAGTAGACTTTCATTTTTAAACAACAGACATGCTATCAGCAACTTTTCTTACTCCACAACAAATTGTAAAGGAACTGGATAAATATATCATTGGCCAGCACGAAGCAAAACGCAATGTAGCTATTGCGTTGCGTAACCGATGGCGGAGAATGAATGTTGCCTCAGACATTCAAGATGAAATTGTACCCAATAATATTCTCATGATTGGTGCAACCGGTGTGGGCAAAACAGAGATCGCCCGCAGGCTGGCAAAAATTGCCGATGCACCCTTTGTAAAAGTGGAGGCTTCAAAATTTACAGAGGTCGGGTATGTGGGTCGCGATGTAGAGAGCATGGTGCGCGATCTGGTGGAGCAGTCTGTGAATATGGTGAAAGCGCGTAAGAAAGAAGAAGTTCAGGAGAAGGCGGCTCAAGCAGTAGAAGAAATTATTCTCGATGCATTAATTCCACCCATGCGATCGAAGTCTGCTGGCTTTCCCGTTACAACGGAAGAACCGAATGGTACACCCACGTCCGACATTGAATTAAATGAGCGTACCCGTAACTTATTTCGTGAGAAAATAAAGAACGGTGAACTGGAAGACCGTAAAATTGAAATCCATGTTAAGCAAAATACAGGCCCTGGTGTGGGCATGATTGGTGCTGGCATGATGGATGAAGTTTCTATGATGAACCTTCAAGAGATGTTAAGTGGTATGATGCCCAAGAAGGCAAAGAAGAGAAAAGTAACGGTGGGCGAGGCACGCAAGTTTTTGTTAGAGGAGGAAGCAGCCAAGCTTGTTGATATGGATGAGGTGAAGGAAGAGGCGATCAGAAAGGCGGAGGATGCCGGAATTATTTTTATTGATGAGATAGATAAGATTGCTTCAGGTTCTGGAAAGAAGGGTGGATCAGGCCCTGATGTTAGTCGTGAAGGTGTGCAGCGCGATTTGCTTCCCATAGTAGAAGGCAGCACCGTAAACACTAAGTATGGTGTTATAAAAACGGATCATGTTTTGTTTGTGGCGGCCGGGGCTTTCCATACGGCTAAACCATCTGATCTTATTCCAGAGCTACAAGGAAGGTTTCCGATTCGGGTAGAACTGACGAATCTCACCAAGGAAGATTTTGTTCGTATTTTAAAAGAGCCTAAGAATGCATTAACAAAACAATATCAGGCGCTTTTTGATGCGGAAGGAGTTACCGTTTCCTTTGATGAAGAAGCTATTGATGAAATTGCAAAAGCTGCATTTGAATTTAATTTGGAGATGGAAAATATTGGAGCCCGGAGATTACAAACGGTCATGAG
>JAGPBO010000229.1 GCA_018063305.1 Cyclobacteriaceae bacterium
GAGTACCACTTGCATCTGGGGAATAGTGACTTCTTAATGTGAGCCCATGCTCACTTCTTAATTGATTTTCTCGATGCGTTGAATAGATTTCAGCATAAGAAATAGAACTGGAACCAGTTTGACTTGCCGAAAACCAATCTCCATTATTAATAGTACCCTTCCATCTGTCTTCTTTGTGTGCCAACTCATGCCCTAGTCCAATATATGACGGCCTGCCACTTGAACCATCTGCATTTGGGATATTCAAGCCCTTATTGTTTGGGTCCCATGAAACATAACTATTCCCATATCCAAAAGCTCCCGGGCCTTCATCTTCTGAGTTCCTATTGCCCTGTGCTATTTCCATATTATTCGTACTATTTGCAATGTAATCAACTAACTCGGCACCCTCTGTTCCTAAATGCAGCGTTGCTAATGCTTGGTTTACTTGGCTCATGTAAGTATTTTGGGAAGATACCTGATTGCCATTAGCATCATACCAACCTTGATAATTTTTTGTACTCTGCCAATAATAACGGCTCGAAGTACCATTTGCAATTACTGAAACCCAAATACTATCACCATTTACATCTATGTTCTTTATAGGGTCATTTGCAGCATACTGATATGGTGACATTGACATGTATTTTTCAGCAAACCTATCCAGATTAAAAAACCTCCCCACCTGCGCCTCATACATCCTCGCCCCATAATCCAGCCAATCAAGCCCGCTGCCATCGCTGAACTCTGCTTTTTGCTCTTCCTTGCCGTTGTACTTCAGTTTGTTTTCAGGGGTGCCGAAGGCCAGGGCTTTAGAGGAGAGGCCGGACATTATTAATCCGAACGGGGAATAATGTGATCTTCTATCAAAGAGCTAAAAAATCGAATTAAAAGTAATATTTAATCTTTAGTTGAAAAAACACCCTTACGATTTTATTCTCATAAAACCATGAGAAAAAAAACATTTTCCAACGTTTTTTTCCCATTTCTGTCCCTACACAGATCGCTATGTTTGGTTTAAATAACGGTTAATGGTAGAGTTTTTATACGGTGAAAAGAAATATAAGGGTTTTACTAACACCAACCAATAACCAGAAAATGGTATTTTTTATCTGGAATGTTTGTCCCAGCTTCGTTTGACAAACCTTCCATTACGCCTTATCCTTATTTATGACAAAGAACCTTGTCCTTTTATTATACATACTACTGTTTGCAAAGGCGTCTTTTGCGCAGGATTCTCTCGCTTCATCCAGTCTCATTTCCAAAAAATACCTTGATGTCGTTTCATCCTCTTCTGGCAAGATTTCCAGGCAGATGGATAAAAAGGCAGAAAAGACCCTGACTAAATTCCGGAAGCAGGAAGAAAAACTGATCCGCAAATTATCGAAGGTTGACTCGGTGGCCGCTAAACAAATGATGACCGAAGCCAGAGCCCGTTATAAAGAACTGGAAGAACGGATGAAGGGCAATGCTATTAAACAGTACATCCCCCAGGTAGATAGTCTGGCCACATCGCTTGCTTTTCTGACAGTCAATCCGCAGTTTTTAAAGGATGCGAAGGAAGTAAAAGATAAGTTGGCTGAAGCCATGGGGAAAATGGATGAATTGAAGTCCCAACTCCACAAAGCTGAGGAGATTAAGGCCTTTCTGAAAGAACGAAAGGAATACCTGAAACAACAACTGGGGCAATTAGGCATGCTCAAAGACTTAAAGAAGATCAATAAACAGGTCTACTATTATGCCCAACAGGTAAATGAATATAAGGAAGCTTTAAAAGACCCCAAGAAGGCCGGCAAGAAAGCCCTTGAACTGCTGGCAAAAAATGGAAAGTTCCGGGACTTTATGCGGAAGAACAGCCAGCTCGCCAGTCTGTTCCGTATGCCCGGCGATCCGGACGATGCCGGTAACATGGTCAGTCTCGCCGGACTACAGACCCGCGCACAGGTCAATTCCCTGATTCAGCAGCAGATCGCCGCCGGAGGCCCGAATGCCCAGGCACAGCTGCAGCAGAACCTGCAGGCAGCCCAGGGTCATCTTAATCAGTTAAAAGATAAAGTAATAAAGATGGGTGGCGGAAGTAGTGATGCCGAGATGCCGGAAGATTTTAAGCCAAGAAATTTAAAAGTGAAGTCCTTCTGGAATCGGGTTGAAATCGGCACCAATATACAATCGGTACGTTCAAACGGAATACTTCCGACCACATCCGATCTGGCAATCAGCGCTGGCTACCTTTTGTCGGAAAACTCTGTAGTAGGCATTGGCGCGAGTTATAAGCTGGGCTGGGGACAAAACATTCAGAACATCCGGATCAGTCACCAGGGAGTGGGAGCCCGCAGCTTTATTGACTGGAAACTCAAAGGTGCCTGGTGGATCAGTGGTGGTTTTGAGATGAATTACCGACCAGATCTTTCGGGTTTAACAATCCCTTCCCCCTTTGGGGGAAGCCGGATGGGGGCCGCCTGGCAGCAGAGCGGTTTGATCGGGATGAGCCGGAAAATTCCGATTAAGACAAAGTTTTTCAAGAATACCAAAGCAATGCTTTTGCTGGACTTTTTAAGTTATCGGCAGCAGCCGCGGACACAGCCAGTGTTGTTCAGGGTGGGGTTTAATTTTTAAAATAACAAGTATAAAACAGTTCATATGCGTTTGATGAGAATTTTGTTAGCATTGTTTTTTTGTGTACTCATAGATAATGATGCTATTTCTCAGGATGGAAGACAGTCACCGGGATCATCGGTAACGTTGCAACCCTCTCCCGACTTTCTGTCAAAGATGGGCGAGGTACTGACAAGTCCTCCTAATACAGCGGCTATTGAGCGATTTGGAGGTGTGGATGTCGATTTAAATACCGGGGTTGTAAAAAAGTCAATTGAACTTCGCCCGTTTGTTTCAAGAGGTATGACTGTACCAGTGAGTCTGGGATTTAGTTCGCTGGGATTAAGGGTGAATGACTATCCAACCAGAACCGGAATGGGCTGGAGCCTGAGTGCGGGTGGACAAATATCACGGGCCATTTATGGGAAAGATGATTTAATTGCCACAAGGTATCCTCCGAATTTTACCGTTAATCCTTCACAGGATGATCCTCAGTTTACTACATATGCTTTTGAACTGATCAATGGTGGTAACCGAGATGCAACACCTGATATGTTTACTTATAGTTTTGGTGGCTATTCAGGGAAATTCTTTTTTGATAACTCAAACACTATTCAGCAAGTTGAAATCACCAATTTAAAGATTGAGTATAATCCGATCTTAAATGCGGCATGGACGTTTAAGGTGAGTACACCGGATGGTAGTGTTTATTTGTTTGGCGGCCCCGGAGCTACTGAAAAGACAAAGATCGGGGGCACAATGAACTTCAGCGATTATGTGGCGAATGCCTGGCATTTGATTAGTATTACCAACCGCAAAGGTCAAAGTATCTATTTTACTTATGAAGAGGATTTTATTTCATTGATGCTGACTGATAAATCCCAGACACAATATAAAAACTCACCCACCCCCATTCAGGAATGCCAGCTTCCAAGCGGGGGATTAGTTCCAACTAATGTCACTGCGAATGCAACGATGACGCCCAGTGATGTAACAAGTTATATGTCATCCAAGCCGAAACGTCTGAGAAAAATATACAACAATGAAGGAGATAGCCTGGTATTTGATTGTTCAGAGACCGGATATCCTGAAAAGCTGTATACCAAACTTAGTTATTATTATAACGGAGCTTCTGTTCAGTTACAGTATTTATTTGAATATATTAATGTTACATCCGGTATCTCGACAATGCCATTTTTGAATAAAATTGTGGAGAAAGGTGCAAATGGGGCTTTAAAATCAACGGGATATGCATTTAATTACTATTCACGCAATTCCGTTCCGGAACGTTTTAGTTATTCGCAGGACCATTGGGGCTTTTATAACGGAAAGTACAATTCAACACTTATACCTGTTCCGGATGATCCGATTGTGGCGCAAAACTTTCCAAATGCTACTGCAAACAGGGAGCCTGATCCTTACTATGCCGTTGCAGGGATGCTTAGCTCTGTCAGCTATCCAACAGGAGGGAAGGATTCTATAATTTATGAGCCAAATACCAAGTCTGAGTATAAGGATGTGAACGGGTATACCACACTTCAGCAGAATGTGACAGCCAACAGTTCTTATGAAACACAGTATCTATTTACTGCTACGCAAGGGTTTAATTTATATTATGATGGTCAGGTGAAGATTACGATAACTTCTGAGTATACGATCCCGGATAGCCCTTCTCCACATGCAGGCAGCCAGTTGGAGATACAAAATTCATCCGGTCAGGTCGTGTTTCGGGAATATGTTTATCCTCCGCAGACGGGTAGTACAACCAAGACCTTTTATATAACATTGCCAATTGGATATTATAGCTATAAGACAGGTGCGCAAGGGGCCAATGTTAAGTCAACCACCAGTATAAGAATCAGATCTGGTCAGACTCCCAATAATCAGATTGTACAGACAATTATCGGCGGGATGCGGGTTAAAAAAGTAATTACCAGTAATAATTCAGCTAATCCGGATATGGTGAAGCGTTATTACTATGGTACAATTGATAATAAAGAGCAATCGACCGCACAATATGACTTAAAGCCGAATTATTATTTGCCCAATGCAGTTTTTCATTCTGCCATTTATGATTATCACGGCTGCCTTGGTACTTATTGTCTTGCAACAAATTATGCTTCAGTAATGTACTCATCCCCCAGGGAGAAGCTGTATGCCACTGATGGTAAACTGACCGCGTATACTTCTGTGATCGAAAGTATTGGAGGTGATGATTTTGAAGGAGGAGCTGTGGAGCATAAATATCAGGTTGTTCAGGATGCAGCGCCACAGATAGTCAGGGGGCCTGTTTCTATGAGTGTTTCACCGTATTCAAACAGTTCAGTTTGGGCTTTAGGTGAAACGGAGACCAATTATTACAAAAAATCTACTTCCGGATTAGTAAAAATCAAATCTGACCAGTATGAGACAATTGTAGATTCCAGAAAGGGGGTGGACCTGCCTTTTTACCTGGTATCACAAACAGGGACTATACAATGTATGCAATGGAATAACGGTATGATTATAGGCCCTGAATTCATACATTCTATGATCAGTGCAACAAGGTTCAATATTGCAACTGCGTGGAAATACCTGAAGAAATTAACACAGATCGAGTATGATGAAAATGGTCAGAATCCGTTAACAGTTGTTACGGAATATGAATATAACGATCTGCAATACCTGATGCTGACAAAACGAAAATATACAAATAGCAAAGGTGAAACTTATGTTGAGAGCTTCAAGTACCCCAATGATTATAATACGTTGCCTCCGTATAATCAAATGATTTTGGATAACTGGCTTGATCCTGTAATTGAACAAAAGTCGGTTTTGGTAAAACAGGGCAATGTTGAGAAGGACCTTGTAAAAACGAATGTAGACTATACATATGTCAATGGCTCAATGATTGAACCTACGGAGGTTTTTAAAACGATGGAAACCCAGACGTCCAGTGAGTTAAAGATACTTGAGTATGACGCTTACAGGAATATCCGGCGGACTGAGGATAAAGCCGGAAACAATACAGTTTATTTATGGGGTTATGGCGGAAGATACGCGGTGGCAAAGGTTGTTGTTCCTGGTTTAACGTATGCTGCAGTAATAAGTACTAGCGGACTATATCAGAGTGTTCTTGACAATATGGCGACAACTCCGGGAGCTATGGCAATGGAGTTAAATAAGCTGAGAAGTATTCCCAATTCATTTGTATCAACTTTTGTATTCCGGCATCCGCTCGGGATTATTTC
>JAGPBO010000044.1 GCA_018063305.1 Cyclobacteriaceae bacterium
CGGATTACTTTTGCGTAATTCTTGCCATCTGTTTTCTTTAATGACGCAACAACTTTCTTAGCCATGATTATTTAATTTCTTTGTGAAGAGTATATTTCTTTAAAATCGGATTGTACTTCTTAAGCTCAATACGCTCAGTGGTGTTCTTCCGGTTTTTTGTGGTAATATGACGGCTCATTCCGGGCTGGCCGCTGGCCTTTTGCTCGGTGCACTCTAGAATTACCTGTATTCTGTTTCCTTTCTTTGCCATACTAGCAGATTATTAAATTTTTAGATTGAAAGAGTACCCTTGGCCTTTGCATCTTTCAACACAGCCGTGATTCCCTTCAAATTGATAGTCTTAATTGCTTTGGTACATAACTTAAGCGTTATCCACTTATCTTCCTCAGGAATAAAAAAACGTTTAGTCTGTAGATTCGGATAGAATTTACGCTTTGTTTTATTATTCGCGTGCGAAACTTTATTGCCTACCTGAGGTCTTTTTCCAGTAACTTGACAAACTCGTGCCATAAAAAGCGTATTTGATTTAGTCCCCTCCTTAAAAAGGGACTGCAAATATCGGAAAACAGGACCTAATAAACCAAGCCCAATTTAAAATATTGGTCTGAGTGCCTAAAAATGTGATAATGAATCCTGTAAAGGCCATTTTGACAACAAAAAACGAGCATTTTTACTTCGAAATTCCTAACCAGATATTTTTCAACCTTATGAGAAACACCCTCATTGCCATTTTCTGGCTTACCGCACTTTTAGCCTCCGCGCAAAATAGAAACATCGATAGTTTAAAGCATGCTTTAGTTATGGGTATTTCTGAGCGAGAACAGATTAAAACGCTGCTTGATTTGTGTTGGGAATATCGGTTCATCAATGCCGATACTGCCCGAATCTTTGGGGTTCAAGCTTTATCATTATCTCAAAAGAATCATTTACCCGATTTAGAAGTTGAAGCCTTGCATAATATTGGGGTTACGCACGAGGCCCAGGGAAACTATACGCTGGCATTAGATTTTGAATTAAGAGCGTTGGAGCAACGCAGTGTGTTGGGTGATGAATCGAAGACGGCCAATACGTTAAATAACATCGGAATCATTTATGACGAGCAGGGTAATTTTAAAAAGGCACTCGAATACTATCTGGATGCTCGTAAAATTTATGAACGATTGGGTGATGATTCTAAAATTGCAATGGTGATCGTAAACACGGCCATCGTATTAAAGAGTCAGGGTGAGTATTTAAAAGTTATTTCTAATTATCAGCAAGCACTCACTATTTACAAAAGATTAAATAACAAGTTTGGGGTGGCAGTTTGCCACGCCAATTTGGGCTCGGTATATTATTACCTACCCAATTACGATAGTGCGCTTCATTATTCACTTCTTGCTACCCGCGAATTTGAAGAACAAAACATCAGGCAGTTTTTGCCCACTTCGCTATGCAATGCAGGCATGGCTTACGATAAGTTGGGTGATAAAAATTTAGCCAAGTCATTTTTGCTCAGAGCACAGAAACTCAATGAAGAGTATGATAATAAAAAGGAACTGGCTTTTGTGTTGACATACCTTGGCGGGATTTACAAAGCCGAAGGTCAATTGGATTTGGCGGAACGAACGGTAATCGAAGCATTGACACTAAGTCAGAAAATTAATGCACTGAAAGAAGTGATGGATGCTCGTTTAGAGTTAGCACAAATCAAAGCGGCCCAAAAAGATTTTCAATCTGCCTATCTGGAATATCAACAATTTGTGGTGGTGAAAGACACCTTGTATCAAAAAGAGAAATCGCGGCAACTGGCCGAATTGCAAACGCAATATGAAACCGTGAAAAAGGAGAATGAAATATTGGTTCTTAAGGAGGAGAATGAAGCAAAGGACTCGCGGCTCAATCAAAGTCTTTTAGCCATATTTTTATTAATTGTCATTTTGGGGGTTATTCTCGCCTTAGGATACTTGTGGAAAAATCGATTGAAATTAAAACAGCAAGCCGAGCTGCAGGCAACGCGCGCTACGTTACGCGAAAGTCAACTTCGGGCAGTAATCGCTTCGCAAGAAGAAGAACGCAAACGTTTTGCGGCTGATTTGCATGATGGATTTGGTCAGATGATTACCGCGCTTAGGCTTAGTCTCTCAAAAGAAATTGTAGAAAAGACAACTATCGATCATGCCTTAGGTGTTCTAAGCGAAATGAATGCGGAGATTAGAAACATTGCCTTTAATCTGATGCCACAGGTGTTGATGAAAGGCGGACTGGAAGATGCCTTGAAAGAATTTGCGGCCAGAATGAATCGCTCTGGATCAGTTTCTGTGTCGGTGCAAGCATTCAACTTGAATAACGAAATGGCTGCCGATCAACGCATTGCGTTATATCGAATTTGCCAGGAGTGGGTGAATAATATAATTAAATATAGCGAGGGAAATCAAATTCTGGTTCAGTTAGTTCAGCACCCCGAAGAGTTGGTGCTTACCATCGAGGACAATGGCAACGGATTTAATACAAACGATCTGATGGAGAGCCAAGGGAATGGTTGGAAGAATATAAATTCCCGACTTCACATGATAAAGGGAAGTATTGAGATCGATTCTCAGAAAGGCAGAAAAGGAACAACCTTGGTTGTCGTTGTGCCTTATTCCATGGTATTTGCCGCCTGACTCCGTACTGGCACGGATAGAGAAATACCGCTTTTTGGGTATATCCTTTTTTAAAGGTACAGGCTATTTTTAAACATGAAAATTTCTGAGGAGTATATGTATAAGAATAGCCTTTCAGAGAAACCCCAAACAATAATTCTATCTGATTATTCTATAACTATAAAATCAGAGAGTAACGAAAAGGTAATACCCTACGCCAATATTTTATCAGTACGATTATCAAAGCGCAAAGGTATATACTCGGCAGTAATTCAACCGGATGGACAAGGACCTATTATTGTAACGAATCAGTTTTATCTATCAAGCCACGAACGTGAAGATCGATCGCGTCAATACGCCACATTTATTAAGGTACTTCATTTTCATTTAAGAGAAAAAAGTGTGGCTATATTTACTTGTGGCAATAACTTAGGCAACCTCTTGATTGGGGCTTGTGTTGCAGTGGTATTAGCTTTTATAATATCTTTTGGGTTAGACTTGCTAAATGTAAGCCCGATAAATTCAAATATTTTGGCTGTCATGCTATCGGCACTATCGGTAAGTCTTATTGTTGCCGCTAATTGGAAAAACTTCCCCAACATATACAGACCAGAAAATATTCCACTTCAATTCCTTCCTGGCGTTTAACATTTTGGCTGAGAACGGTTACTTTTAACCGAAATGCTAAGTGGCAACCCCATTAAATTAATTCTTGTCGATGACCATCAGATTGTTCTGGATGGCCTGCGTGCCATGTTCAACCAAGATCCTGACTTTTTAATTCTGGGTGCAGCAGGAAGTGCCGAAGAGGCATCCATCTTACTGGAGCAGTTTGTGCCAGATGTGCTATTAACCGATTACCGATTACCCAGAGCCACTGGACTGGAATTAGCGGTGGAGGTTAAAAAAAAATATCCAACTGTAAAACGGGTTATTCTCAGCATGCACGATGAGGGCATGTTGGTAAAGCAAATTTTAAAAGAGGGGGTGGATGGTTATTTGTTAAAAAGCATTCAACAAGCGGAGTTAAAAAGTGCGCTTAAGCAGATTGTGAGCGGCATGCCCTACGTAAGTCCTGAAATTACACGGTTAATGCTGGATGGTATCCAAGGGCTACCGGAGGGGTTACTGACAGAACGCGAACGCGAGATATTAAATCTGATTGCCAAGGAATATTCAAATAAAATGATTGCTGAAAAACTATTCATCAGCGAACGCACCGTAGAAACTCATCGAAAAAATATTTTCCGTAAAACAAATACGAATACGTTAGTGGGATTGATCAAATACGCTTTCGCGAATAATTTGATTCGCTAATTAATTTTATAAAAATATTTTTATAAAGAGTTTCAGGCGTTAAATCTTTAAAATCGGAGATGACAAAATCAGTGTGAGCTAACTCCTCGCGACTATGCGTAGTAGTTACGCCTACTACTTTAGCACCGGCTCTTTGGGCGGCCTCTACGCCAGATAGAGAATCTTCAAAAACAATGCAATGCTTAGGTTCAAAGCCCAGCCGATCGGCTACCTTCAAATATATTTCCGGATTGGGCTTACCGTGTTCAACATGCGATTGATCAAGAATGATATTGAAATATTTTTTAAGTCGTGTTGATTCAAGAATAAAATCAACATTGCTGCGCGGGGCTGAAGTACCAATCGCAATAGGAATGTTCGCTTTTGTTAATCGCTTTAAAAACTCCTCTAATCCCGCCAAGGGTTCAATAACATCTTTATAAATAGATCGAAACAGGGCTTCTTTTTCTTCCCCTAGTTCTAAGATCCTTTCTTTTGGTAATGGGCCAAATATATTGCGGATCCATTCATTGTTGGTGCGGCCATAGATTTTACTAATCAGGTCTTCTTCGTTCAATTTATATCCATGGCGTTTGCAAAACTGCTTTAAGGAAATTTTATGATACGGGTTAGTGTCAACCAGTACACCATCCATGTCGAAGATAACAGCAAAAGGATACATGGTAAAAGTAGATTCGCTTTAAAAAATGATAAATCGTTTACCCAGAGTTTTACCGTTGAAGGTAAACCGCGCAAGATAAATACCGGGTGTTAAGCCTGTAAGCAATACTGGGTATTTTTGGTTGGCCGGGATGAAATAGGATTCTGAAAGGGTTTGACCCAAGGCCGTATAAAATTGTACCGTCATGTTTCGATCTGCTGTAATATATAGTGTTTCTGTATTCTCAACGGGATTCGGGTAGAGATCAACGACTGGATTTTCAGGAAGATCTTTGCTGGTTTCATTTTTCAAAATGTGTAATCCACCCAACGTGTTGCCCACAACCAAAGCAGGTTTATCACTATTGAAAAGATTGACTATGGTGGGCCAAATTCTTCCACCCAGATTTTTGGAATAATATTTTTCTGTAATTGGATTAAAAACAATGTCTGTTATAGCAGCAATGTTTGTATTCTGTGCGCGAAAGTCTCCGTAAATGGAAAGCTCGCCACGTTGATTTCCTAAAACCAAATCACTGCGGCCGTCTGCATCTAAGTCTCCAGCCGCCAGCGATGGACTTTGTCGATCGGTACTGATTCCCAGGCCCAAAAAACTATTGGTGCGTAAAGAATAGTTGAACTGCCCTGCCGGCCCATTGTTTCTCCAATACTCAACGGCACCATTACTTTTGCCCAACAAGATGTCTTGTATTCCATCCTGATCTACATCGACCAACAAAACATTATCGGTCTGACCTATTTCAAAGTTGGCAGATTGAATGCTTTGTCCTGAAAAGTTAAGTCCCGTTGTCGATAAGTTAGGGATGTATAACAATGCCGTTTGACCGTTCGGAAGCCCTGTTCCCGTAAATACAAAATCAAGGGTTCCGTCTGCATTAATATCGGCATACTGGATTTTTACATTAAATAAATTCGAGAAAGAAAGATTATTAAAATCGGTAGTTATTAATTTAAAACTAGCATTTGAAGAGGTACCTATATTCTCGTAGAAGTAAACTGAGCTTGCCAGACTGGAACTAATGTATGTGCTGATGAACATGTCCTGATCGCCATCACCATCTGCATCTATAAAAGCCGGCACCGCATTGTCACCTACTTCAATCATGTCGTCCTGTAGAAAATTTCTTTTTTGAAAAGTGAAATTGGGGAGTTGCTTAGTACCCGTATTCTTATAAAACCACAGAGATTCTTTGAAGTTGGCATATTGGGAAGTGCGCGCGGAGATATTTGGAGAGGCCACCAAATCATTCAACCCATCGAAATCCAAATCCTCACTAAAGGGAGCTGGAAAAATTAAAAAGTTAACAGGAGCTGAAGGAGGAAAGGAAACCGCGCTGTTCATGGAAGCATCCTGAGGAGTTCCATTATTTTGCAGCATATAGATGCGCGAGCACGTTTCTTCCGAAAAGAGCAATTCCCGATCTCCATCATTATCCAAATCCATGGTTAATAATGCTTTGCCACCTGCATGTTGCGTGCGGCCTCCGGGCAGGGAGGCACAGGTTTGACCAAAAGCAAATTTACCACATGTGCATTCTTCTATGTTGCCCCAGTATTGTGTAACGCGTTCTAATTGTAGCGAATCGCAGGTGCCGGTTCGCTCTATACTCAGATTCTTATGCCATTCTATTGTACCCACCCCAACAAAGCGTACATTCAAAATATCCAAATCGCCATCACCATCAATATCATCAATAGCTGGAATATCCGATTCGTTGACTTTAAGATTCACGTTGCCACTAAACCCTTTGGTGAGTAGCGGAAACCCAGGATTGTAATATCGCCAGGAGAGGTTTTCTCCGGGCTTGGTCGTATTCACAAACACAATTATCCCAAAAGGGTCGCTTGTAAAAATATCTTTTCGGCCATCGCAATTAAAGTCGCGCAGCAGCATCCACTGGCTTACCTGATCAGGAAATAATTCTTCGTACTCAGGGGCATAGATATACTTACTATCCTTATTAATATACGTAAGAACCTTATTGGCGGTACGATCAAAGACAACAAGATCTTGTTTGTTGTCCCCATTCAAATCCATGGTGTTAATTTGTGCCGCGTTTAGGCCACCTGCCCAGGCAAGCTTAAGGGGTTCTCCATTTACCTCAACCGGAATGCTTTGATCGAGTGAATACGTAAATTGTGCGTATCCGCCAGAGGAAATTATAAAAAAAAGCAAGAGCCAGACTGTTCTCATTTAAAAAAAACTACCTTCTATAACGATCACCCACTACCTACTGTTATCTTGCCTGCAAGATACTTTACCCGATCGGATATCCTGACATGCAAACTGAGAAGCTCTACGAGAAATTCATCGAAACCGAAAAAATTTCTACCGATACACGGCAGATTTCAAAGGACTCAATTTTCTTTGCTTTGCGCGGAGATAAATTCAACGCCAATGAATTTGCTACCCAGGCTTTAGAGAAAGGAGCCCGCTATGTGGTGGTGGATGAGCCTGCGCATGCCAACGATCCACGATGTATTTTGGTTAACGATGTGCTTGCCGCATTGCAGGATCTCGCGCGGCATCATCGCAAGCAACTAACTATTCCGATCATCGGACTTACGGGTTCTAACGGGAAAACAACCAGCAAGGAATTATTGAATGCCGTGCTTGGAAAAAAGTTTCATGTTTTTGCCACCAAGGGTAATTTGAATAATCATATCGGGGTTCCGCTTTCGGTATTGAACATTACCCGACAAACTGAAATGGCAGTTATTGAAATGGGGGCGAATCATGTTGGAGAAATAGCGCTGCTTTGCTCCATTGCTAACCCTACCCATGGTTTTATTACCAATATTGGTAAAGCGCACATTGGCACTTTTGGTGGATTTGAAAATATTATTCGCGGCAAGTCAGAATTGTATCAGCATTTGATTGTGAACAAGGGCACGGTGTTTATCAATTCGCAAAATCAAATTCTGGCAAACATGGCCAAGCGGTTTAGCGAACCCTATTTTTATTCTTCGCAGGGCGATTATTACTCGGCAAGGTTTGTTGATGCTGAACCGTTTATTCGATTTGAAGCTGAGAATGGTGAAACCGTGCAAACCCAATTAGTGGGCACCTATAATTTTGAAAATATTTTAGCGGCACTTTGTATCGGAAAATTTTTTGGTGTTTCGGCTAAAGAGGCCAATCGGGCAATTGCCGAGTATATACCGGGTAACATGCGGTCTCAGATAATAGAGAAAGGATCCAACACTATTATTCTGGATGCTTACAATGCCAACCCAAGTTCGATGGAGGCGGCTATTAATAATCTGGCTGCCATGAAGGCTTTAAGAAAAGTGGCGATTTTAGGCGACATGTTTGAATTGGAAGGCGAGGCTGAAGCGGAACATAAAAAAATGGGTGAGTTGCTACTCAAAAAGAATTTTGATGGTGTGTATCTATGCGGCAAACTAATGTCATCGGCTAAAAGGACTTATCCGGAGGCGCACTATTTTGAAACCAAAGAAGCTCTTTTGGAATTTCTAAAAGTAGACCCGATACATGATGCTACCATTTTAATCAAAGCCTCGCGCGGCATAGGCCTGGAATCAGTTGTAGAATATCTGTAACAAAACAAATAGATTATAGGATACCTCATTCAAACCGCAGACATATTCAACAAGCACTTAAAATGAATGGCGTATTTGTTCAACTTACTAAGGAGGATTTTGGAAAGCTAATAAATGAAAATGAGGACTTGATAATTGTAGTTTCGAAAATCGGACTTTTTACTACTCAGTATTTACATCTTACTTCCTATAAAGGATTGGTGTTTTATTGCAAGTGCAAAGAACCATTACCTATTTCAAGTAAAAACGAAACGATCTACTCCAATTCAATTTCACTACCAACTCAATTTTAGTTTTAGAGCCTTATGGACGATCTTCTAAAATTTCTTAAAAGCATTGCGAAAAATAACAATCGCGAATGGTTTGAAAAAAATAAGCCCCGATATCTGCAGGTTAAAAATCAATTCGAACATTTTTTAGTGACACTTCACAAAGAGTTGTTAAAGTTCGATGATAGTCTGGCCAGTCTCAATCCGCGTAAGCTTGGCTTTAGAATTTATCGGGATGTGCGCTTCAGTAAGGATAAGCGACCGTATAAACTAAATATGGGTGCCGGATTTTCGGCTCATGGCAAAATGGAGCAAGAGCCCGGCTATTACCTTCATCTGGAACCCGGAAAAAATTTTGTTGCCGGAGGTATTTACATGCCCGACAATGAAAACCTGGCTAAGATCAGACAAGAGATTGATTACAATACAAAGGGGTTTCTAAAGATCCTGAATGACAAAAAGTTTAAAAAGTATTTTCCTGCCCTGGACGATTTTGATAAGCTTAAAACCGCCCCGAAAGGGTATCCGAAAGATCACCCATACATTGATTTGTTAAGGCACAAGAGCTTTATTGTATCGTATAACTTTACGGATAAAGAAGTTACCAGTAAAGATTTCGTTAAAAACGTAGCATTAGCCGCCAAGACGCTAAAGCCGCTGAATGACTTTCTCAAGGAAGCTATGGCCTGATAAACCTTAGAATAAACATTTGCCTCGGTAGGTAAGTAAAATGGTTTTATCTTAGGATTTTTATACCAATTTTGATCATATATGGTTGGTTCGGGTTTTAGAAATCTAATCATAGGTAAGGGCACCTACATTCCCTCGTGGGGAGATTATAAGAACGCGCTTTTGCGAGGGCATCTTATCGTTGTTACTATTACCGTGGGTGTTGTTTATTTAATCACCGATTGGCTGAGTGGTATCCAGGGAAATGAACCATACTATCTTGCAGTTATTGCCACAGGCGTCATAACCTTTATTTTAAACAGGAAGCAAAAGTACAAGCTGGCAAACATCCTGCTACTTTCTTTAATCAATCTTATTGTTTTTCTTTTCGCCTCAAGCGATCAATATCGAACTGGTATTTACATTTTGTTCGTCATTTCCGGAATAGCCGGTTTTGCCTTGTTTGGACATAAGGAAAAAGTCCTGGCTAGTCTTTTTGCTGCTCTTTCTTTGATATTATTTTTTCTATCGTATTGGTTTGACATTTCTATTAAAACCCCCCGAGTTTTTACGGAAGAGTATATCCAAATTAGTTTTGCCATAAATTTTACTGTTTCATTGACTATAGGCATTGCACTTCTCTATTTTTTGATTGACGTCAACCACGCAACAGAAAAGGAGTTGCTAGCCAAAAATGATTTGTTAGCAAAGACAAACCGGGAATTGGATCGTTTTGTTTACAGTGCTTCCCATGATTTAAGAGCTCCGCTGAGTTCGCTGCTGGGATTGATAGAAGTGGCTCACAAAACATCCGACCCGTCTGAGATCAATCAATGTCTTGATCTAATGCGCCAGCGTGTTAACAACATGGATGGCTTTATTAAAGAAATTATTGATTTTTCAAGAAATACCAGACAAGAAGTAAGGCAAGAAGAATTTAATCTCCTGAATTTTATAAAGGAAATCGTAGACGATTTGAAGTTTGCCGAGGGTATGGAGCAAATCTATGTGCGGTTAGACATTGCGCCTGATTTGGCGATTATTTCAGATACTACCCGATTGAAAGTTGTACTGAATAATCTGATAGGGAATGCTTTTAAGTACCATGATTCACAAAAAGAACAACCCGAAGTATATATAAAGGCACAGGTAGAGGAGCCTATGATTAGAATTGATATTGAAGACAATGGATTGGGGATTGCGACTGAACATCAGTCTAAAGTTTTTGAAATGTTTTATCGCGCTTCCGAAAAATCTCAGGGTTCAGGATTAGGCCTCTATATTGTTCAGGAAACATTAGCTAAATTAAAAGGGGCTATTCAACTACGCTCTACAGTGTATAAGGGCTCTACATTTTCAGTTTGGCTCCCAAATTAACAGGCATGAATATTCAAAGGTTTGTTCTGAAAGACAGGGTTCTTGAAACGGAAAGCGAGAAGAGAAAGATAATTCTTGGCGCCTACCTTATTGTTATGTATTTGGGCGTTGACTTATTTTATTTCATAACTAATTTATTTAATCACGAAGGCAAACCAGGCTCTCTATTTATAGGATTTCTGGTTTGCGGATTTTGCCTTTTTCTATTAAGGTGGCAATACGTGAATACCGCCATTATTATACACTTGCTGCGCTGTAATTTTTTTGCTTATTATTTTTCTGTCATTGACCTCGATCCCCTTCAAACCGGTTCGTACTTATATTTTATTCTCAGCAGCCTGGGCGCCTTGGCTGTGTTTGGCTACCGCGAAAAGTTTATAGGAATTGGATTTACCCTATTAAGTTTCACACTCTTTCTTATCGCCATATTTAAGCCAAAAGAATTTATTCCTAATCAGGCACATTTTTATCTCATTGTCAGCTTTCTGATCGTACTGCTTATGGGGTTATTGATTATTATTTTTTTCGATCGAATGGTTACTTCTTCTGAAAAGAACATTCTGACAAAAAACAGAGAGTTGATCAAAACTAATCAGGAGTTAGACCGCTTTGTTTACAGTGCTTCGCATGATTTGCGTGCACCACTTACCTCGATGTCGGGCTTAATAAATCTGGCTCAACTTGATCCGGATGGGGCGCAAAATTATCTGCGCTTAATGCAGGAAAGAGTTGGCGTAATGGATAATTATATCAAAGAAATTGTTGAGTACTCGCGAAATGCACGGCTTACGGTGAACGTGACCGAGGTGCCGATAAATAAGGTTATCCATGAAGTAGTAAATACGCTCAAATATTCAATTGACATCAACAAAGTTGAGATTGAAGTTCATGTGAATGAATCCTTCCGGATTAAAACGGATGAATCCCGGTTGCGGGTTATTTTAAATAATCTCATTGCAAACGGGTTTAAGTATCAGGACTTTTCAAAGTCGAAACCATTTTTAAGAATAAAGGTAGCTACGCACGACAATAAAAATCTAATACAAATTGAAGACAATGGTATCGGAATTAAATCCGAATACCAGACTAAAATTTTCGAAATGTTTTACCGCGCAACTGATATATCCACCGGTTCGGGTTTAGGGTTATACATTGCCAAGGAAGCGGTTGATAAACTTCAGGGTCAGATTTCCTTTGAATCGGAGTTTGGTAAAGGATCTGTATTTACCATCACCTTGCCGGCTTAATTTCATTTTATTGATTTTCCCGCTTCCGGCTAGCCACTAATTTCTATCTTTGCGGCTTATGGCAAATCAAGAAGACAATCTCTTTAAAAATGTAGTCTCCCATGCAAAGGAGTATGGGTTTATTTTCCCTTCCAGTGAAATCTACGATGGACTTAGTGCTGTCTACGATTATGGCCAGAACGGATCAGAACTAAAAAACAACATCAAAGAATATTGGTGGAAGTTTATGACGCTGCTCCACGATAATATTGTGGGGATCGATTCGGCAATTTTCATGCACCCCACTATCTGGAAAGCCTCGGGCCATGTGGATGCTTTTAACGACCCTATGGTTGACAACAAAGATTCGAAAAAGCGCTATCGGGCCGATCAATTGATTGAAGGAGTGATTGAAAAACTCGAGGAAAAAATAGAAAAGGAAGTTGAGAAAGCAGCCAAGCGATTCGAAAATTTTGATCGGACGATGTTTTTAAGCACGAATGCTCGTGTAGCCGAGTATCAGAAAAAAATTTACGATATAAATGCACGCATGAAAGATGCGCTCGGTCGTGGGGATATGGTCGACTTAAAGCAAATAATAGTTGATCTGGAAATTGCAGACCCTATATCAGGTACTAAAAACTGGACGGAGGTGCGTCAGTTTAATCTCATGTTTTCAACCGAAATGGGTTCCGTGACGGATGATGCCAATAAAATTTATCTAAGACCCGAAACCGCACAAGGCATATTCGTTAACTTTTTGAATGTGCAGAAAACCGGAAGGATGAAAATACCTTTTGGCATTGCGCAAATCGGGAAAGCGTTTCGTAATGAAATTGTGGCACGCCAGTTTATTTTTAGAATGCGCGAGTTTGAACAGATGGAAATGCAATTTTTTGTTAAGCCTGGTGAGGAGATGAAATGGTACGAATACTGGAAAGAGAAACGACTTCAATGGCATCAGGCTTTGGGACTGGGTTCTGAAAACTACCGGTATCATGATCACTTAAATCTGGCTCATTATGCCAATGCCGCCTGTGATATTCAATTTAATTTTCCGATGGGCTTTCGCGAATTGGAAGGAATCCATTCGCGTACAGATTTTGATCTGAAGAGCCACGAAAAATTCTCTGGCAAGAAATTACAGTATTTCGATTCGGAGGACAATCAAAACTACATTCCTTATGTAGTGGAAACTTCCGTTGGTCTTGATCGGATGTTTCTTTCTGTATTAGCTTCTTCTTACAAGGAAGAAAAACTGGAAGACGGAAGCGATCGGGTTGTATTAAAAATTCCGGCTGCTCTGGCTCCTAATAAAGTGGCTATACTTCCATTAATGAAAAAAGATGGTTTGCCCGAAAAAGCACACGAAATTATGGAGTTACTAAAATTTGATTTTCGTTGCTTTTACGAAGAGAAAGATGCTATTGGCAAAAGATACCGCAGGCAGGATGCTATTGGCACCCCGTATTGTGTAACGATTGATCACCAAACCTTAGTGGATAATACAGTGACTATTCGCGATCGCGATACGATGAAGCAAGAGCGGGTAGCGATCAATTCTTTGAAATCAATTGTTCAGGATTCCGTTTCGATGGCTGGATTGCTAAAGAAAATTTAATATGTGGGCTGCTATACTGGCAGCTGCAGCACAACTTCTGTATGCAGGATATAAGGAGTTGCGCTTTCGTTTTTATCATGGGCCTATCTCTCATCGATTTCTTAATCATCGCTATGCGTATTATACGGCTTTGCCCTGGGCACATAAAATGAAGTTTCTTCGATTGGCCCATAATTATTATGTGGATTTTGAGTTTGTGCCCCGGGAGAAAATAAAGTTGACTCGGGCAATGAAGGCTATTATCTCGTGTGCGGCCGCGCAACTGCTTTTATTTCTTCCATCAAAGGGATTATCCTTCTTCAAGCGAATAATTATTTATCCCGATTACTATAACTCCCAAATTACAAACCGAAAACATAAGGGGGAAGTCAATCCGGGTTTACGAACCATTGTGTTTAGCTGGCGAGGGATTGTTGAAGGACTACACGATGAACAGGATGGCATTAATTTGCTGCTTCATGAATTTGCACATGCCTTGTGGCTGGAACATAAACTGGTGGATCGTTCCAATATATTAGCCCCGGAATTAGTAGAACAGTTCGAACAATATGCCGAACGTGAAATGGAAAATCTGGCAGCCAATGAAGCACATTTTTTCCGTCCTTATGCTTTTAGTAATATCGAAGAGTTTTTCGCTATAGCAGTCGAGAATTTTTTTGAGCGCCCACACCCTTTTCAACAAGCGCAACCTGAACTTTATCTTATTTTAGTACAACTTTTCAAACAAGACCCGATCAAGCTTAATGTTTCCCGAACTCAACAGAAACCTTTGTTTCCATAAATCACTTTGATATTACAACCGAGGCCATGAATTGGAACCAACTTCTTTCTTCGCACCGATTAAATCAAAAGGCAGACTCCACAGAATCTTCGAGAAGTGCGTTTGAGCAGGATTATGATCGTATAATCTTTTCGCATCCCTTTCGCAGACTACAAGATAAAACGCAGGTTCATCCGTTGCCCGAACATGATTTTGTACACACGCGGTTAACCCATAGTCTGGAAGTTTCCAGCGTTGGCCGATCGCTTGGCAGGCGCGTAGGGGATGTGTTATTGCAACGACATGCTGATCTGGCTTCAAAATTTTCGTCCCATGATTTTGGTACCGTGGTAGCTTCGGCATCCTTAGCGCACGATTTGGGTAATCCACCGTTTGGTCATTCGGGCGAAGACGGACTAAGCGATTTTTTCCTGCATCATGCGGGACAAAAGTATAAGCCACATTTTTCTGAAGCGGAGTGGACTGATTTAATAAATTTTGAAGGCAATGCGCAAGGATTTCGCATTTTGAATAAAAAACAATATCAAGGATTACACTTAACGGCCGCTACGTTAGGTGCTTTTACAAAATATCCGTGTGCGGCTTTTTTTCCCGAACGCGATAAATCTAAAAAGAGTCAGAAGAAATTTGGATTCTTTCAAACAGAGCAAACTTTATTTGCTGATACCGCAAACCGATTGGGGTTAACTCAAAACATAGGTAAATCATGGGCCCGGCATCCCCTCGCTTTTTTAGTTGAAGCGGCTGATGACATTTGTTATAACATCATCGATCTGGAAGATGGTTGCCGGTTGGGGTTAGTCTCTGTTACCGACACCATTGACTTGTTAGCAGGGATTCTGCGCGAAGATTTCAATCCCGCCAAGGCAGCCCAAATAAAAAGTGTGGATGAAAAGATAGGTGTACTTCGGGCTTTAGCCATCGGTAAATTGATCAACGATGCTGTAGAAGTATTTCTTCAGCACGAAACTGAAATGCTGGCCGGTCAATTTGATAAGGCGCTGACCGATTTAGGCTCGTATAAAAATGATTTGAAGCAGATTATTGATTTATCTATTGAAAAAATTTACCGGGCCCGCCATGTGGTTGAAATTGAATCGGCTGGCTTTGAAGTGTTGCCGGGACTGTTGGCAGAATTTATTCTTGCCGCGGAACACCTGATTAAGAAGAATCAAGCCCGTAAATATTCTAATCTTGCGCGGTTGCTGCCGGTGGAAACAATCTCAGTAATTCAAGACAATCCGGATAATACCTATTTGCATTTTAGGGAGGTGATTGATTTTGTTTCCGGGATGACAGATAGACACGCGCTATCTCTGTATCGAAAGATTAAGGGCTTTGAGATTTAAAGGTTTTACACTGGCGGTTATTGCCAAGATTTCATTTCAGGGTTTTATTTGCAAAAATCCTTAGTTTTAAGCCTCATTTTGAAGGCTTAGTTAAGAATCCATGAAAAATGTGGAATAGAATTGCAGATTTTATAATTCGTTTTCGTACGATCCTAATAGCGATTATTGGTGTAATTACGCTTTTTATGGGTTTTTACGCAAGTAAAGTAGAGATGAGCTACGACTTTATGCGTACTGTACCGCCTCACGATCCGGACATGGTATTCCTCAATCGCTTTAAAGCACAGTTTGGTGAAGATGGTAACATGATGGCGATTGGGATTAAGGATAGCTCAATCTATAAATTAGAAAACTTTCAGAAGTTAAAAACCTTCAGTAACGAGATAAGAAAGATTGAAGGCGTGGGTGAAGTATTGTCGCTGCCACTACTGCGTATAATGTTAAAAGATACGGTAGAGAAAAGGTTTTACTTCCAGCCACTTTTTCCAGATCAGATTCAATCGCAACACCAGCTTGACAGTTTATTAGCGATAGCCCGCGATCAAAAATTTTACATGGGGCAATTAGTAAATGTGGAAAACGGTGCCAACCTGATTCTGGCACCCATGAAGAAGGAGTATGCTAACTCAGCCAGACGCATCGATATCACAAACAAACTTATTGCTTTAGGAACTAAATTTACGGAAGACACGAACGTACAGATTCACTATGCCGGGTTGCCTTTTGTGCGATCGATTATGGCGCAACAGGTTCGTAAAGAATTATCTTTCTTTTTATATCTCTCGGCTATAGTTACGGGAGTAATTATGTTACTCTTCTTTAGATCGGTACGGGCCGTAATTTTTTCTATGATCATGATTGGTGTAGTAGTCGTATGGACTATTGGCACCATTGCGCTACTTGGTTTTAAAATCAGTTTGTTAAGTGGCTTGATTCCACCCGTTATTGTTACGATAGGTATTACCAACGCAATTTACCTACTCAATAAGTATCACCTTGAATTTGTGAATCGCAAAAATAAGATGGAAGCGATCAAGGCAGTGGTATTGAAAATGGGGCTTGCCACTTTCCTCACCAACTTAACGGTAGCGATCGGTTTCTTAACTCTTCTTTCCACAGATATTACAATTCTACGTGAGTTTGGTATTGTGGCGGGTATCAACATCATCGCCTTATTCTTAGTTAGCTTGGTGATGATACCCAGTATTTTATCCTGGATGCCAGAACCGAATGCAAAGCACTTGCGCCACTTGGATTTTAAAATATTGGGCAGTTTTGTTCGCCTGATCGATTTATTAGTTCACCGGCATCGCCCTATCATCTATATAGTGACCGGGGTAATTACAGCCTTTGCCTTATTAGGCATGTCGAGACTTTACTCAGTTTCTTTTATGGTGGATGATATACCGGCTGAGAGTCAGGTGAAAAAGGATTTGAATTTTGTAGAAGAGAACTTCAGTGGAATAATGCCTCTTGAAATTGAAGTGGATTTACAAACCAAACGAAAAAAGCCGCTACTAAATCTAAAAGTTGCCAGAACAGTGGATGAATTTGAATCCTCGTTGGATTCTATTTCTGTAACCTCGCGGCCTGTTTCAGTTCTGAGTTTCATCAAAGCATCGCGTCAAGCGTATTACAACAATAACCCCGAGTGGTATGCCCTCCCGGCTTCTGATATAGAGGCAAAATATGTGCTTAGCTATCTGAAAGGCCAAACAGATAACAGCGGGTTGTTTAATTCTTTTGTGGATTCCACCTATCATAAAATGCGCATCTCTATGCAGATGGCCGACATTGGTTCCATCCGAATGGACTCGTTAGTGCATCATGTTATTGAGCCTAAGGCGGCCATTCTTGTTACTGATTTAAAGAAAATATTACGTTCAGAAAGTGACACGGTTAGAGTAACGGTAACGGGCTCTTCTAAAATTTTTATTAAGGGAAATAAATTTCTAATCGAGAACCTGACCGAGAGTTTGATACTTGCTTGTATTTTGATAACGCTCTCGATGGCCATCTTGTTCGCTAATGCGCGGATGATTTTGATTTCTTTAATTCCAAACCTGATTGCGTTGATGATTACGGCTGGCTTAATGGGCTATTTCAATATTCCACTTAAAGCAAGTACAGCGTTAATTTTTAGTATTACGTTTGGAATCTCGGTCGATAATTCCATTCGTTTTTTGGCTAAATACCGGCAGGAACTTTTGTTGAGTGGGTTCTTTGTGCCCCGCTCGGTAAGCGAAAGTATTTTGGAGACTGGAAAAAGCATTGTCTATACATCGGCAGTATTGTTTTCGGGGTTTATCATTTTTGTCTTTTCAGATTTTGGTGGTACAGTGGCGTTGGGTTTACTTACCTCCACCACATTGTTGATTTCAATGTTTACCAACCTTATTTTATTGCCTTCCCTTATCATGACATTTGATAAGCCGAGAAAGAGTAAGAATCGCCTACCCATTGATGATTTTGACACCAATTTTTATGGTGAAAATGATGACGAGGAGATCGATCTGAACAAAATTAAAATCCACGATCGTCAGGGCTCTGCGCAGTAAAATAGTTGTTTGTTTCTTCCCTCACTTTCTCTCGTTAACAGAGGGCATTACACCCACATTTCCTGCTTAATTATTCCTAAATTGCGCCCCTTATTTTAGTTAGAAGTGAGCAAATACAAAGAATTTAAAGATTTGAACCTTGCCCAGGTGGCCACCGAGGTGCTGGCTTTTTGGAAAGAGGAAAAGATTTTCGAGAAATCGGTAAGCAATCGGGAAGGGGCACCCTCTTTTACCTTTTATGAAGGCCCACCATCGGCCAATGGTACCCCAGGTATTCACCATGTAATGGCGCGTACCGTAAAGGATATTTTTTGCCGGTTTAAAACACTTCAGGGCTTTCAGGTAAACCGCAAAGGCGGCTGGGATACCCATGGGTTGCCGGTCGAGTTGCAGGTTGAAAAGGAACTTGGCATCACCAAAGATGATATTGGCAAAAAGATTTCGGTAGAAGAATACAACCAGAAGTGCCGCGAAACGGTGATGAAGTATAAAGACCAGTGGGATGACCTGACCCTGAAAATGGGCTACTGGGTAGACTTGGAAAAACCATACATCACCTATGAAAAGGAATACATTGAATCGTTGTGGTGGATTTTAAAACAACTTTACGATAAAAAATTATTATACAAAGGTTACACGATTCAGCCCTACTCGCCAGCTGCAGGCACTGGACTAAGTTCGCATGAACTGAATTTACCCGGTTGCTATAAGGATGTGAAAGACACCTCCATTGTAGCACAGTTTAAGGTTACACGGAATGCAAAATCTGAGTTTCTTTTTAAAAGCACCGAAAAGAACATTTTTATTTTGGCGTGGACAACCACACCCTGGACGTTACCTTCGAACACGGCCCTGGCTGTAGGAGAGAAGATCACCTACGTGGAGGTAGATACTTTCAACAGTTACACCCACAAACCCATTTCAGTAGTATTGGCCAAAGCACTTGTCGGAAAATATTTTTCGGATAAGAACAAGGACTTGAAACTGGAAGAGTATAAAGCAGGAGATAAGAATATTCCTTTTCAGATTGTACAGGAGTTTACAGGCAAAAACCTGGTGGGTATTCGATACGAACAATTGATGCCATACTTGCAGCCCTTCTACGATGCAGACAAGGCGTTTCAGGTTATAGCTGGAGATTTTGTTACCACCGAAGACGGAACCGGAGTTGTTCATACGTCACCCACCTTTGGTGCAGATGATTTTAAGGTTGCTAAGCAAAACGGCATTCCTGCACTTACGATCAAAGATGAATTGGACAATGAAGTTCCTACGGTTGATCGAAAAGGAAAATTTATTTCAGTAATTGGAAAACATCTTGCCGAGGGAGTGAAGAAATTCAACATAAAAACCCATAAGCCTTTAGGTGCCGATGATTTTTATGTGAAGAACTATACCAATGAAGATGAGAGTAATTCAGACTACAAGAATACCGATGTAATTATATCCATCATCTTAAAAGAAGAAAACAAGGCTTTTAAGGTAGAGAAGTACGAGCACACCTACCCACATTGCTGGCGCACGGATAAACCTATTTTATATTATCCGTTAGATAGTTGGTTTATTAAAACCACCGCTTTGAAAGACCGGATGGTGGAGTTGAATAAAACAATCAATTGGAAACCTGAATCTACAGGTACGGGTCGTTTTGGTAATTGGTTGGAAAATCTGGTCGACTGGAATTTATCACGCTCGCGGTATTGGGGTACACCGCTACCTATCTGGCGAACGAAAGACGGCAAAGAAGAAATTTGTATTGGCTCCATCGAACAACTTACCAATGAAGTTGAGAAGGCTCGCAATGCAGGAATTACAAATTCGACATTCGACATTCGTAATTCTTCATTTGACCTCCATCGACCATATGTAGACGAGATTGTATTAGTAAGTGCAAGTGGCCAGCCCATGTATCGGGAATTAGATTTGATTGATGTTTGGTTTGATTCAGGCGCAATGCCGTATGCGCAATGGCATTATCCATTTGAGAATAAGGAAATCTTTGAGAAAAATTATCCGGCCGATTTTATTGCCGAAGGTGTTGACCAAACCCGGGGTTGGTTCTTTACGCTTCACGCGATAGCGGTTATGCTAAGCGATAGCAGTGACG
>JAGPBO010000230.1 GCA_018063305.1 Cyclobacteriaceae bacterium
CCTCTCTTTTAGAATAAACAACAGCTTAGGCTGTTTCCAATTCTGGTAGTTTTACTTTTTTAATTTTCTTCTCCTTAAGTGCTTTCGGTATTTTATGCTGAGCCTTCCTTATTTTCTTTAATTCCTTTTTCATTTGAGCCGCTACCAATTCGGCAATGCTTCGGGCCGATTTATTGATTGCTTTTTCTGTTCTCTTTTTTGACTTGGTTACTCCCAAAGCCTGAACGGTTTGATGCAATGAATCGACCAGCAAAAGCCGAATTTCCTTCTTTCCTTTAACCACTAACTTTTCCATAAATTTTTACTTTAACCCTAAGTTATTGGCTTGGTTCTGCATAACCTAGAAGTTCCAAAAACTTAATATGGGCAGTTCATTTTCCTTCAATTTTCTTTATTTCGGGCGATTTTCTAATTATTTCGAACTGACTTTGAATAGCCGCCAGCTTGTCGGTCTCAATAGCCAGAACTTCCTGTTGCTGGTCGGTTGGTGGCGCATCGGCACTGGAAATCTGTCCTTCCTTGCCCATAGCCAAAAGCCGTTCTAACACTTGTGGCTGATTTCGGAAAATATCCATTCGGGCTCCGGTTGCATAAATATCATGAAGCTGTGCCTCTAACTGAAATACTTTTTCTTCCAGAGCCGGAGACTTCTTATCCTTAAGGCGCGCTAATAATTGTGCCCTCATCCGTTCCATATCACCAATTAATTGCAATGTGGTTTTAGTCGCATTATAAAGTTTAACACCGAAGTTAAACTGTTTTTGGATATCGGCTTCAGTACCTTTTGTGTTAGGGTCTTTAACTATTACCAGCGATTGCTTGTACTCCTTTCCATTAACTTTTAATACAACCGTATAGTTTCCAGGGGGCACTAAAGGAGGTGTTTGACCCGGACCAATATCCAAATCATAGATAAACATGTTCCGTTCTCCTTTTTCATCCAGCGTTACCCAATCTTTATCTCTGGGTTTAGTCCTTAATCTCGGCATTTCATAGGGTTGTAAACGTAGATCCCACCACACACGATTGATACCCGGCTGATTTAAACCTTTTTCTTTTCTAATAATTTCGTTTCTGGAATTAAGCACCATCAATTCAACAGAGTCTTTCGATTTTTCTTTTAAGTAGTAATTGATGGACGCACCATCCGGTGGGTTTCTGCCTGACACATAACTGTCGCCAGTTTTAATTCCATTAATGGCCTGAAACCGATACGCTTTCCGGATAGAAAATAAGTGCGCATCCGAATTTCGAACTTGATCGGTAAATTCCCGAATAGGCGTAACATCATCTAAAATATAAAATCCACGGCCATACGTGGCGATTACCAGGTCTTTAAAGTTGCGCTGAATTTCAATTCCAAAAATTGGAACAGGAGGTAAATTATTTTTTAGGTGAACCCAGTTTTTACCATCATCGGGTGAAAAGTATAATGATTTTTCTGTTCCCAAATAAAGTAACCCTTGCTTGTCAGGATCTTCTTTAATCTGATTTACAAAATTTGAATTGTTGGGTGGAAGATTAATCTCTAAACGCTTCCAGGTAGCTCCATAATCAGTTGTTTTATAAACATAGGTTCCAAAGTCACCCACGTAGTGAGCATCGACAGCAATATAACAAGTAGCTGCATCAAAGTAGGAAGCATCTATATGACGAATAGTACCCCATTTTGGTAGCCCCGGCATGTTGGCCGAAACGTTTGTCCACGTTTTGCCGCCATCTTGTGTTACCTGCACCTGTCCATCATTACTGCCAGTCCACAACACACCTTCCTTAACGGGTGACTCGGCCATAGAATAAAGTGTACAACCATCCCAGGTCATCAGGTTATCACTGGCCATACCCCCAGAATTTTTTTGATGCGTTTTATCATTGGTGGTTAGATCGGGACTAATTACTTGCCACCCTTGGCCACCATTGTTGGTTTCGTGAACATACTGGCTGCCTACCCAAACTCTTCCTTTTACATGCTTGGATAAAACCATGGGGAAATTCCAATGCCATCTGTATTTAGCATCGGCAGGAGTTGCGCCAATTTGTGTTTGAGGCCATACGCGTACATCGCGCGATTGCATGGTGGTGAGATCAAAAATATCAAGACCACCATCATAGCAACCAGACCACACGATATTATTATCAAACGGATCGGGCTGGGCAAAGCCACTTTCGCAACCACCCACGCCATGCCACACACCCAAAGGTATATTGTATCCCCCTAAGTATCGGCTCGGTCCGCGATACGACCACGCATCTTGCCGGTTTCCATATACCCAATAAGGTACGCGATCATCCACAGCTACGTGATACATCTGTGCAATAGGCAAATTAATATTGCGCCAGGTTTTACCGCCATTGTAGGTCATGTTCAGGCAACCATCGTGTGCGCATAAAATCCGGTTGCCATCTTTGGGGTCAAACCACATATCATGATTATCACCACCCGGTGCCCACTGATTATAATCTTTCAAAAAAGTTTTCCCACCATCAATTGATTTCAAAATACCAACACTAATGGTGTACACTTCGTCTTCATTGGCTGTTGAAACCCGAAGGCGCGTATAATATCCTGCCCGTTGTGCCATCGAGTGATTTTTCTGCATAAGTTTCCAGCTATCCCCGCCATCATCCGAACGATACAGGCGTGGTTCCGTATCTTCGACCAGAGCATAAACTCTTTTCGGATTCGTATAAGAAACATCCACAGAAGTTTTTCCTACCGGATGAGTCGGGCCACTCTCAAGACCGTTGCGCAAGGGCTCCCACGTTTTGCCGCCATCTTTAGACCGATAAATTCCACTGCCTTCGCCTCCACTATTTAAATTCCATGTACGAATATCGGCTTGCCACATAGCCGCGTACAACGTTTCAGGATTTTTTGGATCGATGCTCATGTCAGAGGCTCCAGTATTTTCATTCACGAAGAGAATCTGAGTCCAGGTCTTTCCACCGTCTGTTGTTTTAAATATACCCCGCTCCTGTTGTGGTCCGTGGGTGTGACCCATGGAAGCAACATAAACGGTATTGGTATCTGTGGGGTGTACAATCACACGACTGATGCGAAATGTTTTTTCGAGCCCCATGTTTTTCCAGGTCTTTCCGGCATCGGAAGATTTGTATACCCCATTACCTACAGCATGGGCCGGCCTGATAAGAAAAGTTTCACCAGTACCTACCCAAACTTGCTTGGGTGAAGAGGGCGATACAGCCAGAGCGCCAATCGATGAGTCTTCGGTTTTATCAAAAATTGATTTCCAGTTTATACCACCATCTTCTGTTTTCCAAACACCCCCCGAGGCCGCACCCGAATAAGCTACATTGGGGTTACCCGGTTCACCAGCAACAGCAATCATCCTATTTCCATCGGGTCCTATAAATCGGAAATCCAATTTAGAGAACAGCTTGGGATCAAAGGATTGTGAGAAAAGGGGATGAACGAAGATGCAAAGGCAGATAAATAAAAAATGCTTTCTCATAGGGTTTACTTTATGAAAGTAAATTACCTAAGAGAAAGCAGAATTAATAACTATGCGGTACCCTTTGTCTAAGTTTTTGATGATCGGCTTATTCGTAGCGCAATGAGTTAACAGGGTTTATCTTAGCTGCTTTGATAGATTGAAAAGAAACCGTTATCCAGGCTATGACAATGGCCACCAACGCACACCCAATAAAAATTAATGGGCTAAGCTCTGTTCGATAGACAAAATCTTTCAACCACCAATTAGCCACATACCAACCAGCCACCATAGCCGGCACTATAGCGATCAGCACCAATCGGGTAAATTCTTTCGACAAGAGAAGGGTAAGGCCGAATACAGAAGCACCCATCGCTTTGCGCACCCCTATTTCTTTGGTACGTTGTTCGGTGGTAAAGGCGGTTAACGCAAACAGCCCCAGGCAGGCTATAAAAATTGCCAGCGAGGAGAATACAACAAAGATGTCGCGCAAATGCATCTCTGAGCGGAACATCGAGTCAAAGTTTTGATCCAGAAATGTGTACTCGAAAGGTTCGCCAGCAGCTAAAGCTTTCCACTGAGTCTCGATAGTTGAAATAACTTGCTTAGGATCGCCTTCGTATCTAACCAACAAATTTCTTGAAATATCTTCCAGGCGAATTACCAAAGGACGCACTTTGCTATGTAGCGTTTCAAAGTTAAAATCCTTTACCACCCCAACAATATGCAGGGTTTCTGGTGTCTCACTATTAAAATCAAGAAGTTCCTCACCCACAGCATTTTCAAATCCATATTCTTTTACTGCAGCCTCGTTGATAACCGCTGCCATACTATCTGTAGCAAATTCGCGCGAAAAAAACCGTCCATTCAATAATTCAAATTTCATAACAGATAGGTGGTCCCAATCAGCATAATACTTTCCCACCAAGTGATCAACATCATTTCCTTTTTTGCGAATGATTGTGGTATTGTCCATACCTGGAAACGAATTGTTGGTATAGCTCGCAATTTTAATTCCGGACTGCTCTTGTAAGGCATTTTTAAATGCCAATCGATTAGTACCTAATCGTGTTGTTCCGGAAATAACAATTACATTTTGCTTGTCCAGCCCCAGATTTTTCTCCTGCATAAAAGTTAGCTGCTGATAAACAACAACCGTAGCAATTATCAAAAAAGTTGAAACTGCAAATTGAAATACAACCAAAGAGCTTCGCACCCCTTTACTCTTCATCCCTGCACGGGCTTTTCCTTTTAAAACTTCTACAGGCTTGAAGGAGGTGAGATAAAGTGCCGGGTAGCTTCCGGCCACCAAACCTACTAACACAATTAAACCAAGCGCAGTGGCAATAAACAAGGGTGATAGGAAGACATCCAACGTAAGTTGCTTACCAGAAAGAAGATTGAATTGAGGTAATACCAAAAAGCTACTTACCATAGCCAAAGCAATAGCTATAATGCTGTACATAAAGGATTCGGATAAAAATTGAAAAACCATTTGACTCCGGACCGACCCGAGTGTTTTTCTTAGCCCTACCTCTTTAGCACGACCTGCTGATCGGGCCGTGGAAAGATTCATAAAGTTTATACAAGCAATAAGCAAAATAAAAATTCCTACTCCCGAAAAAATATAAACGTAGGACATATTCCCAGAAGGCTCCATGTCATCGGGCAATCCCGCCTTCAAATGCGAGTCGGCCAATGGATAAATGTAGTAACTATAGATGCCCCCTTGCTTATGAAATTCAGAAAGACTTATACCCAGTCCTGCTTCTAATTCTTTACCAATATACTTGTCAACAACCGCCTCAAGCTTTGTATTTATTTCTTGTGCTGATGTGTTTGGATTTTTCTTCAGATAGGTTTGCCACGAATTACCTGTCCATCCCTGAAAATAATCCTTTTCAACTGTTACATAGGAAATGACTCCCTTAAAATGAAAATGTGAATTGGAGGGTGCCTCAGCCGTAATTCCGGTTACCTTACACGCCAGTTTATCGTTACCAATAACCAGCGTTTTTCCTAAGGGCTCTTCGTTACCAAAATACTTTTTCGCGATAGCTTCCGTAATCACCACAGAGTTTGGTTCCTTCAAGGCCGTATTGGCATTTCCTTTTAAAAGTTCGAAGCTGAAAAAATTATAAAAATTAGAGTCTGCGTAAAAGATTTTATCTTCCAGAAAAGAAAGATTTTCATAACGGACAGCCATGCCCCCTCCCTCACTGGCGGGCTTAAGGCGAATTACTTCTTCCACGCCCGGAATTTCAGTAAGCATAGCTTGAGCAAGAGGGAGACTGGAATTAGAAGTTAGAATTTCCTGACCGGAAATACGGCCATGCA
>JAGPBO010000231.1 GCA_018063305.1 Cyclobacteriaceae bacterium
GTCTTGAAAGAATCACGGTCGTATTTCTCGCGTATGAAAGCAGAAGGAAAGCTTTAGACTTTCACTTCAAGTTTTTCGGGCAAAGATTTTCGCCTCGGGTAATCGAACAATCCATTTTCTTCAATGGCATCTTCTACCTTAGAGGGAACAAACTTTTCCCAGCCCGATTCTCCTTTACGAATCATGGACAGCACATTATCGGATATAATGTTCAGATTACTTACATTAACATTCTGGACATTTTCAAGCTTATTGTTATCCATCAAATATCGAAACAAAGCTCGAAGGTTAACCGGCAGTTCTTTTTCGAAATCAGCAAGAGTAAACAACTCATTACTTCCCATTCGTAGAGAAGGATAGATATACAATTTTACGTTGGTACCAAAGAGTGAGGCAAAGCTTTCTAAAATTCCACCACGAATTTTTTCGTAGGTCTTTTCTTCAAATATTTTTTGTAAAGCATAGATACCTAATACCAATCCAATTTTTTTGCCCTTTGTAATTTTTGATAAATACTCCACCAAACGATAGTATTCAAAGTAATTTGAAACCATTACCGTTTGCCCGAGCGAACAAATGATTTCGGCCCGGTGTAAAAAATCCTTTTCGTCAATTTGGCCTTCCGAACTTAAATCATTCAAGGTTAACTCTGTCAAAACCACCATCCGTGATTTTTCTACATCTGGCTCTCTCTTAAAATGTCTTCGAGAAGCCATAAGCATATCAACATTTACATGCGTTACGGGTCTAAAACGTCCGCGGAGTACCAACACATTCTTTTTATACAACGCCTCAGAGGGTTGCATCACCGTTCCATCCGGGCCAAACATCGCAGCCTTGGTCAGGCCATTCTTAACCAGTTTAAGGGCCATCAAACGATTATCGACAAGCTCGAAATCAGCACCCGTTAGGCGAAACATATCAACCTCCATTCTTCGTGAGGTTAATCCATCCAGCAGGGATCCAATAATTTCTTCAGGATCTGTCATGAACATACATCCGTAAATCATGTTCACGCCTAACATGCCAAGGGAAACTTGTTGCTGCAGCGGATCGTTGTCATGCATCTTTATATGCAATACACAATCGTTGTAAGGACCTTCGGGTCTCACTTGAAATCGTAATCCAATCCAGCCATGGCCCTGATTGGTTCGCTCAAAATTCAAGACTTCTACTGTATCTGAAAACGCAAAAAACCGGGTATCTTTAATGCGATGCTCGAGACGCTCGGGTAAAAGTTTGTACTCGTGATCCAGCATTTGGATCAATCTGTCTTCGCACACATACCTATCGCAAACACCATAAATCGCATCACTAAATTTCATATCGTAGGCCGACATGGTTTTGGCGATGGTGCCGGATGCTCCGCCTACTTTAAAAAAATTAGCCGCTACCTCCTGCCCGGCTCCAATTTCAGCAAACGATCCATATATGGATTTACTTAGATTAATTCGAAGTGCCTTCTCTTGGGTAGTGAGCTTTTTAATTTCTTCCATCACCTTTTTTCAATGCGCAACGCAGTTTCCTTGTTTTAACAGCGCGCAAAGTTAATTTACAAACATGCAAAGCTAACGCCTTTTTGATTATTTTAGTTTAAGGTCTATTTTGCATCCTTCAAATTTGATTCTACATGGCAGACAGAGGTAACTTTTCAAGCAAGCTTGGTTTCATTATGGCAGCGGCTGGCTCGGCCGTTGGTCTGGGTAACATCTGGAAGTTTCCCTATGAAGCGGGACAAAACGGAGGTGCCGCCTTTCTATTAGTTTATATTATACTTACGTTTTTACTGTGCTACCCCATCATGGTGGGAGAAATTGCTATTGGGCGTAGTGCAGGATCAGATGCGTATGGATCGTATAAAAAATTAGGTGGAAAAGGTTGGGGCCTACTCGGTTTGTATGGAATTCTGTGCGGCATTATGATTTTATCGTTCTATAATGTGGTGGCCGGATGGGCCTTTGGTTATTTTCTTGAAATCTCGTTTGGCGACCTTCTCAATCATTCCGATTACGGCTCATTTTTTAAATCGTATGTACTTGATTTTTGGGATAACCTGATCTTTTCAGCTTGCTTCATGGCCCTTACTGCATTTATCGTTTTAAAGGGTGTTCAAAAAGGAATTGAAGCAGCTTCTAAAATTATGATGCCCAGTTTGTTTGCTATTCTGATTGTGTTAATCATATATAGCCTTACGCTGCCCAATGCCGGTGCGGGAATCAGTTTTTATTTGTTACCCGATTTCAGCAAAATCAATTTCCAAACCATCTACTCCGCCATGGGCCAGGCATTCTTTTCGCTTTCGTTGGGAATGGGTGCTCTCATCACGTATGGGTCGTATGTAAGTAAAAATCAAAATGTCTTGAGCTCAGCCGCAACGATTACAGCCATGGATATGTCGGTCGCTTTCCTTTCGGGATTATTGATTTTTCCTCTGGTGTTCTCGCAGGGTCAATCCCCAGAAGAAGGTCCTGCTTTGGTATTTGTTGTACTTCCCGGAATTTTTAATTCGATGGGCCCTATCTTGGGTAGGATTATTGGAGGGGGATTCTTTTTACTCCTCTGCTTTGCTGCCCTAACGTCAACTATTTCGCTACTGGAAGTTCCCGTTGCTTATTTTGTTGACCAAAGAAAGTGGTCGCGTAAAGCAACAACCTGGATTCTGGCTTCTGCTGTATTCATTATTGGTCTCCCAAGTATGCTATCGCAGGGTGCAGTCAAGGCGTTTTCTTCTATCTCTTTTTATCAGGGAAAATCAGCGCTTGATTTTGTAAGCGAAGTATTTTCAGATATAAGTCTGCCCTTAGGAGGCTGTTTGATGACCATCTTTATAGTAACCCGATGGAGCACCAAAGCGATGAGCGAGGAATTATATCACGGTAACCCAGCCTACAAAAATTCTTTCCTTGAAAAGTATATCAATTTTACCATCCGGTATGTGTGCCCGGTGTTATTGGGAATCTTTTCAATCCTGATCATTATCGACAAGTTTATCGGTATTGATAAACTTTAAGCTAACGCCTTAGGTTTCAATCCACCCAGTCGGCAACAAAGAGATTAGTATCATGCGTGCCGTTGTTATTTCGATTGCTGGAGAAAATAATCCTTTTGCCATCAGGCGAAAACATGGGGAAGGAATCAAACACACTGTCATAAGTAATTTGCTCTAGTCCGGTACCGTCTTCATTAATCATGAATAGATTAAACTGAAATCCGCGTGAGCTTTTATGATTGGAACTGAAAATGATCTTTTTCCCGTTAGGAGAATAGAAAGGTGCCCAGTTGGCTTTTCCCAGATTTGTAATCTGTTTTAAATCAGAACCATCAACGTTGCAGGTATATAATTCCATTTCCGTTGGGGCAACCAGCCCTTGTTTCAAATAATCGAGATATTCTTTTTTTGCTTCTTCTGTTTTAGGTCTTGAAGATCTAAATACCAATTTCTTTCCATCCGGGGAAAAGAACGCACCTCCATCATAGCCTATCTCATGGGTAATCTGTTTCACATTCTTTCCATTGATGTCCATCACGTACAAATCCAAATCTCCATTGCGTGTAGAAGTAAATACAATCTTATCTCCGTTAGGCGACACAGTTGCCTCCGCATCATACCCAGGTGTTTTGGTTAACTGACTCTTAATCTTACCTTTTAAATCTGCGACAAAGATGTCGTACGTATCGTAAATGGGCCATAGGTACTTGCCACCAGGTGTGCGACCGGGATCTACCGGACAATCCTTTCCACCAAGGTGCGTTGAACCATAGAGAATAGTTTTATTTCCAGGCATAAAAAAAGCACACGTAGTTCTGCCTAACCCTGTACTGATAAGGCTTGGCTTTGCTCCTGCCTTACTCAAATCCAATCCATCAACAGGCATATAAAATATCTGGTCGCATGACAGGCCCCAGGCTTTATTGTTTGATTGGAAGCTAACCATCTTGCTATCAAAGCTCCAGTAGGCTTCTGCATTGTCGCCCCCAAAGGTTAGCTGCCGAACATTTTTCAAATGAGTTTCTTCCGGATAATGAACCAACGATTGGGTAGGCTGGGCTTGTGAAAAGTTTGCAATTACTAGTAATGCAAAGGCGACTAACAGGTTGAATCTCATTTTAAAATAATTTTGCGCGAAGTTAACAGTTAAGCGTATAACTTCTCATAGATAGAGAGCGTCCGCGCAATAGAAAAAGTATCGCTGACCGTATTAATTTCACCCGAAAGGGGTAATCAAGCAGGCTTTACTTTTTCCTCTTCCTTTAAAGCTCTCCGCAAGATTTTACCCACATTGCTTTTAGGTAGTTCCGTACGAAATTCAAAATGTCTGGGAATCTTGTAGTTGGTCAGATATTCGTGACAATAGGTTTTTAATTCTTGTTCTGTTAAACTTTGATCTCGTTTTACAACAAAGGCTTTAATTGCTTCGCCCGTCCGCTCATCGGGTATTCCGATAGCTGCCACTTCAAGTACTTTAGGGTGTTTTGACAACACACCTTCCACTTCATTAGGATATACATTAAATCCAGATACCTTAATCATATCCTTCTTGCGATCCACTATTTTGAAATAGCCTTCTTCATCCATTACGCCAATATCTCCTGTACGAAACCAGTCTCCGGGAAAGAATACACCGGTGTTATCCTGTTTCCAATAGCCACGCATTACCTGTGGTCCATGCGCACAAATCTCTCCTACTTCACCCTGTTTTAATTGATTACCATCGTCATCAAAAATGGCGATGTTCGTGCTGGGCATAGGTATGCCTATGGTGCCTCTTTTATGATTCCCATTGAGAGGATTACAACAGAGCACAGGGGATGTTTCGCTTAGTCCATACCCTTCCACCAAGGGTTGCCCGGTAACTTCCTCCCACTTATTGGCTACCGTCTCCTGTATGGCCATAGCCCCACCAATAGATCCTTTAAGAGCAGAGAAATCGCAGTCTTTAAAGTTTGGATTATTCAGCATACCATTAAACAAAGTATTCACCCCAGTAATAATGGAGAATCGATACTTCTTTAACTCCTTAATAAAACCAGGCATATCCCGTGGATTGGTAATGAGTACACTTTTTACACCTTGTGTATACATCAATAACCCATTTACGGTTAGTGCAAAAATATGATATAATGGAAGAGCCGTAATGATAATATCTTGTTGACCCACGGTAAGTAATGGACTAAACCAATACGTAATCATAGCATTATGGGCAATTAAATTTCTATGCGAAAGTTGCGCCCCTTTTGCTACTCCCGTAGTGCCGCCCGTGTATTGCAACACAGCCACATCTTCAATTTGGATTTGTGGTCGTTGATAAGGAAGAGACTTACCCTTACGCAAAACAGTTTTAAAAGATAGTGCGTTCGGTAAATTATAACTCGGTACAAGCTTCTTAACATATTTTACGACAAAGTTCATGATCGATCCTTTCACCCCACCCAACATATCGCCCATATCGGTAATAATGATATGCTGAACCGAGATTTTATCCCGGATCTGCTCAAGCTGATGAGCGAAGTTTGAAACGATAACAATGGCCGAAATACCCGCATCATTAAATTGATGCTGCATTTCGTGTGAAGTATAAAGTGGGTTTGTGTTTACGGCTATTAAGCCTGCCTTGATTGAACCTATAAAGGCAATCGGAAACTGGATAAGGTTTGGCATCTGAATAGCGATGCGATCGCCTTTCTTTAGCTTAAGTTCGGATTGAAGATAGGCTGCAAATGCAGTTGATAAACGATCAACTTCACTGAAGGTGATTTGCTTTCCATAGTTTTCAAATGC
>JAGPBO010000232.1 GCA_018063305.1 Cyclobacteriaceae bacterium
GAAATTTCTTTAACCAATTCAAAAGCTTTGGTGCGGTCATTGAGTAACAAAAGTGTTTCAAGCATGATTGCTTTGTCGCGCAAATCTGAACCATACGAGTACGATAACTCCAAATAAGGTTTTACCTGCATCGGTAATTTTTCAATCAACTGCTTACCGGCCTCCGGCTGACCCGCTTTTACATACGCAGCTGCCAACATCCACGCAGCGGTGGGGGGAAGATTGCCTTGCTCACGCAAGCGGTTCATAGCACCCAACTCAGCATCGCCTGCAAGAGCCAACGTGTATAACCGGTAAGCCTGAATTAATTCGCTGCTACTATACTCCTGATTTTTGCGCCAGCTTTGTGCTTTGCTCTTCTGAAATTTTTTCCAGCGCTTGATCAGATCATTGGGTACATAGTAACCTTTCGCTTCGGCTTCCAACATAAAATGACCTGCATACGTAGTGCCCCAACTGTCTGAATCATCATTACCAGGCCAATATGAAAATCCGCCATCGCGATTCACAAAAGTTTTCAATCGCTCGACACCTGCTTTAACATTTCGTTGAATGGTGTTCTTCTCTTCGTCCGTCAACACTTTTACTTTATCGAGATACAATTGTGGAAAAACTGCGGAAGTAGTTTGCTCAATACATCCATACGGATATTGCAACAGGTAACGCATACGCTGACCTAAGTTAATTGGCGGTAAACTTGAGACTTCCAATATCGATGTGTTGGTTCCGGCAATACCGATTGGTGTTACCGTCCTTGTCCATACTTTACCCGCTTCCAACACGGCATCCTGTACTTGCGTGATGGGTGGCTTCGGATTGCGTACCTCAATTTCAATTTCATCTGTGGCTGAATAATTTCCGGATGTAGCCGTTACCTGAATTTTTGCTTTTCCGGTTTCTGCTTTTACAAGCAATCCAAAATCAAGTGTAAGATCAGATTCCCCACCCATGGAAATTGTTCGTGAACTTTCATCAGCCATACTTACCGGACCGCTTACCTTTATTTCAACCTTTACATTATTGATTCCTTTTTCGCTGGCGAATAAAGTGATCGGCAACTTCACTCTTTCTTCGGGACCTAGTACGCGGGGTAATGTAGCCAGCACCATCAACGGCTTGCGAACAGGAGTTACCTTCTCGGCTTTACCGTACGCACCTTCATATCCTGCTACCAGCATAGCTTTTACCGAGCCAATGTATTGGGGCATGATGAAGTGATGCTCTTTACTACCACCATTTAATGTGATGGGGCCGAAAAATAAAACTACTGGTTTAAAACGATTAGCCTTTGCATCATCTTCTTTTGCCACTAACTCTGCATCGCCACCTAAGGCGAGTAAGCGTTCTACTCTTCCGCCATACGCACCCATCACCTGATCGTATAAATCCCACGTCTTTACGCCCAGTGCTTCGCGTGCATAAAAGCGACTCCAGGCATCCGGTGTTTTAAAGCGGGTAAGATCGAGCAGACCTTCATCCACAATCGCAAGCGTGTAGGTCATCTTGCGTTTAGCTTGTTCTGATACTTTAATTATAACTTCTTTGCCAGGCTCTAATACATCCGGCATAGAAATAATAGGTACAAGATGTGTGCCCGGGTCTTCTACTTGTATGGGAATAACTCCATACAATCGAATGGGTAGATCATTAACCGTTTGTGCATGGGGTTGAAGTAATGTAACATTCACAAAAACATTCGGAGTCATTTCTTTAATGAGATCAAAACTGAAGGGATTGTCGCCTTGCTTCGTTTCGATCCAGTAGGTTTGTAATACGCGACTACCATTTTCAACACTAATTAACGCACGCCCATTGTCGCTACCTGGAATTACCAGATTAGCTTTTTCTCCCACATTATAAATTGGTTTATCAGAGGAGAAGGAAAGCATAGTAGCACCTTCGCCTTCGTTGCGCGCACGCCCTGCCCAACCGGGCCAATCGATATAAACTACTTTGCCGGTACTGTGTCCTGTTTCGGGATCGTAAGCCTTTACAAAAAAGCGGCCCCATTCGGGATATTTTATTTTAAAGTTCCAGGTTCCCTTTCCATTCTGGGTATGTATTCTTCCTGTGGAAACGGGCTGCGAATAATTTCCCGACATAAAGTTTACAGAACCTTCCGAACTATCCCACCACCAACGCCAGTCAATCTTATAAATCGATAACTCAATGGTTCTCGAAAGCGGATTACCATCGGCATCAATGGTTACAATATCTACCCGATGCGTTGTATCGGTAAGTAACATGCCTCGGGCTTTATCTCCTTGCGGCAGACGAATTCCCGTAAGGGATGTGTACGGATAAAACGGAATGCTAAACCGATCGATGCTAAAGTTTCCACTCTCTTCATAAACTTTTCCCCGGAATATCGCATTCAACGTGCCGGGAGCATCGCCATTCACTTCAATATTGGCGTTAACCAAGGCTCTTCCATCGGCATCGGTATAACCATCATAAATGGATTGCGACTCACTAGCGAAGTCGATGGAAGGATCATCAAATACATAGTCTTTATATTGATCAAACTTAGTAGTGCCGCGGGTAAGTAACACGTCAAATTGTGCGCGCAAATTTTTCCCTGGTGCTCCATGGAGCCAGTTTACTTTTAGATTACCACTCACATTACTGTTACCCGCTATTAACTTATCAACACCAAAGTCCAGATTGATTTTTAACCGGTTAGGTTTCACCATTTCAATTTTAATGGACTGGGTAAACTCGGTGCCCCCAACCTTAACCCGGCCCAACCAATTGCCTGTAGGTGCATCGGCTTCGGTGGCAGTAGCGAATTTATAAAATCCATTTTCCGCGTTTGATCGTACCAACCGCATGGTAATTTGGCCTTGTGGATTTTGTAACTCAAATACTACCGGATGTGTAGCCGGTAATTGTTTCAGCTTGTCTTCGAGAATAAAACTCAGATACAACGAATCGCCCGGCCGCCATACACCACGCTCGCCATATAAAAATCCTTTCAACCCTTTATTTACATATTCGCCACTTACATTAAAGTTGCTGAGCGAAAGAGATTCGCCTCCCAATAATTTTAAATAACCGCGCTGAAGTCCACTCTTCGCAATGAGGGCAAATGGATTTTGTTTAGAAGAAATTATCGCTTTGCCATCCGGGCCTGTGGACGCTGTTCCAATAAGCTGTTGCTGAAAATCATACAACTCTAATTGCACGCCCGATATAGGTTTTGTTGTTTTCAAATCATTAACAACAACTACGGTGTTGCCATCGCCACCGCGCTTGGCCAGTAATCCAAGATCAGATGCAATTATATTTCGTTTTATATTTCGTGCTCCTGTATAGTACGAAGGGTTACATGGGTTGTCGCGCTGTTCCCAATCATAATTCTCGCCATAGTAGTAATCTTCATAACTATCCCAATAACTTTCTTCTGCCTCCCCGGCATCCCACTCTTCCTGCTCAAAAACAGGTTGATCATTCGTGTCGGCACCCTCCCCTTCTTCACACACATAAGCGAGATACGATCTTTTAAAACTGATACGCACCTGATAGATGGCTCCCGGTTCCGCATTGATTAAAGTTGCGAGATCCAGCGTGTAGCGATTCCATTTCCCTAAATCGGTTACCCCTGCATTCTCTAACGAAACCGTTTTCTTAAGCACGGGTTTGCCCACGCGCCTCATCTCTTGATTGCCATCAAAATCATTTGCCTGTAAGAATTGCAGCACATTGCTTTCATACACTTTTAATATCTGCACATCCACCGACTTAAGATTAACCGCTTCAAATGGCATGATCAATCCTTCACTACTCGGCAGCACAGTTCCTTTTCCTGTAAAGCGCACAGCCGGCAACACTTGCTCAAAGGCCACATCATAGGTGGCGGCCGTTTTCATTTTATAGTTCAGAATATTTTTGATTCCCGCTTCGAGTGTAATGATTTGAGAACCTGTTTGGCGTACGGGTGGATACACACTTATCTCATTATCCTTAATTTCAAAATCGAGGCTGCGTAAATCGGTAATGCGAATGAGTCCTTCCAGGTTTTGTGTTTCGTTGAGTGGGTCGCTAAACTGAATGACTACCCGCTGACCCGATCCTTGCTCGACTAGTACATTGGTAATTTTAAAATCACCAAGTGCAGGAATTTCTACATCGCGGTCTTCCGTGTGTTGCACACCCAGGCTCGTTCCATTAAAAGACAACTTTACATTGCTCGCGGATTCTTTGCGGGCCACTTCTTCTACAGTAAAACCATGTTGCTTACCTTCTGCGGTATGTGTCCAGTTTACTTTTAGTGAATTACCTTCCTGTTGGGCAGCCAGTACTTTTTCAATGGTGTCTCCTTCAGCAAAATCAGCGGTGTACAAAATCCCTTCAATCTTTTGTCGTTTTAAATCTGTTTTTACGTACGGTTTAATATTGCTTATCGCGATTTCAAAATTTTGTGGGATTACTTGTACCGTGTATTCAAAGGTGCCCAGCGCTTTGGGTACATCTATTAATCGTGCAAGTTGAAAGTTTACCTGATAGATTTGACCAGACACTAATCGCGCAGCAGGTTTGAATTCTACCGTGCGTCTGTCTAACCAAATGGTTTCGCCTTTTATAGCCGGACTAAAATCAAAAAGTTTTGCCGAAGTCGGTGCACCAATGGCCAATGAATCGACCACATCCTGCGAAAGAGCTATCCGAATGGATGAGCCCGAACCGATAACTCCCGCGGTGTAGGAAGAAATATATTCACCAAAGGCGGGGTTGATGGCAGAATTAAAAGATGATTTAGCGCTTTTGCTGGGTATAAAGTAGAAGATGGCGACAGCCGCAATGGCAACGGCAACTACACCGATAAGTATTTTTTTCATTTTCCAGGTGATTATTACGAATAGGAAAGATCGGAAAATGGGGAGAGAAATTACGTAACCAAGGATTAATATTTCGAGGTTAAAAGGAGAAGGCTTTCACGCAAAGGCGCAAAGGAAACTCAACGCTAAGCGCGCTAAGGTATTCTGTGATTCTTTGCGTAATATCTTTTGCCCGACTATGCCGTAGCTTTCCGAAGGCAGACGCGAAAAAAATCAAAAATAAAAAGGCCGTCTCATTTAACTAAGACGGCCTTCTCCATAAAATTCAAGTTTCGTTTCTACGAAAATTTACTTTGCTCCAAATAAGGTCCAACCTACATAGATTTGCAGCGTTCTGTTTTTAATCTCTTCATTTGAAACCTCAGAAATATTAGTAAAACCTAATACATAGCGAACACCCCCATTGAACCCGAGGGGAAGATGCAAACCAGCACCAAAGGCGGCACCAAAGTCATTATTCTTCAATTGACTTTTGATGTCCACTCCCCCAGATTTTGCTTTTGAAAGAAAAGAAAATTGTGGGCCAACCTCAAGACTTATCAGAGAAATAGGCTTAAACCGCAGCATTACTGGAACGGCAAAATAATCAGTATTCACTGTTGCATTGTTAACCTTACTGCCTTGGGCGCTGTAAAGAATTTCTGGTGTAATCCCGAATTTATCGGATACATTAAGATTCACGTACGCACCAATGTGAAAGTCAGTAATAGATTCAGAACTCACATCCTTAATTGCCATGTTGGCAAAATTTGCACCGCCCTTAATACCAATACCTACCCCTTGAGCAAACATGGAAAAAGGAACCAGTAGGATTAAAAGAATCAAGTTGTTTTTTTTCATAGAACTTTGTTTTGATTTATATATAAAGATAGTATTTATTACTCTACTGTCTACTCGCACAAGCGACCCCCTACCGAGTCAGGTTGAATTTCAA
>JAGPBO010000233.1 GCA_018063305.1 Cyclobacteriaceae bacterium
GCCTCATAGTGTCCGTACACCACACCTACATCCTTGGCAAACACTGCCGTTAAGATCATGCCCACGATACCACCTACGCCATGACAAGGAAAAACATCTAAGGTATCATCCAACGATGTTTGCTGCTTATAGTAAACAGCCATGTTGCTGACAATCGCGGCAACAAAACCAATAAATACACTTTGACCTAAGTTTACAAAACCCGCGGCCGGGGTTATAGCTACCAAACCTACCACGGCACCAATACAAGCGCCCATCGCGGAAATTTTTCTTCCCACCAGCGCATCAAACATAACCCACGTAATCATAGCCGAAGCAGAAGCCATGTTGGTTGTTGCGAAAGCCTGAACCGCCAAACCATTCGCGGCTAACGCAGAGCCTGCATTAAAACCAAACCAGCCGAACCAAAGCATGCCAGTACCTAAAATGATAAACGGAATGTTTGCCGGATGATGTTGCTTATCCTGCCGCTTGCCCAAAACATACGCACCGGCCAGTGCAGCAAAGCCAGCCGACATGTGTACTACTGTTCCACCAGCAAAATCCAAGACACCCCACACTCTTAAAAATCCATCCGGGTGCCATGTCCAATGCGCCAAAGGGCAATAGATGAGCAAAGAGAACAGGCACATAAAAATTAAGTACGAAGTAAATTTTACCCGCTCAGCTAAACTCCCCGTGATAAGGGCCGGGGTAATGATGGCGAACTTTAATTGAAACAAGGCAAACAAGAGAAACGGAAACGTAGGTGCAAACCCCGGGTGTGGATTGAGGCCCACATTTCTAAATGCAAAGTAGGTTGTCGGGTTCCCAATCAATCCGCCAATACTATCTCCAAAAGCTAAACTGAATCCTACCAAATACCACAACAAACTGATAACCCCCAACGCAATAAAACTTTGCAACATGGTGGAGATTACATTTTTAAAACTAACCATACCGCCATAAAAAAAAGAAAGTCCCGGGGTCATGAATAATACAAAGGCCGTGGCCACAATCATCCACGCGGTATCTGCTTTGTCAATAGTATCGGCTGCATCATTAATAGGATTACTGGCGTTGAATAGTACAAGCACTTGTAGCGTTGCGAGAATAGCGAAAATAACAATCCAGCGGGTTTTTGGTTTGCTCATCGAGAGGTGTATTTTGACCAAATTTCGATTAAACTAGTATAAATTTTACCCTTCCTGTTATATTTTATTACAGTAATCGATTTCGGTAGGGTAAAATTGAACCCTTTAATAGAATATTTACAACTCTATCATCTCTTACCAACTTTTATATCTATGGCAAGGCTGAGCTTAGGCTCAGTTTGTTGGATCTGTACTAAGTCGAGGTTCCTGACTAAATAGCTTGCTTGTAAGACTCTCTTTCATTTTCAATGTCAGGGTTTATCCGATAAGGAAGATCTCGGTAACGAGAAATATAGATTCCCGATTTACCTTCTATCATCATTTATATTCGTCTTTCATTTAGCTATAAAATAACTACTTGAAAATCCTTACTTTCCGAAAACCAAATTTCAATCCATGAGAAAGATCCTGTTTATTCTTTGCCTTTGCGTCACAACCCTACAAGCTCAAGTAACCAAAGCCCCGGAAGTAAAAGAAGGTGATGGCCCTTACACACAATTAATCATTCGCGGAGTGATGTTGATTGATGGTACCGGAGCCCCTACCGTTGGGCCTGTGGATATTGTTGTAAAGCAAAACCGGATTGTAAATATTGTTAGTCTGGGCTTACCCGTCCCGGGGGTTTCCAACGAATCAAGACGCCCCAAGGTAGAGGCCGGTGGTAAAGAACTGAATTGCGAAGGCATGTACCTGATGCCGGGCTTTATAGATATGCATGGCCACATTGGCGGTAGTCAGGCACCCAATGCCGAATATGTTTTTAAACTGTGGATGGCGCATGGCATCACTACTATTCGCGAACCAGGTTGCTTCAGCGGAATAGATTGGGTACTGGATGAGAAAAACAAAAGCAACAAAAATCTGATTACTGCACCACGTATCAAGGCCTATGTTGGATTTGGATCAGGCAGTAAAGAACCTATCCGTACGGCAGACCAAGCCCGGGCGTGGGTAAATGAAAATAAAAACAGAGGTGCCGATGGAATAAAGTTTTTTGGCGCTGCCCCCGAAGTTATGGATGCTGCCATTCGTGAGAATAAACGATTGGGCTTGGGTTCCGCATGCCATCATGCTCAATTAGATGTGGCGCGGTGGAATGTTTTCAATTCTGCGAAAGCTGGACTTACTTCTATGGAACATTGGTATGGCTTGCCTGAGGCGATGTTAGAGAATTCAACCATTCAAAACTATCCGTTAACGTACAACTATTCCAACGAGCAACATCGGTTTGAAGAGGCCGGCCGCCTTTGGAAACAAGCAGCTGCTCCGTATTCCCCCAAGTGGAATGCATTAATGGATTCGCTGTTAAAATTTAATTTCACCTTAGATCCAACCTTTAATATTTATGAAGCTGCCCGCGACTTGCACAAAGCGCGCAGACAGGAATGGCATGAAGACTATACCTTACCAAAACTTTGGGCCTACTATCAACCGAACAAACAAGCGCACGGTTCGTTTTGGTTTAATTGGGGAACCGAACAGGAAACTGCGTGGCGTGAAAATTACAGACTGTGGATGACGTTTGTGAATGAATATAAAAATCGGGGTGGCCGCGTAACCGTAGGCACTGACTCCGGATTTATTTTTCAATTATATGGATTCTCTTATGTACGCGAATTGGAATTATTGCGAGAAGCCGGATTTCATCCCTTAGAAATTATTCGTTCGGCAACGTTGTATGGTGCACAGGCGTTGGGTATGGATAAAGAAATTGGTTCGGTAGAAATTGGCAAGCTTGCCGACTTTGCCATCGTGGATCAGAACCCGTTGGAAAATTTACAAGTACTGTATGGTACGGGTGCTGTTAAATTAATGGACGACAATACTGTGCACCGCGTAGGTGGTGTAAAGTACACCGTGAAAGATGGCATTGTGTACGATGCCAAAAAATTACTGGCGGATGTAAAGAAAATTGTTGACGATGAAAAAGCAAAAGCTGGTTTTGTGTTGAGACAACCGGGTGTGGAAAAATAAATTAGAACTATTGAGGGCGTCAGACCGCTATTGTTTTACACTCGTAGCGGTCTGACACCTTGCTGCTTAATCAAACTATTATGAAATATCTATTTGTACTATTTCTATTCCTGGGTATACAGGCGTGTGTGGTTAATAATCCTGAACAGGCAGCGGCCGAAGCCCCTGAAGTTTATTCGCTATTAGGTCTGGAATATTATGCACCAACGAATGTCAATCCAAAATTAGATAGCAACCTGGCGGTAGCGAAGAAAAATTTTGAAGCCGATCCCTCAGAAGAAAATTATATCTGGCTGGGCAGAAGAACCGCTTATCTAACCCGCTACAACGAAGCGATTGAGATTTTTAGCGAAGGAATTGAAAAATTCCCAAACTCATACAAGCTTTACCGCCATCGCGGGCATCGGTATATTTCTCAACGTAAGTTTGATGCCGCCATTGCCGATTTTAACAAAGCGGCTGAGTTGATGCAAGGCGCTCCAATCGAAATGGAGCCTGATGGCCAACCGAATAAAATAAACAAACCGTTATCTACTACACAATTTAATGTGTGGTATCACTTAGGCCTCGCACACTATTTAAAAGAAGAATTTGACGAAGCGGAGAAAGCGTATGTACAATGCCTCGCTGTTTCTGATAATGACGATTTGATTACTGCCACGGTCGATTGGTTATACATGACTTATCGCAGAATGGGGAAAGAAGCAGATGCAAAACAAATACTGGAAAGAATAACTCCCAACATGACTATCATTGAAAATGATTCATATTTCAAACGACTTAATATGTATAAAGGGTTGTTGCCGGTAGATTCAGTCTTGAATGTAAACAGCAATAATGCCGATATTGATCTGGCATTGGCTACGCAAGGTTATGGTGTAGGTAATTGGTACTTATGCAATAAGGATACGACAAATGCCATTTCTATTTATGAAAAAGTAGTTGGTGGCAAGCATTTTTCTGCCTTTGGCTTTATTGCTTCGGAAGCTGATTTGGCAAGATTGCGGTAACACATTGGCCGAACTCATTTTTATCTTAACTTTGCGCCTCCTAAACTATCCCTATAGTTTATGGTCTCATAGTTCAATGGATAGAATAGAAGTTTCCTAAACTTTTGATCCGGGTTCGATTCCCGGTGAGACTACATGTACGTATCTAAATTTTTTGATCCCCGACTGAAGTCATTCAGGCGGGGATTCCTGTCGGGGCTACATAATAGTGGTTTAAGCAATCATTCTCACCTCTGATCACAATCACCATTTAAATGATTAGACCTTTATAGTTTTGCGCTGGCACCGTTGCTAAATAAGAACCATCTTTACCTATGGAATTTATTGATTACTATAAGATACTGGAAATTGATAAGAACGCTTCCGCAGACCAGGTAAAGAAAGCGTATCGTAAGCTCGCCCGAAATTTTCACCCCGATTTGAATCCCAACGACAAAGAGGCGCACAAAAAATTCCAACAGATCAATGAAGCAAATGAAGTATTGAGCGATCCGGAAAAGCGGAAGAAGTACGATCAATACGGAAAAGACTGGCAACATGCCGAACATTTTGAGCAAGCCAAGCAAAATCAATCCCGACAAGGGTTCGATACAGGGCAGAATTTTGGTGGTGGACAAAATTTTTCGGGCGAAGGTGATTTCTCCAGCTTTTTCGAATCCATGTTTGGCGGCTCGGCTCGTCACAGTCAAACAAAATTTCGTGGGCAGGATCTGCATGCCGAGTTACAGCTTTCCCTTGTTAACGCCATGACAACCCATCAACAAACCCTTACATTAAACGGTAAGAATATTCGCATTTCCATTCCTGCCGGAATTGAGAACGGTCAGATAATTAAATTGAAAGGGTATGGCTCACCGGGTGTGAATGGTGGGCCAGCTGGTGATTTATATATTACTTTTCAGATATCCGATCACCCCAATTTCAAACGCATCGGAAATGATTTACACACGACAGCATCGTTGGATTTATACACTGCGTTATTAAGTGGCGAAACTACAATTGATACGTTGAACGGAAAAGTAAAAATGAAAGTGAGCGCTGAAACACAACCCGGCACAAAAGTTAGATTGAAAGGAAAAGGGTTTCCCGTTTATAAGCAAGAAGGTAAATTCGGAGACTTATATGTTACCTACCAGATAGCATTACCTACCAATCTTACTGAAAAGCAACGGGCCCTGCTTACTGAATTATCACAACTTAAATAATACATTATGCAACCTGCTGATATGATACCGGCTTCTGAATTTTGTGTTCACCACAAGATAGAACTGTCATTCATTCATTTGCTTAAGCAACATGGCATGATTGAGACGGTGGTTATTGAAGAGAGTGTGTTTCTACCGCTATCCGAACTTGAACGATTGGAAAAAATAGTTCGGCTACATTTTGAACTGGATATTAATCTGGAGGGAATTGAAACCATCAATCACCTACTACAGCGCATTACCACTATGCAGGAGCAAATTGTTAGCCTAACGAATCGCTTAAAGGCGCGGGAGGATGACTAGAGGCTCTCTACCAGAATCGTTGTGTTGAATAATCAAATTAATTGATACTGCGCGGCCAACCTGATTAATGTGGCTGTATTTTTAGCGTGAAACTTGGCAAGCAAATTCTTTCTATGAGTATCAACCGTTGTAG
>JAGPBO010000045.1 GCA_018063305.1 Cyclobacteriaceae bacterium
AATAGGGTTGTTTTGGTAAAAAAAGAAAGTTTAAAAAATGTGATCGAATGTATTAAAAATCTTCGTTGAGTGAAAACTTCGGAGAAGAATCTTTTTCCATACTGTTCATAACTCCGGCTTTCTGATACTCGGCCACACGCTTCTCAAAGAAGTTTGTCTTGCCTCGCAACGAGATCATGTCCATAAAGTCAAAGGGGTTTGTGGCACCATATACCTTCTTACCAATCAACTCATTGAGTAATCGATCAGCAACAAATTCTATGTATTGACGCATTTGTTCTGCGTTCATGCCAATCAGATTTACGGGCAAGGCATCGGTTACAAATTCTTTTTCAATTTCAACGGCATCTTTAATAATGTCAATTACTTTTTGTTCGGGTAATTTGTTGATCACATGCTTGGTGTACAAGTGACAAGCAAAATCACAATGAAGACCCTCGTCTCTGGAAATCAACTCGTTCGAAAAAGTTAAGCCAGGCATTAACCCACGTTTCTTTAACCAAAAAATGGAGCAGAAGGAGCCGGAAAAGAAAATACCTTCTACGGCAGCGAACGCAATTAAGCGTTCTTGAAAGTTTCCCTGCGAAATCCAACGCAAAGCCCAATCCGCTTTTTTCTTCACGCAGTCCATGGTATCAACCGCATGAAAGAGTTTGTCTTTTTCTTTGGAATCTTTTACATAGGTATCGATCAGGAGTGAATAGGTTTCGGAGTGAATGTTTTCAATAGCAATCTGAAACCCATAGAAAAACTTGGCTTCGGTATATTGCACCTCACCGATAAAATGCTCGGCCAGGTTTTCATTAACGATGCCATCGCTGGCTGCAAAGAAGGCAAGCACGTGGGTGATGAAATGCCGCTCACCATCATTCAGGTTTAACCAGTCTGTCATATCCTGACTTAAGTCAATCTCTTCCGCTGTCCAGAAACTGGCCTCGGCCTGTTTATAATACTTCCATATCTCGGGTTGCACAATAGGAAAAAGCACAAAACGGTCCTTGTTTTCTTTTAGAATAGGTTCTTCCTGTAGAGATTGGCTCATGATAAGATTTTTAAAGGTTAATTAAATATGTTTAAGCAATCAACAACAGCCTTGTCTTTTGATTGCAACTGATTAAATTTTTGTAGCAAGTATGAATGGATACATTAATTACTCATTCAAACTGCATCACCGACAAATATTCGAAATGATGAAGGAAAAACAAAGGGATGATTTTCATGAAAACGTGTAGGTACCGATGTGATTTTGATGTAAGTATTTGGTAGATAGTTGTTTTAAATTTTTTGTGTCAATCATTAGATGAGATAAAAAATTATTAATTTTTTTCAGCTCCTAATAATTAGATTATGAGTGTAAAATTGTTAGATAAAAAGAGGTCGAAACACACCACCCTTAATTGCTTTTTTTACCCGGGACCCCACCAACTCAATACAGGTGCTTTTGGTTTGTTGAAAGGATCGATTTATACAGGGTTGTCATTTTTTGAAAGACCCAGTAGAGAGCAAAAAGGCGACTTTCAGTAACATTTTAGATGATTTTAGTAGCCGCTATTGCTTTTCAAATCCATTGAACTATCTTTGCAGTCCATTTTTAAAACCATAATAAGCATGTACGCAATAGTAGACATTGCAGGAAAGCAGTTTAAGGTGGCTAAAGACCAATATATCTATACTCCCAAGATGGAAGGGGAAGCCGGTGCAAGCGTTTTGTTTGACAAGGTTCTTCTTTTAGATAAAGACGGAAGTGTAGACGTTGGCGCCCCAACTGTAAACGGTGTTAAAGTATCTGGTAAGATTCTGGAACACGTAAAAGGAAATAAAGTAATCATCTTCAAAAAGAAGAGAAGAAAAGGCTATGCGGTGAAGAACGGTCACCGTCAGCAGTTTACCAAGGTGCAAATAGAAAGCATCGGTTAGTATAACATGTTGAATCTTAAATTTTGAATTGAGCAATGGCACATAAAAAAGGCGAAGGTAAAGTAAAGAACGGCCGCGAATCGGAAAGTAAACGGTTAGGCATTAAAATATTTGGTGGTCAAAAAGTAATTGCTGGCAATATTATAGTTCGTCAGCGAGGTACCAAGCACCATCCGGGGCGCAACGTGGGTATTGGAAAAGACCATACCTTATTTGCACTTACACCGGGTGTTGTGGTTTTCAAAAAAGGCAAGGAGAACAAATCCTTTGTCTCCGTACAGGCCGAGGCCTGATCTTAATAAAGTAAGAAAAGATTTAACAAGGGCATTTCCAGTAATGGGGATGCCCTTAGTTTTTTTCAGTCCTCTAGTTTTTGTTTTAATATTTTTTCAGTTTTTGCAATCGATTGCAAAAAAGCCGAAATTAGCCTGGAAATGCTGTTTTTGTGCTCTTATTAAAAGATTATTGGGTACTTAGCTTACCCAGCCGAACTATATTTTTAAATAATTTCAAATCAAACTATTTTCTGTTAATGGATTATAACTTAATTTGGCGGTTCGTATTTAACAATTTAACCTAAACCTTAACCTATGAAGAAGTTTTTACTGTTATGCTTCTCATTTGCTTTTGTACTCAGTTCCTGGGCACAAGAGCGAGTGGTTTCGGGTAAAGTAACGTCAACTGAAGACGGATCTTCTTTGCCCGGAGTGAATGTGGTTCTTAAAGGAACCACAAATGGAACGGTTACCGATGTCGAAGGTAACTACAAACTAACTGTGCCGACCTCCGGTGGCAGCTTGGTGTTCTCGTTTATCGGCCTTCAAACGCAAGAGATTGCGATTGGTGAGCGCAATACTGTAGATATAGGCCTTGGCCTGGATGTACAGCAGCTTACCGAAGTTGTTGTTACAGCACAAGGTATACAGCGTGATCAAAAAGCGCTTGGATTTGCCACAACAACAATCTCATCGGCTCTTTTGGCTGAGAAGCCTGAGACTGATGTTGGCCGTGCGTTGCAAGGCAGAACGCCTGGTCTTCAGATCTTGAATTCATCAGGTCTTGCTGGCTCTTCAAGCCGTATTAACATTCGCGGTAACAGCTCTATCACTGGTGATACACAACCTCTTTGGATTGTGGATGGGGTGCCTATTAACACGGCATCAAATGATATATCAGCCGATTTCCGTGATGGTCAGGTTGCTCCTTCCCGCTTTTTGGATATTGACCCAAACAACATTGAGTCTGTGAGTGTGTTGCGTGGCTTAAGTGCTACAACCACCTACGGTTCGCAAGGTAGAAACGGGGTAATTTTGGTTACTACCAAAACAGGATCAAAAGGAAAAAATAAGAGCCGATTTACAGGATCAATTGGACAATCCTATTTTGTATCAGAAGCTATACTGCCCGAATTTCAAAATAAGTGGGCCAATGGTTTTGACGGTGCTTACGGTGAATTCTTCAGTAACTGGGGTAGCTTGTTTAATGGACAGCCATCCGGTGTGCGTCACCCGTATTGGGAGTGGAGAGATCTTTTTCCTGAGCATCCTGAATTTGCACAAACCGCAACTGATAATGGAGGATATATTCCCGTTGCCCAGCCTAACAACGTAAAGGCAATGTTCCAGAAAGGTTCTTCTGCTACTACTTCCCTTAGCCTTGGCGCTTCCAATGAGTTTGGAAGTGCGGCTTTCAGCTATAGCCACTTGGATGAAAAAGGTTTTATGCTGAACAATAATGTAAAAAGAGATAACCTTTCTTTTGGTGGTAATTTAAAACTTACTAAAAAGTTAACACTCTCCAGTAGTTTCAACTTTGTGAAAACCGATTTCCAAACCCCACCTTCAGCAGCGGGTACGGGTTCAAACTCAGTGGGTGGTCCTTCCGTATTTGCGACCTTATTTTATACGCCTCGCAATATCGATTTGGAAGGCTGGCCATATGAAAACCCGGTTACTCACGCAAACACTTTTTATCGCAATAATAATGGTATTGATCACCCCAGGTGGCTTTTAAACAACACATTACAAACCAGCGTAACCAATCGTTTCTTCTCAAGCAATAGCTTAAGTTACGATGTTACCGATTGGTTTAATGTAACCTACCGCCTTGGTTATGACACATACAGCGAGAAACAAGCTTATGAGATTAACAAAGGGGGTGTTGGTTTTGATTCAAACCTTACCCCAGGGGCATACAGAACATCAGTATCCGGTAATACAGTAGTTGATCATTCCGTGCTGACAACGTTCAAGAAGCAACTAAACCAGGATCTGGATATATCCGCTTTGGTTGGTTTTAACTATCGTTCCAATGCCTATGAGCAAACGGGTCTTGAGAGTTTAGGACAGGTTGTGTATGGCCTTTTAGAGCATCGCAACTTTACTTCAACGCAGGCCAAAGACTTCAGAGGCAACCAGTTGAACTTTGTTAGAAACAGCGCGATTGCAGGGGTGTTCTTCGATGCCAACTTAGGCTATAAAGACTACTTATATGTTAACTTATCTGGAAGAAATGACTGGTCTTCTACTTTGGAGAAGGATAACCGTTCATTATTCTACCCAGGGGGTAGTGTAGCGTTCGTGCCTACTGCCGCATTCGCCAATTTTGCACCTAACATTTTGGATTTCTTAAAGTTGAGATTTGCTTATGGAACCTCGGCAAACTTTGGTTCCCCGTACAATACCCGCTCTACCTTAACATTAAATGCTCAGACACGGGTGGATAATATTGGAAACGTGGTTACTTCAACGCAGCCAGCGCTGTTGGCAAATAAGGACTTGAAGCCTGAATTACTTACTGAAACTGAGTTTGGTATTGAATCCAAATTATTAGAGAATCGGGTAAGACTTGATTTGTCTTTTTACAACAGAGTAGCTAAAGATCAGATTATTAACCGGCCGTTGGATCCCTCTACCGGATATGGTTCTGTGTATATTAACGCAGGTACTATCCAAAACAAGGGTATAGAAATGCAATTAGGGGGTGTGGTTCTTAAGACTGGCGATTTTGCCTGGGATCTTGCTGTAAATTACACGCGGAACAGAAGCTTGGTTAAGGAATTACCTGAAGGCTCAAAAGAGATTTTGGTTAACGGATTTACTAACCTGGGTAACTTTGCCATTGAAGGTGAGCCTTTAAACGTAATTAAAGGAAGCTATGTAGAAAGAAGCCCTGATGGTCAGTTGATTGTTAACGAACAAGGTGACTATAAAGCTGCTGACGAGATTGGCATTATTGCAAACCCCAACCCAGATTGGTTAGGTTCAGTGATCTCTACCATGACGTGGAAGGGCCTGACTTTTGGTATGCAGTGGGATTATGTACATGGTGGCCAGGTTTATTCTTATACCGCCCAAACCATGATTGGTCGTGGTGTAGCCAAGGATCTTGAGTCATTTGATCCTACTTTGCCACTGATTCTTCCCGGTGTACGTGAAATAACTGATGGTAGCGGAAATGTAACAGGCTATACGCCTAACAACATTCCATTAACTACTTCCGGTGTGTTCTTTGGTAATACAATCATTGGCGGAAGCCCTGATGACCGTGGTGTGTATGATGCAACCCGCGTGCGTTTCAGAGAAATATCGATGGCTTATAGTTTACCTAAGACGGTAACCTCAAAACTTAAAGTAGGGGCTATCAATGTTAGTCTGGTGGGCAATAACCTTTGGTTCCGTGCTATCAATGCACCAAAATATGCCAAAGCTGACTTCGACAGAACGGCCTTTGGTACAAATAATGGTGCTGGTTTCGACTTTTTGGGTGGCCCTTCGGCTCGCAGATATGGCGTTAACGTTAAAATCACATTCTAAACAGGAGAAAGATGAGACATATATATAAGAAACTTGGATTTGTTCTGCTGTTGATGGTTGCCTTTTCTTGCGACCTGGACAGCGATTTGCAAAATCCGAATCAGATAAGCGTGGACGGTGCTGATATTGAGTTGATTTTGAACTCGGTAGAAGCAGACTTTGCTGTCTTTTACAACAATGTAATCAGTGTTGGAAGTCAGTTAACCCGCTTGGAATCAATGACTGGTGGCGACCGATATGCTGTGGCAATCCGTTCCACTACTACAAATGGCGTGTGGTTCTATGCCTATCAGCGTGTGTTGGTAAATGCGGCAACCGTAAATCTTTTGTCGACTGCGGAAGGCACAAGACCTGACCGCCCTACACACAGAGCGATTGCTAATTTGTTGTCGGCCTATACCTACCTGGCCTTGGTGGATGTTTATGGTGATGTTCCACAAACAGAAGCAATTCAGGGACCTGATGGCAATTTTAACCCGGTAGCCGATGGCGGTGCCGCAGTGTATGATCATGCCTTGTCTTTAATCGCAAGTGCGAAGACAGACTTGGCAGCAGCCGTTGCACCAGCCTTGTCACGCGATCCATACTATGCAGGAAACAAAACCCGTTGGACAGCCTTTGCGAACACGCTTGAATTGAAAGCCTGGATGAATATTCAGATGATTCCTGCGAGAAAAGCAGAAGCAGAAACCAAAATTGATGCTATCCTGGCAAGCGACATTATCGATACAGAAGCTGAAAACTTTACCTACAAGTATGCCGCGGTAACGGTACCGAATTCTCGTGCTCCGTTATACAATCAGTATTATGGTCCGCTTGTAAGTTCTGCCGGTGGTTATATTGGCAATTTCTATCAGCATGAAATGTTTGACGGCTATACTGGAATTCAGGACCCACGTTGGAGATATATTATGTATCGCCAGGTAGGTAGTAACGCCCAGGCCTTTAAACAAGATCCTAAGAACGTAGGTTGTGGTACCAAGCCGGCACACTATGCGCCAACAGATGTTTTCTGTCAGTTTGAGCCCGGTTTTTATGGCCGCGATCATGGTGACGACTCAGGAACAAACCCTGACTCACCCTTTATTACCGCTACCGGGATGTATCCTGCCGGGGGTAAGCTGGACAATATGCCAACAACCAATAGAACATTCCATAACCCTACTATCCGTGGCGATGGTGCTAACGGTGCGGGTATTGAGCCTATTTGGATGTCCTTCTTTACGGATTATATGAAAGCAGAATATATGTTGCGTAAGAACAATGATGTTGCCAACGCAAAAACACAATTGGCAACGGCCATTGCAAATTCGATTACGCAAATCAGAAACTTTGCTACGGTTAGAGGCTTCGCGCTTACAGCAGGGTTAGAGCCTTCCACAGGCGCGTATCAGACAGCCGTTGCTGCTGCCTACGACAATGCAGCTGTTAAAATGGATGTAGTGGGTAAGGAATTCTGGAAGTCATTATATGGTAATGGCCTGGAAGCTTACAACTTGTATAGAAGAACGGGTGCACCTACTAATATGCAGCCAACCCGCACACCAAACCCAGGTAAATTCTACAAGGCTTATGTATATCCAGCTACGTATGTTAACCTGAATGCCAATGCAGCACAAAAGGATTTGGACAATCCACAAGCTCCTTTTTGGGATCCTAATTTAACCCTGAAATAAGACAACTATGAAAAGTATTATAAAAAGTATATTGATCTTAACGTTAACAGCGGTCGGCTTTTCGTGTGCCGATCCTGAGTTGGATCCTTTGCAACAAACCTTTGTATTAAAGGGTACACTGCTAACGCTTAGAGGCCCGCAGTTGGATGCCATTTATTGGGAAGGCGAAGATTACGGAGCAGCATTTTATTATAATGCCGTAACCGGAACCGAAACGTTTGACTACGATGCGGAGTTATTATCGGAGACTCCTGATAATCTCGAGAGCGTTGATATTTTCGTTATCAAGAAATTGACAGCGACAACGAGTGAGCGCTTGTTGTTAACCACTGTTCCCGGTTCAAGCTTTAAAACCGATGATACGTATCGCGGACCTTGGACTTCTATTTCTTTAACATTATCCAGTATCCTTACCAAGATTGGTGCAGACTTATCTACACCGGCAGGTCGGGCTGCGTTCATTGCTTTGTATGAAACGGGTATCAAGATGGAATCTGATCTAAACCTGAAAGATGGTACGAAAGTATTGGCTAAAGACTTAGTTGCTTCCGGTCTTTTCGATAGTGATCAGTTTTATCCAGCAATGAAAATGACCTATGGTGTGGAGAATATTGATGACGCCAGACCGGTAGCTACTACCAGTTTGCGTGGTCAGGTATCTACCGTGTCGGGTAAAATTGTTCGCACGGTTCTACCGTTGAAAAGCGGTGCCAAGGATACGCTGAACATTGTATTCGATCAGAAAATAGCAACGCCACCAACCGTAACTTTTGCTCCGGGTACTGCCGGCACGGCTGGTGCACCTATCGCATACGGTACTGCAGGTAAATCATTTTATGTTGCATTTACTGCCGGTGCTGCCTATACGGGCAATGCTGAGTTTGCCATTAGTGGTGCTACTTCAGGCGAACCTGCACCATTGGCTGGTCTCGCGCAAACAGCGACAACGGCTAACATTGCCGTTGACAACTTAGCGCCTCAGAACCTTAGCTTTACCACGGGCACCCGCATTGGTAAGGGGCAAAACGTTACTATTACGCTTAAGTATAACGAACCACTTGGCACAGCGCCTACCATTACCATAGCTCCTGGAACCACAGGCATTGATGGTGTTACCGCTGTTAAAACCACGTTAAGTTCAGATGGGTTAACGGCTACCTATGTGTACGAATACAAGGATGATAACAAGGACGCTACGCATGGTGATGCTACGGTTTCTGTAGTTACAGCTGGAAAAGATAAAGCCGGTAATGATGTGGCTGCAATCGCTTCCAAGCCTTTAACGGTTGATGTTGGCGCAGCGCCAGCACCGAGTATTGTGTTGGATGGTGCACAATACGACTGGGGAACTCAGATCAAATGGACAATGAACTATGCTGTGGGCGGTTCTAATCCAAATGGTTCAACCTCGGGTACTGTGTATTATGTTGTTCAGGCTACTGGCGAAGCACCCCCTACAGGCTTTGTTGGTGGTGACGTTCCGGCCTTTATTATGGCAACGGACGTAGACGCACTGCAAAGCGGGGCTGTTGGACTTGCAGCAGGAACTTCGGGTTCAACCTATTCAGCGTTTGCACCTAATGGTACATTAGATGTTTACGTAGTAATAATTACTAGTACGGGTGTGATTAGTGCTATTTCGGCACCTACTACGGTAACCATGAATTAATAGAGTAAATAGTTTATTTAAGGAAGGCTGCTCTGTAAAGAGCAGCCTTTTTTTATGAGGCACATTTTTCGGTTAGAAATAATTTTAACGGATTGCGTGAGGTGGAAAAGAAACCTTATCTTTTGAGGATATTATAGTGTGATTACAGTTGGAATAAACCAGTCCGAGGTGAAAATTTTCATAGCGTTTATTGTTTGTTTGCTCCTTGGCTTTTCATCTTATGCACAGGCTATTCTCGACACCCGACTTGATGGAACCGAAAAAGGAAAGAGCCTGGCTTCCTACCTACAGGAAGCGGAAAAAAGCAGTGGGGTTCGGTTTTATTTTCTTAACGAGTGGATTAATAAAATAAGTTTTAATGAGAACCAGAAGGGGACAACGCTGCGCGAGGCGTTGAATGAATTATTTCTGGGCTCAGAACTAAGTTATACGGTAATCAATGCGAATACGATTGTTATTGTAAAAGACCCCACCCAGGCTCTTGAACGAAATACGGTTATTCGCGAAGCCACACGCGAACAACGGAAGATCAATAAACAGGTGATTGGCGATCCGGCAAAAGCGAATACAAAAAAACGGTATTTATTTTCGGGTACGGTGCGCGATGGAAAATCTAAAGATCCTTTAATTGGAGTGAATGTAGTTGTGCGAGACCTAAAGACCGGCACCATAACCAATGTGGATGGCAAGTATGAGTTGCAGCTAACCCCTGGTTTACATGCCATCAGCTATACCTATGTTAATTTCGAAGAAAAGATTGTTGACCTCGAGATCTACGCGGATGGTGAGTTGTCAATTGAAATGGAAGAAACACCCACTTTACTACAGGAGATTGTAGTGGAAGATCGTGCAGCACGGGAAATTACTACGAGTGGCATAGGCCAAACACAACTGAGTTTGAAGGAAATTAAACGGGCTCCAGCCATGTTGGGCGAGGTGGACCTGATCAAACAAGTGCAGGTATTGCCCGGTGTAACTACTGCAGGCGAAGCTGCCTCGGGGTATAATGTGCGTGGCGGCAGTGTCGATCAGAATTTGATTTTATATGATGGCTTGCCTGTATTTAATAGTTCGCACGTGTTTGGTTTTTTCTCATCGTTTAATTCTGAAGCCATTCGGGATGTAACTTTTTTTAGAGGCGGCATACCTGCGGAATACGGTGGACGCGTTTCCTCTGTGCTCGATATCCGATCAAAAGAAGGAAGCTATGAAAAATGGAATGCGAGCGGAGGTATCGGTATAGTTTCAACTAACTTAATGGTCAATGGACCCCTTGTACGTAATAAGACATCGCTGGCGGCATCTTTTCGCACCACGTATTCCGATTGGTTAATGAATACGGTACGCAGTAATTATGTTGGGTTAGACCAAAGCACCGTAAGTTTTTATGATGGGGCGGCTAAACTGACTCATATTTTCAGTGAAAAGACCAAGCTCACTTTATCGGGTTACCTAAGTCATGACGACTTCAGGCTGCAGGGTGATACAACCTATCGATGGGATACCTATTTAAGTTCTGCGCGTATTGACCACGAGTTTAATTCGAAATTGAGCGCAGCCCTTCAGGTTGGCGTTGGCAGTTATAGTTATGAGGTTGCGGATAAGGATTCCCTTACAGGTTTTAATCTACGCTACAAACTTACCTACCCGGAAATGAAATTGGATTTTCATTGGACCGCGGGAAATCATAAAATAGGCTTTGGCGCTCAAAGTACATACTACGATTTCAATCCGGGCACGTTAACGCCCTCGGGCGAGAAGTCAAATAAAAAATTTATTCAAATGGAAGCTCAGCAATCCCTTGAATCAGCAATCTATTTGGCTGATCAGTTCGATATAACTAAAAAATTTCACGTAGACCTGGGCGTACGGTATTCCATTTTTAATTCATTCGGACCATCGACTGTCTATACCTATCAACCGGGCCAACCCCGTGAGACACTTTATATCACGGATACCTTGACGTACGATAAAGGAGATAAAATAAAATCGTACAATAATTTTGAGCCGAGGGTCGGCCTGCGCTATGATCTGCCCCGCGAAGCATCACTTAAATTTGGCTATAACAGAATTTATCAATACCTGCATCTGGTCACTAACACCACCGCAGTTACGCCTATCGACATCTGGCAACCGAGCGGCTATTATTTTAAACCGCAGCAGGTTGATCAATTCTCACTCGGATATTTTAAGAATTTCAAGGAAAAGAGATATGAAGCTTTTGTAGAAGTGTACTACAAGGATATTAATAATGTTCTTGAGTTTAAGGATGGTGCACAGCTGATCTTAAATCAGCACATTGAAACGGATTTGTTACAAGGTAAGGCGCGTGCGTATGGTGTAGAAACACAAGTGGTTAAATTAACAGGGAATTTCACCGGATCATTAAGTTATGCTTTCTCCCGTTCTCTGAGAACTATTAAAGGTGAGTTTGATGATGAGACCATTAACCATGGCAATGAATATGCTTCGAATTTTGACCAACCCCATGTAGTTAATTTAAGCTGGAAATATAATTTTACCCGAAGGCATTTTTTTACTGGATCATTTACCTATCGAACCGGCCGGCCCATTACGTTACCATTAACTGCCTTTAGTATCGATAACTTTACAGCTTCTGCCTTTTCAGATCGCAATCAGTACCGCATACCGGATTATCACCGACTGGATATTGGCTTTGTCATAGAAGGCAATCACAAACGCAAAAAAATTCTGGATGGTACCTGGACGTTTTCGGTGTACAACGTCTATGCAAGAAAAAACCCCTACTCGATATTCTTTAAGGAGGCAAGACCCGGTATTTTGCGACCCTATCAGTTATCGATTATTGGAACCGCCCTGCCCTCAATTTCTTACAGTTTTAAAATTTAGTTCTCCATGAAAAGAAGATGGATGATTTATGGATTACTATTAACATGCTGGGCCTGCGTGGACAGGATAAATTTTGATATTGGCACTTCCGAAACATTTCCTATTGTAATCGATGGATACATTTCGGATGAGCCCGGACCCTACACAATTAAAATCTCAAAATCATTTGATATCGAATCCAAGCAGTCGATAAAGACAGCTATCTCTGTACGAAGATTAGTGCTTGCTGATGATCTCGGCAACAGCGAACAATTGACGGAAGTGACCGATGGTGAATACCAGACAAGCCCCACGGGTATGCAAGGTAAAATTGGACGAACGTATACACTGGAAGTTGAGTTGCTGGATGGACGTATCTTTCGTTCTAAGCCCGATCCCCTTTTACCAGGAGGAAGTGTAGATGACGTTTTCGCTCAATATGTAGAAAAGAAAAATAATGATGGTGCTTCCGAATATGGATTTAATATACTGTTCAATTCCTCGGCTGGAGCTCAGGAAAATTATTATTTTCTGTGGAAGTTCGTGGGTACATTTCAGGTAAAAACCAATCCTGAACTTTATACCGTTCGATGTGGTGAAAGCCGTTGCCCGGCCCCATTGCCTTGTAGTTCGTATGTACTCTCAGGCAATGGTCTTGAATATGTAAAGCCGTGCGAATGCTGCACGTGCTGGGCCAAGGTATTTAACCCCGAACCGATAGTCAGTGATAATCAAGTAGTACAAGATGGTCGCTTTCTAAACGTACAAGCAACCTATCTTCCAATTACACAATGGATCTTTCAATATAAAGTTCATGCCGAAGTACAACAACTAAGTCTGTCACCGCAGGCGTTTGCTTTTTGGAAAGCCATTCGGGATCAGAAAAGAGCAACCGGTAGTTTGTTTGCACCACAGTCGGGTAAAATACCCTCCAACTTCACACAAGTGAATGGTTCGCTGGGATCTATTGAAGGATTGTTTTATGCAACGTCTATCAAAAGACGATCTATTTACATCTCGCCTAACGATGTGCCGAACCCATCCGTAATTCCAGAAGTTAACCCCTTGTTTACTGATACGTGTGAGCGATTATTTCCAGGGGCAACAACTGTAAAACCAGACTATTGGATCGACTGATGAGGAGTTGAACTTTTTTAAACGATGATATTTAATCGGTAATGAAGATAATTAAAACACTGGCCATACTTATTTCGCTTACGCTAGTATGCGCCTGGATGCCATTGGACTTTTTAACTGAACTGGAAAATAAGTATCAGCTTTTTAAAGACAAATATCCCTATACAAGAATTTTTCTTTCGTTTAATCAACCCGCGTACACTACGGGTGATTCAATTTTCTTTTCTGTCCACTATGTGCATGAAAACCACCAACACGTTAAAGGCACACACCTGATTAATATTAATTTAGTTTCTAATGAAGGCCAAACGGTTCAGCGCATCCGGTTTAAAGTAGTTGATGGGTTAGGGAATAATCAATTGGTTATTCCAACCAATATAAAACCGGGCATGTATAGGATTGTTGCCTTCACAGACTGGATGCGCAATTTTAGTTCCGAGGCATTTTATCAAACGGATGTGCTGATCGTTTCTAAATTTCAGGTTACCACTACAAACTCAATGGAACCCGCTGTAGAATTCTTTGCGGAGGGTGGCCACCTGATTGAATCGATCAGTAATAATGTATTGGTTGTTGGATCGCCTAACAAAAAACTAGCGATAAGGGATAATTTAGAAAATATAATCGATACGGTTATTCTGAATAATGTAGGAACAGGTGTCCTGTCAATAAGACCGGAAGCAGGGAAGCGTTATACGGGCACTTCACTTTTGGACAACATGAAGTTTCCACTTCCTGAAGTGGAAAACGATGGAATCGGGCTGCACATCGAAGCGGGGGCGACTTGGAAGGCCAGCATTTCAACCGGCCTAAACTCAAAGTTGATCGGTCAACCCATCTATGTAATTCTTCTTTCTGAAGGTAATATTCTTTTTAAGAAAGAGCTGATACTAAATGGGCCAGTAAGCATTGAATTACCAATCAGTGCAAATAGTACGTTACATCAGTTATTCATAGTAGATTCAAAGGCAAAAGAATTAGCACAACGCGTATTTATGCCCAACACCAGTAATGGTGTTAATGTTAAGTTTCGGCTGCAGGAGAAAAGCAGGCAACGGGAGAATTTCACTTTTGCCTTTGGCATTGAAGACGAGTCTGGAAAATTACTGGAATCGAGCCTGAGCCTCACCGTTTTTCAGGAAGGATTATTTGAATCTACGCGAGACTCAATGACCTACACCTTAGCTGACTTGCCTTCGGTGGCGCGGTGGGCTGCTAAATTTTACAAGAGCTATCCTCCGCACCTGAACGATTATTTGATTTCTGAAAAATGGACAAGAATTGATTGGGAATCGGTGGGCAGCGATAAGGCTCCTGCGTTTAATTTTCCATTTAATAATCAATTTAAGATCAAGGGTTCGGTGTTGTCCAAATCGGATGGCAAACCGGCACCCGATTCAACCCAAGTAATTGCCTATTTGCAGAAGAATGCAATGGGCTATGAAGCGTATACAAAAAATGGAAATTTTGAGATGCCTTTGATTTTTGATTTCTGGGACGAAGATGTTGTTTTCTTTACCGTAAGAAAAAAAGCGGAATGTGTAGATACTCAATATTCCATTTCCATTGTAGAGGACACTGTTGATTTAAAAACCAGTTGGAATTCAAAGGAAACTGAAGAAGAGGACCCTTATGCTGCCTACGCATTAAAGAGAAATGTAATTGGCAAGTCCTTCAATTTTTTTGCACAAGGTAATGCAGCGAGTATAAATTCAAAATCGCCCAATGAAGTGCTGGAAGAAGAATTTCAGGGGGCAGATTATGTTAGTAATGTTGGTGACTATGTTGTTTTTCCAACCATGGAAGATTTTCTGAAAGAGGTTGTATCCTTTGCGCAGGTCAGAAAAAAAGGCGCAGACATATCCGTTCGATTGTATTATCGGTACGAAAAATCAGTAATTTTTTATAAACAAGACCCGATCTATATTATAGATGGAGTAATGACTTCCAGCACTGCGAAATTTTTAAGCATTAAACCGGAAGATTTACTTTCAATTAAAATTATTTATAACCCCAACAAGCTCTCTCAACTGGGTAGCCTGGGTCAATATGGAATAATTTTTATCGAGTCTAGAAAGGGCAACTTGTTCAACAAGGTAAATGATAATCTTTTTCCTGTTATTGGACTGAGTCGATCAGTATGGAGACCAGGGCGTGAGTCGATTAAGACAGATTCAAAAGCAGGAATTCCCGATCTCAGATCTACCTTGTATTGGAATCCGGAATTAAGATCTAATCTGAAGGGTTTTAATGAGATAACTTTTATGACCAGTGATGATGCAGGTCCGATGCGCATAAAAGTTCAAGGGATCACATCAGAGGGTAAACCATTTTCGGCAGAAAATTTATTTTCTGTTGAATTAAACTCAAATCGTAAATAATTCTGTATTTACTGAAGCATCTTTAGCAACGTGCTCAAACGGTTTTTAAGATTTCTCCTATCTACAATAAAATCAAGGAACCCATGATCGAGTACAAACTCTGAACTTTGAAATCCCTTAGGCAGATCTTTGCCAATCGTTTCGCGAATAATCCGCGGACCGGCAAACCCAATTAAAGCGTTCGGTTCTGCAATATTAAAATCGCCCAGCATAGCATATGATGCCGTAACACCACCCGTGGTTGGATCAGTTAATAAGGAGACATAAGGAACTTTGGCTTCATCCAGTAAAGCAATTTTTGCGGATGTCTTAGCCATTTGCATTAAGGATAACCCCGCCTCCATCATGCGCGCACCGCCCGAACGGGAGATCATTAAAAACGGAGTTTTCGTTTTAAGGCTATGATCCATGGCGCGAGCAATTTTTTCGCCTACCACCGAGCCCATCGAGCCTCCGATAAAAGTAAAATCCATACAAGCAATTGTAATGTTCAAGCCTTCCATTTTGCCATAGGCAGTACGAACGGCATCTTTTAGATTTGTTTTTGCCTGCGACTCCTTGATCCGTTTAGGATAAGGCTTGGTATCGGTAAAATTAAGTGGATCTGCCGATTCCATGGTGGCATCTAATTCTGTAAACTCGTTGTTATCAAACAGAATCTCAAAATATTCCTGCGAGCCAATTTTAACGTGATGTTCTTCTTCTGGAACTACGTAAGCATTGTTTTTTAGCTCACGCGTATGGATAATTTTGCCACCGGGCGATTTAAACCACAACCCATCAGGCACCTCACGTTTTCCTTCAGTGGGTGTTAAGATTCCTTTGTCAGTACGTTTAAACCAAGGCATATATAATTTATTGATTAAGTGATTTGAAGATTTAGAAATAAGAAAATTTGAGGCTTGACCTTAGCAATCTTCAAATTAATACATTCTCAAATTTTCAAATTATTTACGCTATGTCGATCGAACTATCTAAATACACATCTTGTATAGTTTGCAGTATCTCCACACCTTCCTTTAGCGGTCTCTGAAAAGCTTTGCGACCCGAGATTAAGCCCATGCCACCGGCACGTTTATTAATTACTGCGGTACGAACAGCATCAGCCAGATCACTTGAGCCTTTTGAATCTCCTCCTGAGTTGATAAGCCCGGCACGACCCATATAACAATTCGCTACCTGATAGCGGCACAAATCAATCGGGTGATCGGAAGTAAGTTCACTATAAATTCTTTCATCAAGTTTTCCATAGCTACTGCCTCCCGTGTTCAAGGCTTTGTAGCCGCCATTATTCTCAGCTAATTTTTGTTTGATGATATCTGCCTGAATGGTTACACCTAAATGGTTGGCTTGCCCGGTAAGGTCGGCCGACACATGGTAATCGATACCGTCTTTTTTGAACGCAGCGTTGCGAACATAACACCATAGAATAGTTGCCATTCCTAACTCATGCGCGCGCTCGAAAGCTTGTGCCACTTCCTGAATCTGACGTGTAGAATTATCAGATCCAAAATAGATGGTTGCGCCAACGGCCACGGCACCTAAATTCCAGGCATCTTCCACCGAGCCAAACATAATCTGATCGGCTTTGTTGGGATAGGTAAGTAATTCGTTGTGATTGATCTTTACAATAAATGGAATCTTATGTGCGTACTGGCGTGACATCAGGCCTAAGCCACCAAAGGTGGTTGCCACGGCATTACATCCGCCTTCAATAGCCAATTTAATGATGTTTTCGGGATCAAAATAAATTGGATTTTTGGCAAAAGAGGCACCCGCACTATGCTCAATTCCCTGATCTACGGGGAGGATAGACAGAAAGCCGGTTTTACCAAGCCTGCCATGATCAAAAAGTGTTTGCAAACTTCGAACGGTTTGGGGGTTACGGTTGGAAATGCTAAACACCCGATCTACAAAGTCTGGACCTGGCAAGTGAAGTTGTTCTTTTAAAATGGTTTTGCTTTTATGCGTAAGTAAAGAATCAGCGTCTTTACCGAGTAGTGAACTAACATTATTTTTTGCCATAATTTCTATTGAAGTGAGGGGCAAATATAGGTTTAAGAGCTCTTTTCTGCAATGATATGTAGGGTAAGGGGCAGGAATGAAAAAACCCTGCTCTAACTTAGTTAAAACAGGGTTTTCTTATGGTTTAAGAAGCTTTAGCTTGCTTTATTAACAGCCAATTTCTCTTTAATTCTGGCAGACTTTCCTTGACGGCCCTTCAGGTAAAATAATTTAGCTCTGCGAACTTTACCAGCCTTAACAAATTCAATTTTGTCAATGCTTGGGCTTAGTAATGGGAAAATTCTTTCTACCCCTACGCCATTGGAGATTTTTCTTACTGAGAAGCTTTCGCCATTGGTTCCTTTGCCTCGTCTGTAAAGGACAACGCCTTGAAACTGCTGAATCCGCTCTTTAGTACCCTCTCTAATTTTTACGTGCACATTAATGGTGTCACCAGACTTAAAATCAATAATATCTGCTCTTTTAGAGGCTAGTTCTTTCTCAACTTCTTTTATTAAATCGGCCATGACGCTCGTTTTTTTAAATGGACTGCAAATATAGGGGGAAAAGCCATAATATCAGGCGATGACTTGCAGATTTTTTACTCATTAATAAGCCCAGGCCGTTTCAATTTGGTCCTTTCTAAAGATTTTTCGTGTTTCCACGATTCAATCTTTAACTCATGGCCAGAGAGTAGCACGTCTGGAACTTTCCAACCTTTGTATTCTGCAGGGCGGGTATAAACCGGAGGTGCCACCAGCCCGTCTTGAAAGGAGTCGGTTAGTGCAGAACTTTCATCAGAAAGAACTCCTGGTAGGAGTCGGATAACCGCATCGGAAATAACGGCTGCGGCCAACTCACCGCCTGAAAGCACATAATCACCAATACTTATCTCTCGAGTAATTAGATGCTCCCGCACGCGTTCGTCAACACCTTTATAATGTCCGCAAAGCAGGATAATATTTTTTTTGAGACTTAGCTCGTTGGCGATTGCCTGTGAGAACAGGTTGCCGTCCGGACTCATATAAATAATTTCATCATAAGCTCGTGCAGCTTTAAGTGCCATAATGCAATTATCAATAGGCTCAATTTGCATCACCATACCGGCCCCGCCACCAAAGGCATAGTCATCAATAGATCGGTGCTTATTAGTAGCATATTCACGCAAATCATGCACCTGAACAGTAACCAATCCTTTTTGTTGAGCGCGTTTTAGAATGGAGTCCGAGAACGGACTGTCGAGCAAGCGGGGCAGACAGGTTATAATGTCGATGCGCATCAGGCTAATTTACTTTAGGGAAACAAGAAATACTAAATGTCTAAAAAGCCATCCGGTAATTGAACTACAATTATCTTTTTGGTCTTGTTTACGGATTTAATAAAAGGCCCGTTTGTGGGTATAAGTACTTCCTTGCCGAGGTAGTTTATGGATAACAATCGGTTTGGACCTGAGGGAACAACTTCGTTTATAGTGCCCAGTGGCTCATCGGTTTCAGTCACTACCTGGAAGCCCACTATTTCATCATCGTAAAATTCGCCACGGTTTAACTTGGGTCGCATTTCCTTTGGCAGATACAGGCTACATCCTTTAAGGGTTTCGGCTTGCGCTACCGAGTTGATATCTTCTAATTTAACAAAAGCTTTGTCTCCACGGTCTGAGATCTCCTGAATAAAATAGGGGACCAAATTGTTATTAACGTCAATGAAAAAAGATTTTAATGCACTCACATCAATCATCTCGGTAATCACCACGGTAATCTCTCCTTTTAAGCCATGAACTTTGGCGATGTAGCCTACTTTGTAACAAGTTGTTTTGTTCATGATTAAAAAGGCAACGGGTTAAAACGAGAAATGCCAATACATAAGCATTGGCATTTCTTTATATGTTAAAAGGATTATGCTTGTGAATCAGCAGCAGGTGCTTCGCCTTCAGCAGGAGCCTCTGTGGGTACTTCTACCGGTGCAGGCTCTGGTACAATAGCTTTTTTCCGTATAGCCTCTGTACGAGCATCTTTCACTTTTGTCTCCGCATCTTTGCGTGCTTTTGCAGCAGACTGCTTAGCTTTTGAAAGTCCTTCAATTTTGCTTTGAACTTTATCGCTCTTTGTTTTCACCCACTCAGCCAATTTAGCATCAGCTTGTTCCTGCGTAATTGCGCTCTTGCCAACGCCAATCTGTAAATGTCTCTTAAGCATAACGCCTCTATAAGAGAGCATGGCTCTTACCGTATCAGACGGTTGCGCCCCTTTCATCAACCAATCAAAGGCTTTGGCATCATCCAAAACAATGGAAGCAGGCACGGTAGCCGGGTTATAAGTACCAATTTTTTCTATGAATTTGCCATCGCGGGGTGATCTTGCATCAGCCACTACTACATCATAAAGAGCCAATTTTTTACGGCCTCTGCGGGATAATCTGATTTTTACTGCCATTTTCTTTAGTTTTTAAATGTTGGAACTCGTCCGTTTTTTAAGGACTGCA
>JAGPBO010000234.1 GCA_018063305.1 Cyclobacteriaceae bacterium
ATTTTTACATAAAGAATAAAATTACTATCTGGCCTGCCTTCGTTATCCTTGGGAGTTACTGGCAGGACATGGCAGCAATTCAAGTCTTTTTGCTATTGACCGGTTCGAACTTTATCGTTTTTTTTCTTCCTTGGTTACGCCGTAAAGTTTCTTTTAAGAATTTATTTAAACAAATCAATCCTCTACCCAACTCCGTTTTTCTCGGATATGTAATCATATTCATTTTTCTGAAATCAGGTTTATTAACATCCAATAATACAACTGACAGCAAGCCTTTGATTGATATTCTAATGTGGAGAGTTGGGCACCATTTTGATCCTGCGCTATATCCATTGCGCAATTATTTGACATTTGGATTAGTGGTCATCCCCTCTCTATTCTTAATTTACAAGAGAAATATCAGGATTTTCGTATTCTGTATTTTGGCCTTGTCTGGATGTCTTATCTACGCTTTATTATATCAAGTATTTCCCCAAATCATCATGACACAATGGTTTAAGACGACGATTTGGATTAAACTATTATGTTTTGGTGCGCTCTTTATATATATGATGGAATTTATTTTTTTAATGTTTGGAAAACAAAGAAAACTTAATGTCCAGGCTGCTTTATTAACCGGACTTTTGGCTCTTGGAATCTATAAAGGGCCATTGCATGACGTGCCATATCAACTTCCCTTTACCAAAGCACAGACAGACGATGAGGTAAGCATAGCTTTATTGGCAAGGCAAAAAACAGCCAAAGATGCACTTTTCCTAATACCTCCTGACAACAGTACTTTTAAGGCCTGGTCAAAGCGCAGTTGCTTCATAGATTATAAATCAACCGTTTTCGATGCAAGTGTGCTTGAAGACTGGCTGTCAAGGATCACTCTTGTTTATGGTATTTCACTGTCGGATCAAGGCGGGCTTCTTGCTTATCCTAAAATGAGGGCACGATATAAAGATTTTCTTCAAAGTCCCACGAACCTTAACAAAATAGGGGTCACCAATTTTATTACAGAAGAAGTCCTGCCACAATATACATTGCTCGGTGAGGCAGGCAGATGGCGTCTATATAAGGTGAAATGATAGCACTGTTGGATTGCAGATTGAAGAGATTTGAGGATTGATGAAAAGGCCACTTTATATTCTTTGGAATTTGAATAAAAAGCCTTGATAAATTAGTAAAGGGATTTGAGGAAAGTGTTTTTTAACACTTAGTCATTTGTGAAAATAGACCACTTTCCGAAAGACTTCATTTCATATAATTGTCAGATATTTTGATTTACTTTGGTAAAAATTTAAAACATCATGGGTTCATTTATAAAAAGTCTGGGTTATTACGTCCCTAAGAATGTGGTCAAAAATGAGGACCTCATTAAACACATGGACACGACCGACGAATGGATCCAGGAGCGGACCGGAATTCAGGAACGCAGATATGCTACCCGTCATGAAGAATCGACAGTTTCCCTAGCTGCCAATGCAAGCCGTATGGCCATCGAGCGGGCTGGAATAGAGGCATCAGAAATAGATTTTATCATTTTTGCCACACTCAGTCCCGACTATTTTTTCCCGGGTTGTGGTGTTTTACTCCAAAGAGAGTTGGGTATCACCGGCACTGAATGTGGTGCGCTTGACGTGAGAAACCAATGTTCCGGTTTTATATATGCATTGAGTGTCGCCCATCAATTTGCTTCAGGTGGCGTCTACAAAAATATTCTTGTGGTCGGTGCAGAGGTACATTCGATGGGTCTCGACTACACAACACGTGGTAGAAATGTTTCTGTAATCTTTGGCGATGGTGCCGGTGCCGCTATCGTTCAACCAACAGATCAAAAAGATACAGGTATTCTTGCCACATGTATGCACAGTGACGGCACACATGCCGAAGCCTTGGCTTTTATCAATCCTGGTTGTCATGGAGGAAGATATGGAGAAGTTGAGAAATACGGTTATGATGAATCTCTCGACTTTGGAGGTACTTTTCTGACTCAAAAAATGATCGACGACTCTTTAATCTATCCCGAGATGAATGGCCAGTTTGTTTTCAAAAATGCAGTTCAGAAAATGCCGGAATCCATCATGGAAGTGTTGAATAAAACCGGCTACAAACCTTCAGACCTCAAAATGCTTATACCTCATCAGGCCAATCTTCGTATCGCATCCTTTGTCCAACATAAACTTCAACTCCGCGATGATCAAGTCTATAACAACATCCAGAAATACGGCAATACGACCGCCGCGTCTATTCCTATCGCTTTGACAGAAGCTCATGATCTGGGGTTATTCTCTTCCGGTGATCTTGTTTGTCTGACTGCTTTTGGTAGTGGATTTACGTGGGGGGCGGTGCTGATGCGCTGGGTTTAGGCAATTAATAATGATTAGTGAATAATGAATAATAAGAGTGGACGGTATCTCTTGATCTGAATTGCAGGCGATCATTGGATTGACAAAACAGAGAATTGGGGATCGTAATCCCCAAAAAGAGGGTTATTTGGGGATTACGATCACCAAAAGTGGATAAAATAGTTTATTTTTTTATAAAATTGATGGCTTCTGGTCGTTGGAGGCACGAGTTAAAAACTCACGCCAGCATGCAATTAGGCAGTTTTTAAACTTGTCAGTTTTGCCCCTTTAGGGGTATTCTGTTTGTAAAAAAGTGATATGATTAGATTCTAGCCCCGTTAGGGGTTACCTTGTTTATAAAACACTTATAAAAACATTGATCGATTTAATCTTCAATCAGAGCCACACAGCTTGCTCTAATTCTCCATTGTGAATTATTCATTTTCAATTGTTATCGTCCAGAAATTTCCAATAATTTTCCCGATTAATTATTTCCATTTTTATCGGTTTATAAAAGTCTACAAAAGCTTTTGGAAATTTTGTATTGACTTTTGGGTTCCATTTCATCTCAAACGCATTAAATTCCTGATTCCTAGATTCAATATAATCAATCTCAGACTGAGATCTGTTCCGCCAAAAATAAGTATTGCTAAAAATGTTGTGATATTCCAGTAGCTTTTTTCTTTCACTGATGATAAAGTTTTCCCAAAGCGCACCAACATCATTCCTTGAATCTAAAGGAGAAAAGTTATTAAGGATCGCATTTCGCACTCCATTGTCGTAAAAATAGATTTTCCTTGTTGTGTTTATTTCATTACGGGGGTTCCGGGCCAAAGGGGACAACCTAAATATGACAAATGTTTTTTCTAGCAGGTCAATGTAAGACATAACTGTTGCTTTATCTGCGCCGACAGTTTGAGAGAGTTCATTGTAAGAAACCTCATTTCCTATTTGCAATGCTAGTGCCTGTAATAATTTTAATAAAATTTCAGGACGTCGGATGCCTCCCAATTCCAGGATATCTTTATATAAAAAGCTTCCAGCCAGGTTTTTCAAAATCTCTATTGAATCAATGGGATTTGTGAGCACATCCGGATACATTCCAGTGATTAAAAATTGTTCTAATAATGGAAGAGTTTTTGCAAAGGAAAAATGATTTTTAACTTCTTGCCAGGAGAGTGGATAAAGATGGTACTCCCACTTCCTGCCCGTCAATGGTTCATTTATTTTATTTGCCAATTCCAGCGCTGATGAGCCGGAAATAAATAATTGAATATCCTTTTGTGCATCAATGATCATTTTGGCACTTAGTCCAATATTTTCAAGTCTCTGGGCTTCATCTATCACTACAATTTTGTGATTTCCAATATATCGTTCAATAAATGATTTAGTGGGATTATTCCACAATAGCCGCACTTCAGGATCATCACCGTTTATAAGCAAATAGCTTCCCAAGGATTCTGCTATTTCTGTAATCAGTGTTGTCTTTCCAACTTGTCTTGGTCCAAGTAAAATTATCGCTTTTTTATAGTCGACCTTATCTAGCAGTTTCTCTTTTATTGTTCTATTAATCATGATTTGGTGAATATAATCCCCAAATATATGCTTTTTTAGGGATTACGATCCCCAAAAGTGGGTAAAAGGTTTGTATTTTTAGAAAAGTGATGGCTTCTGGTCTTTGGAGTCACGAGTTAAAAACTCGCGCCAACGTACAAAATAGCATAGGTAGCCACCTACGGAGGATGCTTTCATTGCTTAGTTGGTGGTTACAAACAGGCCGTGCCGATGGCAAATTTTACTCAATAACTGATATGTCTAATTTAGTAACTAGGCAGATTTTAAACTTGTCAGTTTTGCCCCTTTAGGGGTATTCTGTTTGTAAAAAAGTAATATGATTAGATCCTAGCCCCGTTAGGGGTTACCTTGTTTATAAAACACTTATAGCAAAAATGATCGATTTAATCTTCCATCAGAGCCAGACTGCTTGCTCTAATTTTCAATTGCCCATTATCCATTGTTAATTATGCATCTAGCGCCTGAAGAATATCTTTCAATATATCCTCCCGATGTTCCAACCCGATCGAAATCCTCACCAAACCATCTGAAATTCCTACTACTGCCCTTTCTTCAGGGGTCAGCTTGCAATGTGTGGAAGAGGCCGGATGTGTAGCAATACTTCGGGCATCGCCAAGATTGGGAGATATCTTGATCATTTTTAGTCCATCCAAAAATTTAGATGCAGCAGCTTGTCCTCCTTTTAGAGTAATTGTTATGATACCTCCGCCGGCTTTCATTTGTTTTCTTGCGATGGCAACCTGTGGGTGTGAATCCAAAAAAGGATAAGAGACATTTTCAAGCGCAGAATGCCCTTCCAGCTTTTGAGCTACAAAAAGTGCATTTTCACAATGTCGTTCCATCCGGAGCACGAGCGTCTCCAGACTTTTGCTCAATACCCAGGAATTAAAGGGGCTCAAAGATGGACCTGTTAATCTGCCGAAAAGATAAATATCTTTGACAAGATCGGCTCTGCCGGCGACGATGCCGCCCAACACTCTTCCCTGGCCATCCATGTATTTCGTGGCGGAATGAATGACGAGGTCGGCTCCGTATTTAATGGGCTGTTGAAGATATGGTGTCGCAAAACAATTATCCACGATCAAAAGCAGATTGTGCTTTTTGGCGATGGAGTTGACCACTTCCAGATCTATAAGTTCGATGGCAGGATTAGTGGGTGTTTCCAAGTAAATGAATTTTGTTGTTGGTCGGATGATGCTTTCTATGGCATCGACATCATTCGTATGAAAATAACTGTAGGAAATATTCCACTTAGGAAAATATTTGTTGAAGATAGCATGTGTCGCTCCAAAGACTGACGAACAGGAAATGACATGATCGCCAGAACTCAATAATGACATGAAGGTTGTGAATATAGCCGCCATGCCGGATGCCGTCGCAAAACCAGCTTCCGCACCTTCCATCAGGCAGACCTTATTTATAAACTCGTTGTTATTCGGATTGATGTAACGGGAATAGATAAATGCCTCCGACTCGTCATTGAATGCTGCGCGCATGTCTTCCGCTTCATCGAAGACAAAACTACTGGTAAGATATAGGGGCACGGAGTGTTCATTGTTCTCCGATCTTTCGAACTGTGCCCTGATGGCGTTGGTTTCAAAGTGTTTTTCTTCCATGGAATATAAGTAATTGGTAATGGGTAATAAGTAATTTTGAAATAAAGTACTCTTACGGCTCAGCAATCTGACCGTTAAGTTATTTCACAAAGTTTCACAAAGAAGATCAAAGTTTCACAAAGAACAAAAGTAATATTAAAGGGTCATTCTGACTTCTATCTTCTATTTTTCTTAAATCCACCCCCCTAACCCCCTCCAAAGGG
>JAGPBO010000235.1 GCA_018063305.1 Cyclobacteriaceae bacterium
AGTGACTCCTCACCAGACCCACTATTTTCTGGAGAGAAGATCGGAACTAATCCGTTTCCGGGATTACGTCCATTTACCCTCGATGATAGCCATCTGTTTTTTGGTCGCGAAGGGCAGGTAGATGAAATACTTTTGAAATTATACAATAACCGCTCAGTAACCATCATGGGTTATTCGGGTAGCGGTAAGTCAAGTTTAATGCATTGCGGGTTAATACCGATCCTATATGGTGGATTCATGACCGATTCAGGTCCGCATTGGAAAGTGATAACCACCCGTCCGGGCAGTTCGCCCATAGAAAATTTGAGTTTAGCAGCCGTAGATTTTTTGGTGGAGGAGGGGCGAATCAATACCGAGGATATAAGCATTCACAAGGCAATTATTAATTCGGTATTGCGTAATAGCGCAAATGGTCTTGTTGAATTAACTCGTTATCTGCAATCATCAAAAAGTGATAATGTCTTCTTTTTGATCGATCAATTTGAAGAACTATTCCGATACAAGGACTCTGATAATGAGGATTTTACCAATGAATCTATAGCCTATGTCAATTTGTTGCTCAATGCAGTTGGGCAGCGCGATGTACCGGCTTATATCTCACTGAGCATGCGTTCCGATTTTATCGGAGAATGCGCTTCTTTTCACGGGCTGGCACAAATGATTAATACCAGCAACTACCTGGTACCCCAGATGACGCGTGATCAAAAACGGCTGGCTATCGAGGGGCCTGTTGCTGTAGGTGGTGGCCGCATTTCCCAGCGTTTAGTTAAACGTCTTTTAAGTGATATAGGGGATAATCAAGATCAGCTACCCATTTTGCAACACGCGCTGATGCGCACCTGGGATTATTGGGTGGCTAACCGGGAGGATTCGGAACCGATGGACATTCGGCATTATAATGCGATTGGTCGGATTGCTCAGGCACTGTCTCTTCATGCCAATGAGGCCTACGATGAATTATCGACTAAAGAGAAAGAGATTGCAGAGGCTCTCTTCAAAAGCCTTTCGGAAAAGAGTTCTGAAACACTTGAGTTAAGAAGACCTGCACGAGTCTCTGAAGTAGCTTTGTTGGCTCAGGTAGACGAGGGACAGGTCATTTCAGTTGTCGAGCGATTTAGAAAAGCAGGGCGATCGTTTCTTATGCCGGGGATTCCCGCATCCCTCCATGCCGGTTCTATTATTGAACTTTCTCACGAAAGTTTGATGCGAATCTGGACTCGCTTGTCAGCTTGGGTTGATGAAGAGTATGAGTCGGCCCACATGTACAAGCGTGTATCTGAAGCGGCTGCGATGTATCAGATCGGTAAAACAAGTTTGTGGCGCCCACCCGATTTACAACTTGCTTTAAACTGGCAGAAAAAACAAAAGCCAACACGGCAATGGGCGCAACGGTATGATATCGCTTTTGAAAGAGCGATCGTTTTTCTTGATACGAGCCGTATAACTTACGAGGCGGAGTTAAAAAACCAGGAATTATTGCAGCGCAGAATGTTGCGCAGAGCCCGGGTTACAAACCTGATTCTTGCTTTATTATTGTTAATCGCTACCGGATTTTTCGTGTATGGATTTTTTCAACGTATTGAAGCAGAAAAACAAAGATTTGCCGCTGAGGTTGCCAGCCAAGAAGCTCAAAAACAACGTGATGAGGCCATAAGACTACAAGGTGTTGCTGAAGCTGCTCGAATAGTAGTTGAGGAACAAAGTTTAAAAATCAAAGAGCAATACGAACAACTAAAGGTAACTACCGATAATTTGAGAATAGCAAAAGTAGAGGCTGAAAAGCAACGCAATCTGGCTATCCGAAATTTGAATGAATCAGTAATACAACGCGATAGTGCAAGGTTAGAGAGAGATCGAGCTACCACGCAATATGTGAGAGCTGAGAAAGCTTTAGAAAAATCGGATAGCCTTTACATGCTGTCGGTTGCGCAATCTTTGGCGGCTAAATCGGAGGGAATTGATGATGCACAATTGGCCGGACTAACTTCCATGCAAGGTTACTTGTATCACACAAAATACAAGGGTAAAAAATACGATCCGTACATTTTCAGAGGCTTGTATTATTCGTTGGCTAAGCTCAATGGGTACAATTATAATGCAGTGAAAATTCCGGGCGGACTTAAAAACAGAATGTATGCTTTGGCAGTTGCGGATAAATCCACCTCATTCTATACGACCGGAAGTGACGGTCGTATTTTCAAGGGTGATTACCTCACTCAAAAAGCTGATGGCAAAAGTATTTTTGAAAATAAGGGTGTTCCCAACCGGGTTTTGGCACTTAGTATAGACGAGAAATACTTAATCAACGCAAGTGATTCGAGCTACATTGAAATCATTAATCTGTCTTCATCATCCAAGCCTCAACGCGTATTGGGCCATACTCGACTGGTAACGGACATTAAATTTTTACCTGACAATTCTGGGTTTATCACCGCATCGGCTGACAAAACTTTAAGATTCACCAATCAGGAAAGCGGACAGAGTAAGAAAATACTTACGCTGCCGTATGATTTAAAATCTATTGATATTAGTCCGGATGGAAAGCAACTGGCCGGAGTTTCCTATACGGGGAAAGTAGTAACGGTTGATCTTTCTAATTATTCGTATAAAGAAATCTGGACAGACGAATCAACCATAAAGTTGAATGACTCTACAAAGAGTGTTAAAGTATTTAACAGAGTTCTTTCCATTGCCTGGCATCCTACAAAACCTCTTCTCGCTTTTGGTGTTGAAGTTATTAATGATAAAGGAAGAGTTGTTCGCGGTGTTGTGAAATTATTAGATCTGCGAACAAGAAAAATTAAGGAGCTAACCGGGCATAAGTCAGGTATTGCCGACCTGGCCTTTAGTCCTGATGGTTTATTACTGGCCAGTGCAGGCCTGGACAGTAAGTTACAAATGTGGGTGGTGGAGCACGAGGAAGATTTGCCTATTATTATGGACAATAATAATGGTTCCGTGTGGCACGTAGATTTTACAAATGATTCAAGGTTCCTGATCGCCTCTTGTAATGATGGTGAAATACGGATTTGGCCAACCGATCCACGCATTTTAGCCGAACAGGTTTGTCCTAAGATGGAACGTAACATGACCAAAGACGAATGGGATAGCTATGTGGGTAAGGATATTGGCTATGAATCGACTTGTCGGAGTCTTTTAATTAAAGATTTTTAATGAAAAGACATTTACTATTTTTTGGAGTGCTTTTGTTTATAATCTTGTCCTTGCCGGTCGCAGCACAAGATTCAAATCAATCAAAAGAGACGGACTGTGAACAAATCCTTATCCAGGCTGCTGACGAATTTAATGCAGGCAGATATTACGGGCTTCCGTCCTTGTTGCAGAATTGTATCGATAAAGGAAATTTTTCGAATGAACAGAAAGTAAGAGCCTACCTTTTATTGGCACAGGCTTATCTGATTTTAGATGATCCTATTGCCGCTGATGATAGTTACCTAAAACTGCTCCAGGCCGATCCGGAATTTGAAGCAAGTATTTCCCAACATCCTATTGATATTTATTACCTAAGTAAAAAGTTTATAGCGACACCTGTTTTTACACCGCATCTTCGGATTGGATTTAACACTTCCCTTCCAAGAACCATTTATCCGATAAATACGAGCGGGACGCCTTTAGACATAAAAAATCCACTAAAAGTCGGTATTCAAGTAGGAGGTGGAGTTGATTGGAATATAACTACCCATTGGAGTTTGTGTATAGAAGGTAATTATGCTTACAAAGCATTTAAAAAGCAAAGCGAATATTTTTTTGATTCAGACCAACAAACTATTGTAGAGAAGCAGAATTGGCTTGATATCCCCATGTATATTAAATACGCAGATGATTCTGGCAAGATAAGACCTTTTGGGTATGCAGGCTTTGCCGTTAACCTTTTATGGTCTGCCCGAGGGCCGGACTGGTTATTAAAAAACAATAACTCAGATGGCAAAGGAAGCGCACAGGAGGCAAATGGTCCCGCGGAAGTTCTGACGCCCAAGAGAAATTTATTTAATACTTCGTTAGTGTTTGGTGGCGGAGCGAAGTATAAAATTGGAAAGGACTTTGTGTATGCAGACTTACGCTATATGGCCGGACTCACCAATCTTACTAATCTAGAAAATAACTATTATGATGATAAAGGAAACTTTGATCTGGCTAATACCAAGTATGCGCAAGCGAGTGATATTTTTAGATTGGATAACCTTTCTATATCCTTTGGCTATATCCACCCGATTTATAATCCTCGCAAAAAATCAAAACCTAGATTAAGTACGTTGTTTAAAAATAAAAAGGAAGTAAAAAAAGAAGAGACTCCTTAAGATGAGACCTGCATACGTAATTATTTTATTCTTAAGCATACTTTCATCCTGTGATACAGAGAGCAGTTTTCCTGTACCTGAAGATAATTACTTTGTGAAATTTTATGGTAATGAAGGCGACCAGGAGGGTGTAGATTTTATTTTGAACACCGATGGCTCGGTAGTCATGCTGGGTAATTCCAGAAAGACGGTAACGGATCAACAGGTGATCTATGCAGTTAAAGTTGATGCACAGGGGACCGTGCTTTGGCAGCATTACTACGGTACTTCCTTGCCAGGCGATAAAACAGCCAAAGACATTGAGCTTCATTCCGATGGACGTATTATAATAGTAGGTGAGTTTGTTAACGGAGCGAATGATAGTGATGTGTATCTTTTTTCAATAGATAATGCTGGCGTACTTCAGGATAGCGTAACAGTTGGGCTGATTGATAAAAATGGAGTAAAAAGTGATGAGCATGCCAATACATTGACCGTTATTAGCGATGGATTTATTATAGCGGGCTCTACAACTTTGCAAGCGGACCTTATTTCTACAGCACGGAATTCAATGCATCTAAGGTTTGATAATTCATTAAATGAGATCCCTGAAGTGGGGCCTATTAACTGGAGCCGAAACTATGGTAACGATAGGGATGAGGTTGCGGTTAAAGTGTTTGAAATTGGAATAAATAATTTTTATGTTTTTGGGTATTCCAATCGAATAGATCCACCCCGTAATGGTGATTATAATTATTGGATTTACTCTTTAGGTGGAGATGGAAAACCAACTAATGCAGACTTATATGCGGGCAAAACTTCTGAAAATGAAGAGTTAATTTCTGTAGAAATCAGTCCTCTTCAATCGGGACCAGGTTATATTTTGAGTGGGACTGCCACCCGTTCATCTGGAGAAACACAATCGTATCTTGTTAAACTTTCGTCAACGTTAACTTTTCAACCAACGGATATTTTAATTGAGACAAATCCCACGGATATGGGCACTGATGTAGGTGGAAATTTAGCAACGAAGAGTCTGCTTAGTCAGGAATTTATGCTTTTAACCAATGACAATACACCTGCCGATAAGAATACGAATCTGGCCTTAACCAAACTAACCCGTGAGCTGACAAAGGCGTGGCAGATACCTCTCATATTTGGCGGAGAGAGCAATGATTTTGCCGGGTCTGTTTCAGAATTGCCCGATGGTAGAATTTTAGTTGTTGGCACCATGACTGTGGGTGGACTGAGCGGGCAGAAGAAAATGGTACTAATGAAATTAAATGCTGATGGCAAACTAACCAAATAAGCGTTTTTTGGTATTAAATGGTTACTTTTAAGCTGTCTATATTATATAGTTTTTGAAGTTGGCCAATACCCCGTCTATGTACCTGATTCTAAGACCGTATAAAT
>JAGPBO010000236.1 GCA_018063305.1 Cyclobacteriaceae bacterium
TGGAATGATCATCGGTGCCCACCAGTTCTGCCAACGACACAGGCATGGATTTGCCCATTAATTTATATTTTCCAAGTGGCCTCAGTATAAAATGGTGATTTGCAGGAAGCAGGTTATATAAAGATTCACTTATAATTATGGTTGCCCCCATCACTTTTGTAAGACCTTCTATCCGGGAGGCGATATTCACCGCGTCACCGATCACACTCATGGATCTTTTTTGCGGAGTGCCGATCATTCCTGAAATGCAATTGCCGTAGTTTATGCCAATGCCTACCTGAATTTTATTTCTTCCTGCCGGTTGTTGGCGGTTAAATCGGATTAACTCTTGCTTCATCATCAACGCAGAAATGCACGCATTTTCTGCTACCGAAAGTTTGGTGTCGCTGTGAGGAAAATACAATGCCATAATGGCGTCTCCTATGTATTTATCAATGATGCCACCCTGGATATGAATATATTTCGACATGGTGGCGAGGTAACGGTTTAATAACTCAATCAGGCTGTTCGCACCAATGCCTTCCGATAGCGTGGTGAAATCGCGGATATCAGAAAATAGAATGGCGATGTCGGATGATCCTCCACGGAAACCATCTTTGCCCGTTTCATTCAAAATCATCTCAATCTGCTCCTGACCAATAAACCGGCCAGCCGTATGTAAAAGCCAACCGTCCTTGTGTCGCTCCTTTAGTGTGTTTTCAAATTCTTTTCTCAGCCCGGTGTTTTCGGTTTGATCCAATAATGAAATGGCCTTTCTCAATTGAAGGGATGACTCGTCAGAATAGCCTGATTGATCGAGCGCCTCCGATTGATAATAATAAAAGTGTGCCTTTTCTGTAATTGAATTGGTGAAGTCATTGACATACGCTTCTTCTGTCTTGAGAAAATATTTTCTTGCCACGGAAGGTTTGCCATTAAACAATGCCCTCAATCCACATAAATAATCGATACGGGATTGAAGTAATTTTTTGTTTTCCGGATTAACTTCTTTTCCGGATATTTTACGCAGTGTTGAAATGATCTGCTTTGATTTTACCACTTCGTGGGTTTGCAAATAATAATAAGCCAAAGTGTATTGCGCAAAAAAAACAATATCAGGACTGGCTACTTTTGCGTGTTGAATACTGCGTTTGATATATTTAATAGCTTCCGGAAAATCCTGTAGTTCAATCAGGCAACTCGCTATCTGGTTCATCATTTTTGATTTCAGCCCTTCTGCTCCTGCCGATTTATCAAGTATTTTCAGGTCAAGTTTAAAATGTTTTACGGCCCGGTTAAAATTTCCAATACCAAAATTTAAGCGGCCCAGGTTTCCATGCGTGAGGGCAACGGACTGGTCATCGTTGAACGCCATTTTTATTTTTAGAGATTCCTGGAATAGCGCCAATGCATCGCTGTAAAATCCAAGGTTTTGAAGCACCTGTGCATAGGTGTCTGATACCCGGGCCTGGTAATACTGTGCTGCAGGGTCACCGGATGCATGCAGATACTCAAGACTTTTGTTCAACGATTCAAAAACCATGTGATAATGGTTTGGTCCTTTTTTCGAGAACAGAAAACCTCGCACATGATAATAAATGCCCCTTTCCAAATCGGATAAATGAGGCTGTGCATTGGATAAATATTGTTCCGTAATGGCGATCGCCTCATGGAACTTTAGCGGGTTATAGGCGATGCCGATAAAAAACAAGATCGGCTCAAAAAAATTGCTTTGTGTAAAGCCTGCATCCCCGGTAATTACAGTTGACTCTCTATTGTATTGTGAATCCAATACTTCATCATATAGGTTGAGATTTATTCCTTGAATTGAAGAATTGTGTTTCATCCGCTCTGAATAATGGGATACGTTATTTTAAAAAAAGATTACCGCTTCACCAGCTCAAGATTCTCATCTAACTCAAAGAACAGCAGATCACGGGTATCCTTGGTTGGCCGCACCCAGGCTACGATGGCCACTCCGCCGGTTTTGGTGGGTGTCATTCTATATTTCTCTAACTTGAATGGAATGAATTTATCTAAGTACTTCTGGTGTTTTATTGAATTATCCTGAATAAGAGTAAGCAGAAGCGAGCCCTTATAAGTGTTATCCAGATTGACATCCGGGTTTTTGGTTATACGGGCGTAAAAAATTCTGTCCTTTGCTTTATTGTATTCCAGTTGATGTTCGCGGTCAGCCGTGTTAAATGTCATATTCAAAACGGCATTCTGGTTAAAATCAGCATCCAGAATAACCAACTGCGTTGCGGGGTTGGCAACTGAACGAGAAGTCACATTAATAAGAACTGCAGACCCATCAAGATAGGGAACTGCTTTAAACATGTTTTCAAGAGGTACTGTGCCAAGCGTATAGTTATCCTTTACCACCGTACTGCCCTCAGCATTCACTTTTAAGAGCTGTGTGCCCGGTCTTGGCCCGATCTTTATAGAAAACGAAGAAGGTGGCAAAGCGGTTTCATTCCATGTTGCCCCTGGGGTTAGATAGTTTGATATATTGACAAAAGATTGTGAAAATGCACCATAGTGAATAATGGTTTCATCGGGTGTTGTGGAATAAGGTAGATTAATGACTGTAATCCATTCCTGGCTCTGAGTCGGATCGGTCCTCAAATAATCACTGCCACCGCAACCCACACAATCATCCACCTTCATTGGAACCAGGTTAAACTTTCCATCCAGACCCTGATCGCGGAATATAACCATAAGCTGTTGATTGTGGGTGAGGTCCCAAACTTCGAAAGGTACATCCACATAATCTTCGTAAAATCCATCGGTAGTGCAAAAACAAAAACCTCGGTTGAAACGATGCGCCTTTTGAGTTTGCCCTGGACCAAACCTAACCTCAAAGTCTATATTTGGGAAATTAAAATAAAAAAGGCCTGAATAATAGAAAAAGGCCTTTGCAGTATTTTCAATGAACCTTTGCTCCGATGGGCCATGATACGTTGTAATGAAGTATTGGTCTCCGTTTCTACCGGTCAAATAAACATAGGTTGGTTGTGCTTCCCAATACCTCATGGGTTGCTTAAACTCCAGTGTGCCAGACGCTGAAAATTTATTGTAGTCAGGGGCACCAGCACCGCCAATCGTAATAAAGCCCCCATCCGAAGTCTGGAAAATTTGAGCTTTCGGGCGATCGGGTCCAGTGGAAAAATATTCTGCTTGCCCGGTCTCAGGATCAAGTTTGAAAAACAAATTCCGACAATAGCAGTTGAGGTCTGGTGTGTAATAGAGCATACCTTTATCATCCGATACGTAATTGGGGCCATTGGCAAACGTATCAAACCAGTAGCTGTCAGAAGCAAGCGGAGATTCAGGGGGTGGGGTACCAGCATCAAAGACATAGTCAAAATTCCGGATGACACCATCTGTAACAGGAAACTTCATCCCCTCTGTTTTTAGAATGACACCCATTGCATTTGTAGTCACCAATACATACTCCGTTTTCCAGTCCGTTTCGAACCCTTCTGTGTTCGTGGAGGTCAGCATAAACACATAACTCCCGTCTTCTTTTTGTCTGAAATAAAACATATCAGGCGCTGATCCATCGAGGGATCCGCCACTTATTGGTGCATTAAAATTGTGCAATTGGATTTGTTCAGTCCCTGGCTTTGGCAAGTCTGTATTTACCTCCTCTTTAATACATCCTATCAACATAAAGAAGCTGGAAATAATAATCAGCGACAGACTCTTAACAGAGAAGTGAACAAATTTCCTTTCAGTTTTAGACCTCTCCCTCATATTAGTTTCCATGACTTGTTATCAACTTCAGGTTCTCGTCAAACTCCATAAAAAGCAGCTCACGAGTATTGTCTGTTGGCCGCACCCAGACTATGAGGGCTACACCCCCTTCCCGGGTAGGAGTAATCCGGTACTTTTCCACATCAAATTCTATAAAATCAAAATTCTGATTGATCGGAATATTATTTCGTACGGTGGTAAGCAGGAGTGAATTCTTACCTCCTGTAGTATTTGGCTTGGAGGTAATACGGGCATAGAAGAACTGGTCGCTATTGCTTTCCAGTTGATGACCATAGTCGTCAGGTCCGGCCTCCACCGGGATGACAGTTTGGTTAAAACTGGCATCGAGTATCAAGAGTTGTGTGGGTTTATATCCATAGGAACCCAAATGAGGGTCGGAAGGGTCATTCGTAACTTGTTGCGCATTAATCAGCACAGCAAATCCATCCAGAAAGGGTACTGATTTGAATAGTGATTTGAAGGCTCTCACGCCAGATCCCAGCTCAAAATTCTCTTTTACTACTGAACTGCCATTGGCATTTACCTTAATCAGTTGCGGGCCAGGTCTAGTATAATTCCCAGCCACCTGAGAAAATGAAGCACTCGGCAGCGCGGTAGCATCCCAGGTGGCCCCGTCAGCCAGGTAAGCCCATATGTAAGAAGGTGGAACATAAAAATCATTAAGAAAATCCCCATTCATGATGGATTGATCCGGTATTTCTGCATACTCCATATATTGGGGCCAGATAGTCTCCAAACTTAAAGATGGGTCATTTTCAACATCATGACTATACCAAAGACTGCCCAAGCTAGAGCGTGCTTGGTCATTTTCAACTTGCCTATCATAGTTAAATGGAACGAGATTGAAAGTGCCATCACCACCCTGGTCTCGGAAGGCAACCATTGATTGTCGATTGTTCCCTATATTCCACATTTCGAAAGGAACTTCCACATAATCCTTGTAAATATTATCCTTGTCGAACCGATGTGCTTTTTGCTTTTTACCTGGCCCAAACCTGATTTCGAATTCGCCACGTACATTACTTTCTTTAAGATAGAAAAATGACTTTGCCTTATTGTCGCTGAAGTTTTCGTAAATCATCTTGTCTGTCCAAGAATCATAGACATTAGTATAGGGGTAGTCGTAAGTCGAATATCCGCCATTGTGTAGCGCAATGAAATAGAAATCTCCATCACGCTCGGTGAGAAAAGCATAAGATGGCCTAGTTTCCCAATATTGCATGGGCTGTTTGAATTGAAGCGTACCGGCTTTAGAATACTTCGCGAAATCCGGAGATCCTTCCCAACCCACGGAAATAAACCCCCCATCAGAAGTTCGAAAAGATTGCCCTAAACCAGGACCCGTGCCCACAGAGATAAAGTCTGTTTGCCCGGTCTCCGGGATGAGGTTGAAAAATTGATTTTTGCAAAAGCATGTGTTCTCGCCTAAGATGGGCTGGTAATACAGAAACCCGTGCTCATCGGCAACATAACTGGGTCCGGAAGTGGCACGGTTAAGAGGGAGAGGTGTAAATCTGTATGGAAATAAACGGGAGGGTGGAGCATCCCATACATACTCAAAAGTTCCGGTAATACCGTCATTTGACGGGAGTTTTTTCACCTCTGTTTTCTGAATGACCCCTGCTTTATCAGCATGCACGAGCACATAATCAGTCTGCCAATTCGTTTTAAAGTTTCCATAGTTAGTGGAAGACAGCATGAACACATAGCTCCCATCTTCTTTTTGCCTAAAATAATAGATATCCGGTGCGCTTCCATCCAACGTTTCCCCATTCAACGGAGCATTAAAATTGCGCATTTGAATGGTTACCGGTCCAGGTTTTGGTGTAGCTACATTTACTTCTTCCTTCTGACAGCCCGTATGGATAAACAGACCTAAAATCATGCAGGTAAGCCAGCCGCTTGTAGTCTTCCGTGACTTGAAAACCCGGG
>JAGPBO010000237.1 GCA_018063305.1 Cyclobacteriaceae bacterium
AAAGCAACGCACCAGAAAAACATACGGTGCAGTATTTTGAAATGTTTGGAAATAGAGGTGTGTATGAGAACGGTTGGTTAGCAAGAACCATCCACCGTGCGCCTTGGTTACCAACACCTCCCCAAACATTACAAGAGGACATCTGGGATCTTTACAACACAACGGAAGATTTTAGTTTAGTAAATAATTTAGCTTCTGAAAATCCAGAAAAATCAAAAGAAATGCAGGCACTCTTTATGAAAGAAGCGGAGAAATATCATGTCCTGCCAATTGATGATCGTTTATTAATTCGGACTAATGCGGAAGCCGTGGGACGCCCGACTGTACTGGGCAACCGTAATACAGTAAACTATGTAGAAGGCATGAGAGGCATGGGGCCTGATGTTTTTATAGACTTACGCAGTAAGGCTTACACCATGACTGCCGAAGTAGAAGTAGCGGCAAATGGCAATGGGGTAATTGTTTGCCAAGGTGGACGCTTTGGAGGATTGACATTCTATATGAAAGATGGAAAGCCTGCTTTTGGTTACAACTACCTTGGGTTAGAGTCAACGAATATCGTTTCCAATCAGGCACTAAGCGCAGGAAAATATACGTTGGTTTATGACTTTGCCTACGATGGTGGAGGCCCTGGTAAAGGTGGCACCGGCACACTTACTGTGAATGGAAAAAAGGTAGCAGAAGGACGTATCGAACGTACCCAGCCCGGATTATTTTCAGTCGATGATATGGCCGATGTAGGCATGGATGAAGGTACACAGGTTGTTAACTATGGAGGTTCCGATAAATTCACCGGAAAGATTCATAAAATAACGATTGACAAAAAGGAAGAGAAGAAGTAGGCTTCCTATTCGTTATCACTAAAATAGTATTCAAAAAGAAGAGGGGATTGAGTTTCAATCCCCTCTTTTATTTTACGAAAGCAAAAACCATCTTTCAGATAGAAATCCTTTAAAATAAGGGTAGTAATATTGAGTTATAAAACTCAAATTGTTTTCTGACACTTGTATGCGTTGGCCTATTTGTATGTGATTCAAAATAATCCGCAAAGGGCAGGTCCGCACGCCAGAGTATTGCAAACTGTTGATCCGACCAATCCTGAATATCAACCCTTGTTCAGAAGTCTCGGGCTTTGAAAAGGTTCATAGCAACACTACTTTTAATGGCACTAAGTCAGACTTTATCCTAGGTATTACCCAAAAGATAAATGACACCCCCTTTTCTATCTCCAATCAAAATATGTAAGCCAACCAGTCTAAAAATTCATAAATAGTTTATAAACTTCGGCTGTATTTGCATACTTCTTTAATGATAAGAAACTATCTGATTCTCTTACTCGCACTGCCCGGCTTGCCGGTACAAGCACAAGTCGTTGATTCCATGCAAGTGGATGTGGTGGATGTGGTGGTTGGAAGAAAGAAAATTGAAGAAACAAATACTATCCGGAACAAGCGAAAAGTACACTTTTCAATCTTACCTGCCCCCGTCAGTGCGCCTGGTGGTGGGCGGGTTGTTATAACGTCCATCAACGGGGCATTTACTTTAGGTGATCCGAACACGACCAATCTTTCAAACGTATATTTACTTCCCTTTACTGACTTCTCGAGTAAATACGGACTATTCTTACGCCATAATATCTGGTTACCCAACAATTCCTGGAATCTTATTGGTGATTATAGAATCTCTCACTATCCGCAATATGTCTGGGGCCTGGGCGGCAACTCACAGGAATTTGAGCGATCGCTCGTGGAAACTAATTACGCCAGAATTTACCAAACCGTGTTATATGGAATTTCAAACAAATGGTTTATTGGGCCTGGCTATACTCTTGATTACAGTTACAATATTGACGAAACTGAAATCGGTTATATCTCCAATCTTGAGGATTATCCGGTGGAAACAACGGACCCATCGGTGGCATCCGGGTTAACGGCCAACATCGTGTACGATGGCCGATACAATGCGCTTAATCCACCGAAAGGTGCGTACTTTATAGCCTCGTATCGTATAAACGCAAAGGCGTTAGGCAGCGATACAGACTATCAGTCTCTATTTATTGATGCCCGAAAATATTTTCCAATCAACAAAGGCAAAGGAAATATTCTGGCCGTTCGAAGTTACTACTGGACTATTCTTTCGGGCGAGGTCCCCTACTTATACTTGCCTTCTACCAACTGGGCTCCGGCCACGGGTATAGCCAGTCGCGGGTTTCAGGCAGGTCGGTATCGCTCTAACGCCATGCTTTATGGAGAAGCAGAAGAAAGAGTAAACCTTACTAACAATGGCCTCTTTGGCTTAGTAGCCTTCGCAAACATTTCTTCAGCCTCCGAATTTGAAACGCAACACTTCAGATACTGGAAATTAGGTGCTGGGCTTGGTCTTCGTACCAAACTGAATAAATATTCCAACACAAACTTTGCCCTTGATTTTGGATTTAGCTCAAATTTCTGGAGCGTGTGGGTAAACATCGGAGAAATGTTTTAATCATTGCTTGTACCTAATTTTGATGCCCGTGCTCTTACAGCCAGTGTTATAAAAATTTTACTTTGCTCACGATTCAAAATTATCCGAACTGGATTATTTATACATTTACAAGTAACCTGTTAAGAATATGAAAATAGTATCAGCACTTTCAATCCTATTACTCATTGGCTGTAATTCACCAAAACCAAGTCCGGACACGGTATCACATTCAGTAAATGCATATTCCATTCCGCATTTTACTGATTCATCCTCTTTTAGTAGAATGCAAAACGCATTTCCTATCCTTGATAAAATTTATAGCGAGTATGCTGCGAAAAATCATTTTCCCGCTATCAGCTACGGAGTTATTGCCGGTGGGCAATTGGTTTACTCAGGAAGTGTAGGAACTTCCAATCTAGCTTTAAAAACACCAGCCACAGCTAAATCCCTTTTTAGGATTGCTTCCATGAGCAAAAGTTTTACGGCTATGTCGATAGTAAAACTTCGGGATGAAGGAAAACTTTCATTATCCGATCCGGTTTCGAATTACATTCCCGAAATGAACGGTGCCGGGGCTCTCACTACCGATGCTCCCGCTATTACGATACAGAATCTACTGACTATGTCTGCAGGTTTTCCGGAAGATAACCCGTGGGGAGATCGGCAACTAGATGCAACCTATGAAGAATTATTAAAGCAAATCAGTCAGGGCATTTCCTTCTCGAATGTGCCCGGAGTCTCCTATGAATACAGTAACCTTGGTTTTGCCTTGCTGGGTAGAATAATTACTCAGGTTTCAGGAATTCCCTATCAAAAATACATTACCGAAAACATTATGAAACCCATTGGGATGAATGATTCCAAATGGGAGTATAGTGAAGTGCCTGCCGAGAAACTTGCGTTAGGTTACCAATGGCAAGATGAGCAATGGATAGAGGTGCCGTTGCTACATGACGGTGCTTATGGTGCGATGGGTGGATTAATCTGCTCTATCGAAGATTTTAGTAAATATGTAGCCTTGCATTTAGATGCCTGGCCGCCACGCAATACGCCTGAAACCGGGCCCGTGAAAAGAAGTTCTATTCGAGAGATGCACCAACCGTGGCGCTTCAATACAATTTATGCCGAAGCAAAAACACGCAGTGGCGAATTGTGTCCCGCTGCCGCTGGGTATGGATATGGTTTAGGTTGGCGAAAAGATTGTAACGGACTTGTTCGTATTTCGCATAGTGGTGGCTTGCCTGGTTTTGGCAGTGAGTGGCGCATCTATCCTGAATATGGAATTGGAATAGTTTCATTCAGCAATCATACGTATGGCGCACCGAGTCTCGCTAATGCCATGGCGTTGGATACACTGATATCCTTAGCCGGCTTAAAACCGCGGGTAGTATCACCTTCAGACATTTTAAAGCAACGACAAACTGAAATTGTAAAATTATTACCGGCCTGGAACGAGAAATTCACAAACATTTTTGCTGAAAATTTCTTTATGGATGAATCTCTGGAACGTAGGAAAATGACAACGCAAAAGATGTATGATGAAGTAGGTTCCGTTCTTTCTGTACAAGAAGTACATCCTGAGAATCAACTTCGCGGAAGCTTCTTAGTTATAGGTGAAAAGAAAAACCTCCGGGTATTCTTTACTCTTACGCCCGAGCCTCAAGCGTTGATTCAGCAATTAGATCTGGAGTTAGTCGACAAATAAAAATTAATAAGTAATCGCTCAACTAATAAATCTCATGAAAAAAGTATTCTTCATCGTAATAATCTATGGGCTTTTAGCATCCACTCTTCCAGCTAAAGGTCAGGTGATCATTTCGTTATTATTTGGTGAAAAATTAAACTCACCTAAAATTGAATTTGGGCTGACAGGCGGACTGAATCGATCGTACTTTCATGGCATGAGTAATTCTGAGGGACTTAATAACTTCAATCTCGGATTTTATTTTCATATCCTGTTAAAGAATCAGTCCTATTTAAGTACAGGCGTATTGGTAAAATCAAACGTGGGAGCCACAGGAATGTCCACCTATTCTTTTGGCAATCCGGATTTTGACAACCTCTATCAAAATGGTGAGCTTACTACCAAAGTAGATTATTTTTATGTGCCGATTATGTTTCATCAACGATTCAATAACCGGTGGTATGTGGAGGCAGGGCTGCAACCGGGGCTACGAAGTAAAGCAAAGGACATTTTTGAAACCGATCTTCAAGGGGGTGATCTTTCTTACTCCATTGACACTCGGGATGACTACAAACGATTAGATGCAGGATTGATTGGCGGGCTGGGATATAAATTCAGAAAAGAAATTAAAAGTATGAGTGTGGGAGTCCATTATTACCAAGGTCTTGTTGATATTACAAAAGCTGAGACTTCCAATATTAAAAACGCATCGCTCTATGTGTTTATGAGAGTGCCGATTGGCGCCAGCAAAGAGACTAAGAAAGGTAAATAGGAGTAGTCAACATATTTCATTTTATTATTCCTGAATAATAATTTTACAGATTAAAAATTCAATATCCACATGATCAATCGGTACGCAGGCGAGATTCACATCAATCCCATACGAATTTTAAGAAATGATGATTTTAATAATGACGGGCACATTAAAGATATTGATGCAACACTTAAACAGGTTATTGATCTTAATCAAAAAATCGGTGACCGAATAAAGCAATTGAATACCTGGTTACAAAACTCAAAAGGACATGGAGCCATTCAATTTCACTTTGCCGATGGAGGCTACATTAGTGTAAAGGGCTTGGCCGATGATCAACTCAAACAACTTGCCTCGAAGGGCATAGTTGAATTATTTGACTATGCGACCGATAAAGATTGGGTAAAAAAATACGGACCTCAGTTTGGCTTGATCTGGGAAAATGGTCGGGCCATAGAAATTTAACCAGCAAACGGTTTATTCGATTTATCCTGTGAAGCTGATCATTACATAAGCGACCAGCCCGATAATAAGTAATGAAAAAGCAATATCCCAAAAATTATAACTGCTGCGGTTAGCCATCTTTTGCTCTTCACTTAAGATTGCAAAGAGTCACATTTGTAAACCCTACCAACACTGCTTCGTACCGCAAAAAAATAATCGCAGCTTAAGGCTGCGATTATTAAACAAAATCATTAGCGATGTGAAATTCTTAACGTCCTGCGTAGATACTACTATATCCTGGTCGTTTGTTTTGCAGGTAAAAATCAAAGTC
>JAGPBO010000238.1 GCA_018063305.1 Cyclobacteriaceae bacterium
AATGCATAAAAGCATGCCGGGTGATGAAGGATTCAATAAAACCGGCAAGAATAAAAAAGGGCACCAGTCCTACTACTATTTTCAACCCTTTGATCGCTCCCATTTTAAAAGAAGCTAGTCGCGAGTAGGTTCCTGGAAATAAAATGCTGTTGCCCATAACAAAACCCGCAGCAGCAGCAATAACAATGGAGGTAAGCTCAATGGTGCCGTGAAGTAGAATAACCGGTAACCCTTGTGCTAGTTGATTTTCGGTGTAGAAAAACATCATGAACGTACCTACCATGATTGCGTTATAAAATAAATACAGGCCGGTGCCCACCGAAGCAAAAACACCATAGACAAAAATCATAAAAGAGACCAGAATATTATTTCGGGTGATCAGAAAAAACATTTCAACTTCCCCGCTGGAAGAGTACACTTGCGTGGGATTACCATTCTTAATGTTTTCGAGTGTCATGTTTACATAACCATCACCTAGAATCAACCGTACAAAGGTGTCGTCAAAGGCGGTAGAAACAGCTCCCATGATGCCGGCAACTACAAAGATTATAAAGGCATAAAGCAATTGCTTTTGTACAGAAAACATGACTGCAGGAAGTTCTTCTTTCCAGAAAAGAATGAATCTATTCTTGTCTTCTTTTTTATTCTTATAAATCTCGCTATGGATTTTACCTGCGAGCGAGTTTAGGTATTGGGTCGTTCGGCTTTCGGGATATTGGGTACGGGAAAAGGACAGATCATCTGTGATTTGAATGAAAAGCTCAGCCAACTTATCGGGCGCAGCTTGTTGTTGGTTATTCACCACTTTTTCAAACTCCTCCCATCGCTTTTTATTTTGTTTTACAAAGGCCGGCTCTCTCATAAATAAAGAAGTTGGAAGATAACGGTTGCCCCATTTCCTTCCAACTTCATCAAGCAAAATAAACTATGGGTTTAACTGCCTTTGGCGACTTGCTCAACAGCATTCCACACACGCCAAACATTTTTATAACAGATTTTTGCAATGTCCTCTTCCGTATAGCCCCGCTTCAGTAACACATAAATCAGGTTGGGATATTTAGAGACATCTTCCAAACCGGTTGGTGTCTCGCCCTCCACACCATCATAATCAGATCCAATACCTACATGATCTATGCCGGCAAGTTTTACAGCATGATCGATATGGTTAGCAACCATTTCCACATCCGATTTAAGCGGTGGGTTTTCTTTGGCGAATTGCTCAATAATGGGTTTTGCCTCAGCATCTTCATCGTGAAGCCCTTTAGCATCAAGCAGCGCGCGTAATTTATTTTTATTTTTTACATTTTGATTTACAACTACAGAATCTAAAAATGCATTATAAAAATTGATCATCATCACACCATTATTTTTGCCGAGTGCTTTAATCATATCATCAGTCATGTCTCTTCGCACGGTTGGGGCAAAAGCCCGGCACGATGAATGTGACGCGATGCAGGGGGCTTTAGTAAGTTTCATCACCTGATAGAAGGTAGTATCATCAACATGCGAAATGTCCACCATAATTCCGACCCGATTCATTTCACTAACAACTTCTCTTCCAAACGGACTCAACCCACTCCAGGTGCGCGTTGTATCACCTGACGAATCGCAGATTTGATTGTCTTTACTGTGAGTGAGCGTGATATACCGAATACCCCGATCATAATAATATTTTACGTTTGTTAAGTCGTTTCCAATGGGGGCACCATTTTCCATACCCATGGGCAGAGAAATTTTTCCGGCTTTAAAATTTGCTTCTACTTCGGATGGCGTATTGGCCAATGCAAATTTGTCGGGAAATAAAGTGGCAATGGCTTGTACATTGTTAATCAATGAATCAGCAAAGGCTTTACCCGTGTCGTTTTGTTTCTGGTAGCTGGAGGGAATAAAAATTGACATGAACGGGGAATTGAGCCCTCCTTTTTGGGAGCGTTCGTAGTCAAATTCACCTCCGGGATCTGACAAGACTATTGATTTTGTGGCTTCATTAAGTACAATTTTATTTTCCTTAAGCCTTTCCGGAAAATCCACATGACTATCCGCAATAATGAATTTATGGGCTAACTCATCCGCGAAGGCCCGTAGTTGCTCATCATTCATGCTTTCCACCGATTTTTTCTCTGAGCAACTAACAGCCAGTGCGATACAAAGCAGAGCCAGAACAATTCTTATTCTCATCATAAAAAGTTTGAGTTTTGAAATAGAAAGTTACGCATTAAACAGAATCATTTACTTTTGCTTTTTTATGGCGGTAATTAGCAAGGAAAAGCGGTAGTCTATGCAGTCAATACGTATACGAACCACCCAAAATGTTTTCATCCATTACCCGGTAGCCAGCGTGGGCGACCGGATTCTTGCCTATCTGATTGATCGGATTATCCTTATTTTTTATAGTGTGGCGGTGGGGGCATTGTTTATTAATATCAATTTGGAAGTCTATTGGGTGTGGATTATGGTGATTGGTACCCCGTGGTTGCTTTATAACCTCCTCTTTGAAATCTTCATGAATGGTCAGTCTCCCGGCAAACGGACATTAAATATTAAAGTAGTTCGGCTCGATGGCACATCACCCACGCTTGGAAATTACCTGTTGCGTTGGATTTTTAGTTTTGTCGATTATTATGTTTTGGGGGGCGCAATCGCGGTTATCCTGGTAGCGGCCGGAGGCCGTGGTCAACGACTGGGTGATATTGTTGCTGGCACTTCGGTAATAAAACAAGTGGAACAAAAAGAGGTTACAGCCCAGGAGGTGTTTGTGATTGCCGATACAACTTACCAACCTGTTTTTGCACAGGCCATTCAACTTAATGAGAAAGATATTGATTTGATTCAGCGAGCACTGGAAGTAAACCGCGATTTGGGAAATGCGCAACCTATGCTTGCTGTAACCGAAAAGGTTAAAACGCAACTGGGCATTCAATCCGACCTGCCTCCGATAAAATTGCTTTATACACTCATTAAAGATTTTAATCATTTTACTTCCCGATGATGCTGCCTGAAATCACGCAGGCACAATTGGCATTACGCAACGGTCAGGATAAGCCGGAGATATGGATAGCCTATAGAGGGTTGGTATATGACGTTACTGTTTCGAAGCTTTGGCGATCCGGAAAGCACTACGAGCATTGGGCGGGGCAGGATTTAACCGATGAGCTGAAAGATGCTCCACATACCGAAATGGTTTTTGAAAAATTTAAACCAATAGCAGCCTTAAAAGCCATAAAATAGCAGACAGATTTAATTAAATTACAACGGACAAAAGTTTACTACCAGATTCATGATTATAATTGCAGATAGCGGAGGTTCGAAAATAGACTGGCGATTCTTAAAAAAGGATGGCACCATCGATCAGGCACACAGCCCCGGGTTTAACCCCTACTATCAACCGCTCAATGATTTGAATATTATTGTTGACGAACATTTAGTCCCGCAGGTTAAAGAGCCGGTGAGTAAGATTTTTTATTATGGTACCGGAGTTTCGTCTGAGAAAAATCAATTGATTATTCAGGAAGCGTTTGCCCGCTATTGGCCAAAAGCACAAATAGAAATTGGATGGGATTTGCTGGCAGCAGCCCGCGCACTATGTGGAAGAGAGCCGGGTATTGCCTGCATTTTAGGTACGGGTTCAAACTCCTGTTTATATGATGGTAAGGAGATTGTTGATAATGTAGCAAACCTGGGTTGGATTTTGGCCGATGAGGGTTCGGGCACTTACATAGGGAAGAAATTTATTTTTGATTACTTCCGGAAGGATATACCCGAGACGCTTGCAAAACAATTTCAGGCCCGCTACCCGTGGAGCCGTGAGGAGGTTCTTGAAAAAGTATATCAGGGAGAAAGACCCGGAGCCTTTTTGGCCAGTTTTGCCAAATTTATTTTTCAGCACTTAAAGGAACCGTACTGTTATCAATTGGTCTATAACAGCTTTGCTGATTTTTATCAGAACAACGTGATGAAGTACGAGAATTATAAAAATACCAAAGTACATTTTACGGGCTCCATTGCTTTTTACTTTAGCGATGTGTTAAGGCAAGTGGCCAACGATAAAGGACTTACCGTAAAAAATATTCTCGAAGGCCCCATTGCCGGACTTACCCTGTATCATCAGAAAGATCTTTAAATTCAATTGACAGTTTAGAATTGATAATGCGTGTCTATTTTCAACTGTCAATTATCAATTTTGATTTATGCATCACATAGAGCCCTTTTCCAACTGGCTTAAATATTACGATTCATCGCTGGATGAAAACTCGCCCTTCTACGAAAAGGAATATAACTACGACCTCTATTCCGAAACGATATATGGATATTACATAGATCCCGCGTGGGACTCCATAGGCTCGGAAACACTTTATCTGAAAACACTTTATGCCGATTATGAGGAGGGGTTTGTAGTACTTGAATTTATTGGGGAGTGGAATGATACGCTATACAACGACATCATGATGCTAAAGCGAGACTTTCTTGAACTCCTGTTGTATAAGGGAATTAACAAGTTTATTTTGATTGGTGAAAACATCTTTAACTTTCATGGCTCAGATGATTTGTATTATGAAGAATGGTTTGATGAAGTAGAAGATGGATGGATAGCCGCAGTTTCTTTTCCGGACTTTATACAATCCGAACTAAAGAAATATGGAATTGATAAGTATGTGAACATGGGTGGCACCCTTCAGGTAGACAACTGGCGTACCTTGCACCCGCTTAAGTTTTATGAACTCGTCAGGCAATTGATTCAGCGCAGACTGAATTAATCAGATTTAAAAAATAGAGAGTTGGGCATGACCCACCGGCACATCGGCCGGAACCAAAAACTGACGTTTTGATTTTACCTCGAGACAGAGTACACGGGTTCGTTGCAATTTTCCCTTTTTAAACCACCGCCCATTCAAATCAAATACACTGCCTTCCGGTAATTCGGATAGTAACGTTGTACGCGCTGTCCGCGGATCTTTGCTTCGCAGAAGTTTGGTTAAGGCAGAGTCTGAATAAGTAGAAGCCTTTGGATTGATCATGTGTTCCGAAAGGCTGGCAAGAATATCATTTGGAAAAACTTCTACTGTCAACAGCGGAGCCAACAATTCCTGAAAGGCACGTTTCCATTCAGCCCCGTGTGCTTCTGCCCGAAAGGCATAGATCAAATGCACATGATGATGGGCCACTTCATGAATGTAAGTGATCAAAAACTCGAAAGGGTGAAGATCTTTATTAATTGTAATGCGAGGGTTGCGACCATGAATGCAGGTAAAGTCGCCCGATTTGGAAGCTCTTTTTTTGCTTAGCTTAAAAAGAAAGGGCTTTTGTTCCCAAAGCTCAATACAGTAATTCACTGCAGGCGCAGGAATATGTTGGTCAAGTAAGTTTCTAAGGGCGAGGCTCGTCAAAACAGTGCAAAATAAAAAAGGCTTTAGAGATCTAAAGCCTTTTCACGAACAATCTTGAGATTGTTTAGTTTACAACAGCAGCAGCTGAATCAACTACTGCGTTAGCAGAGTCAACAACCATAGCAGCAGAGTCAATTACAGTTGATACGGAAGAATCTGTAGCTACAGCTTCTTCTTTCTTAGCACCGCAAGAAACCATCGCTACCGCAAAGCCAAATACGATAAGAGATGCAATAATGTTTTTCATAGTTTACTGGTTTTTTTGA
>JAGPBO010000239.1 GCA_018063305.1 Cyclobacteriaceae bacterium
ATGAAGATCATTACAGAAGATCCTAAGTTAGAAAAGCCACAAAATAAAGGCCTTCGAGAATTTTTAAGTACAAGGTTCAGAAAGAATAAGGACTGGTCGAAAATTGGGTGATAAAAATTTTGAATGGCGAATGGTGAATTATAAATGAGGAAAACGGGCTGAACTTATTGATCTGATGAGCAGGCAAACAGATTAATTGAAAATTGAAAATGGAAAATGGAAAATGAGAGCGAGATAAACTTCTTGCTCCTAATTGAAGGCAATTATTGGGATTCCAACTTTAATTCTCTAGGCAAAAATCAAAATTACATTTAATTAATAATTCCAACCTTAACACCCAGACCTCCATACAAAATCACAGTATCATTGGTAAAATTTCTTCCAAAAATATAATTAAGGCCACAATTCAATCCCAATTTCAAATTTTTTCCAACGGGATATTCAACCACAAGCTTGGATGTCGGTGCCCAATATAAATATTTTGCCCTAATATTAAACTGAATCCAAAATTCATCCTCTTCACCTGTAACATCAGAAATAATTTTACCCGTAAAGCCAACATAAGTATCTTCCCTTACAGTTAATCCACCTTGCAAACCAACACCAATTAAAAGATCTAATTTTTTTATTCTGAAATCGTATTGCAAATCGTAATTTAAGTACCTATTTAATCTATACGAAAGCTGTGGTTTAAAATGCTTGATGCCATAATTGTCCAAATTTTCAAAATCGTTGCCGTCTACTAAATTTTCAAATGTAAATGGTCGGTGAGTCGTATAATCTATTTCACTACTCCACTCCCTTATCGGCTTATCATTGAAAGAAAACTTATCAACTTCATTTCCAGACGGGGAATTATTGAATAAAAATCCCAAACCAAAATTGTGAACAAAATGGTTCTTAGTTTTATGTGAGAATCCAAATTGTGCGCCATTTCCATTGCTCATCATACTTGCGAAAGGAACAAGTTCTATGTAAATAAAATTGTTTGAATTATTTTGAGCTGTCGCCCAAATTGGAATAAATAAGATCAATAAAAATGAAAATTTCATAGGGTGATTAATTTTTTTTACAAATATAATAATCCAATTCAATTTTATCCCTCATCATATGCTTTTAATCCCAGCTTTCTCTACCTTCCGCCGATAAATTACTCCTACTTTATTTATAATTCCCATCTTTATACCTCAGATTAAAGATTACGATGACAATTTTTTCCAAATTCATATTTTTCATACTTCTTATACCATCTCTCTGCGCAGCACAAGGCAAATCATCTGCCATAGACTCCGTTAAAAAAACTTGTACCATCGTCAAAATAAATGACAATGAAGCACCTAAAATAGACGGTGATTTAACCGATGGCGTCTGGAATCTCACCAAAGAATACGGAGATTTCACATTGCTGGAGCCCAACCCTGGCGGACAACCTTCACAGCCTACATATTTCAAATTACTCTACGACAACACGGCCATTTATGTGTATGCCAAAATGGTGGACAAGCCGGAGAACATCCTTAAAGAACTTGCCCAAAGAGATAATTACAACAATACAGATTTCATTGGCATCATCTTCGACCCTTACGCCGCCGGCACCAATGGATTTGGCTTCTATGTATCGCCGCGAAATCTTCAACTAGATGCAAGATATGTTTCTTTGGATGAAGATGATAGTTGGGACGGGATTTGGGAAAGTGCTGCCAAAGAAGTAAATGATGGATGGCAGATCGAAATGCGTATTCCTTTTTCGCAACTGCGTTTCCCAAAACAAGACATTCAAAACTGGAATATCAATCTAGTCCGCCAGATGAAAAAAAGCAGGGAAAAAGGCACATGGGTCAAAGTTGACCCAACTATCTCCGGTTTTCTGAATCAAAGCGGCCACCTTGAAGGGCTGAAAAACATACAATCTCCACTAAGACTTTCTCTATTCCCTTATGTTTCTGCATATTATGCCCCGGAATCCAATAAAGAGTTTAAAATATCAGGTGGGCTCGACCTAAAATATGGTATCAATGATGCATTCACTTTAGACCTTACACTCATACCTGATTTTGGACAAGTTTCCTTTGACGAGCAGGTAAATAACCTCGGCCCTTTTGAAGTTTTCTTTGAAGAACGACGACCATTCTTTACAGAAGGCCTGGAGTTATTTTCCAGGGCAGAATTATTTTATTCTAGAAGGATTGCCGGAGACAACAATTACTTCAACAAATATGGCGTCCCTGAAGGAAAATCAATCCAGGACTACCCTACTAAAAACAAACTACTCAACGCTTTCAAGCTAACCGGGCGGGACAAAGACGGTCTTGGAGTTGGTGTGTTCAATGCCATCGAAGGCAGATCCTATGCCACTTTAAAAGACAACGAAACTGGTGAAACAGAAAAGTTACTGATCAATTCGGTTTCTAATTTCAATATGATTGTCCTGGATAAAAACCTGAAGAATAATTCCTATATCTCCTTTATCAATACCAACGTCATACGTCAAGGGGAATTCCGGGATGCAAATGTATCCGGAATAGATTTTGATATCCGAAATAAAAAACAGAATTATTTTGTCAAGGGTAATGGTTCCTTTTCATACATAAGTGAAAAAGAAATTGCAAAACCAGGTTATAAATATGTAATAGACGTAGGTAAGAATAGTGGAAATTTTACTTATGACTTACTATATCAGGAGATTTCTAAGAGGTATGACCCTACAGATATGGGCTTCTTGGGCATTTTTAATAACAGATCTACGATCCTAAATATTGCTTATTCTACTTACGTACAAAGTAAATATCGGAACAAATCTACAAGTTCTTTCAGTGTCCAATATGATCGCCAGTTAAAACCCGATGTTTTTGCAAATTTTGCTTTGGAGACAGGTCATTTTTATCTTGACAGAAATTTTAATGCCGCGCAGGTCACCATCCGCGCTGAACCTGTCATCACGTATGATTATTACGAGCCTCGAAGGAGTGATTTTAGCAGATATTATACGTATCCCACCAATATAATGGTCAGGTCATTTATATCGAGTGACTACAGGAAGCCTTTTGCATTGGATGCTTCATACAATTACAGACAATGGAATGAAGATGGTCGATTACAACACAACATGGACCTAAGCCCTAGAATACGCTTCAACGATCATTTTTCGATCTTTGGCACAGTTGGATTTAATAAGCTGCTCAATGATGTAGGTTATGCATACACCAATCAACTCGATAACGAATTCTTTGACCAGGGAGACATTATATTTAGTGTACGGGATATTAAAACAATTGAACTTGGCTTAAACCCCATTATTCTCATCAATCCCAACCTTAACTTTTCACTCAGAATCAGAAATTATTGGTCTCAGGTCAAATTCGACAAATATGAAAAACTTGGATTAGATGGATATTTAGTACCAAATTTACTAGAACCTACCGGAAATAATAAGTTTTCAGTAGTTGAATTTACCAATTTTGAAGCAAGAGCCAACTGGAGATTTGCACCGGGTAGTGACATTGTTCTCGCATGGAATAGCGGTAATTCAGACTTTTCGGACAATTCCAATCGCTACTGGAAGTCCTATAACGGTTTTCTTAACAAGATCAAAGGCAATAGTATTTCAATCAGATTTAACTATTTTCTCGATTATGCTCAGTTTGTTAAGCATCACAAATCATAGAGATTAATGGATAATTAAAAAAGAATTCCTTCGTTTAAACTTCTATGTTTAGTTTTACATTGTCAAATTAAACAGGCTATCATACAGGTCTTAACCAAATATTTTGCTTAGTGAGAATTATATATCTATTCATATTATTCATATCCGTAAGTTCACTCTATTCACAAGAACGCTACCTGACACAGTTCTACGGTGCGCCAATCACATTGGACCCATCTCTGACAGGAAACTTTGAGGGTAATTATAGAGTAAATATGGCTTACAGGAATCAATGGTCTAAGAACTTTGAAAAGCCTTTTAGCACATTTACAGGTAGTGTAGACCTTAACTTTGACCTTGGTCTTAAAAATAAAAGAGTTCATGACATTGCATCAGCAGGTTTGTATTTTGCGCACGATAAAGCCGGCATTCTTGACTTTGGAAATACAGAAATGGGTTTTTCAGGAGCTTACCATAAAGCTTTGGGACCCAATCAATTTCTATCAGGGGGATTGTATTTGAGTTTAAATCAAAGAAATTCCAATTTTACTAACGTTACTTTCGAAGATCAGTTTAACGGCGAAGATGGCTACACTGCGCCCACAGCAGAACAATTGGCAGAAAATAACTTCTCTTATTTTGATCAGGGCATTGGAGTTAATTATGCCAACTATCAGGTCAATCAACATGGATTTAATGTAGGCGTTGCAATAGCACATTTATCAAGACCGGAAGCCTCATTCTACAAACGGGACCCAAATTCTGATGAGACTACACCATCTTTTCGGCTGCCGATGAAATATACGCTTCATGCTGGAGGAAGGGTCATTCTTGACGACTTCACGAGCATTCACCCAAGATTTATGTATCAACGTCAAGGGATCCAGGATATGGCTACTTTAGGGGCTAATTTGAAGGTCGATGTTTATTTCGTATCAGTCCATATGGGCGTGTTCGGTCGTGCTGCTGGAGTTAACAGTAAATATAATTTTGACTCAGCAGGTTTATTATTTGGAGTGGAGATAAGTAACTGGCAGGTGGGTGCAAGTTATGATATTGGAATACCAAATATTATTAATTATAGCCGCAATCAGGGCACATTTGAGCTGACTGTTTCTTACTTTGGACTGTATGTGAATGATGACTTGCTTTGTCCTACCTTCTAAAGTCAGAGATCAGAGGTCAGAGATCAGAGGTCAGAGGTCAGAAGTCAGAAATTGAAAATTGAAAATTGAAAATTAGAAGTCAGAAATTAGAAATTAGAAGTCAGAAATTAGAATGACATTCTTTGATTTCTCTTGGTCTTTGTGAGACTTTGGTTTTCTTTGTGAAACTTTGTGAAATAGCTTAAATGGTTAGGAAGTTAAGAGGTTAGAAAGTTAGAATGTGTCACCCGATTTCCTCATTGCACATTACTCATTACTCATTACTCATTACCTATAAAAAATGGTCGAACAAATTATCTATAATCAAACAGGAATTGCACTGCACAAGATCAAAGTCGTCCTCGAGCTATTCGCTGGAGGGGCCACGATACCTTTTATCGCCAGATATAGAAAAGACAAAACAGGAGGATTAGACGAAATAGAATTAGCCGAAATACAAAATGCCCATAAATTACAAATTGATATTTCTGAAAGAAGAACCTATATTCTAAAGGTCCTGGAAGAGAAAAATGTATTGACAGATGAACTTAAGGCTGCCTTGAACAAAGCAAAAGACCTTATTGCATTAGAAGACATTTATGCACCCTATAAAACTAAGAGAAAATCAAGGGCTACTGTAGCAAAAGAATATGGTCTCGAACCGCTCGCGCTAAAACTTATGGAACAAAGAAGTTTCAATGTGAAAGAGGAAGCTGCTAGATTCAAAAATGAAAATATCAAAACTGCTGATGATGCGCTCCAAGGAGCGAGGGACATCATAGCCGAAATGATTTCAGAAGATGCTGTTTTAAAGGCAAATCTAAGACAACTTTTCTCGAAGGAAA
>JAGPBO010000046.1 GCA_018063305.1 Cyclobacteriaceae bacterium
CAACCCTATCATCGTGTTGCCGTCTTTTTCGACAACAAGATTAATTCCGTAATCAATATGCTTTATGGTTTGAATCCAATAACAGTAATACCAATGCAATTGCATGCCAGAAGTTTTTTCCATAACCCGAAGAAAATCGTTTGGTTCCGGATGTCTCATTTTCCAGGTATTGTAATAGCGCTTTATACCCGTATAAAAATTATCTGTACCGATGATATACTTTAACTGATGAAGAAAAATAGCACCCATACTATAGGCGGCAGTTCCATAGGCACGGTTCGTAGTGAAGTGATCAGAGTGTTGGCTTGCAGGCTCCTGCAGTCCGCTGGCAACTAAACTAAAATAACTGCTATAATTCCCGGCATGATTGATCGGCTCATTGAAAATTGTATTCATGGCTTCTTCGCTGGCAAAGTCGGTATATCCTTCATCCATCCAGGCATATAAAGATTCGTTGGATGCCAGTGCCATTTGATACCAACTGTGGGTCACCTCGTGTGCCATCACTCCGTTGAGTCCGGCCTGGCTGCCTTCACCCATAATGAGCGTACACATCGGGTACTCCATGCCACCATCGCCACCTTGAATTACAGAATAGGTGTCGAAGGGGTACTTGCCAAAGTGTTCATTAAGATGTTGAAAAACTTTAACGGCTACGGGTTCCATATTTTTCCAGGTTACCGCTGTCTTATCGTTTTTCTGATAAAAGAAATGGAGGGTGGGGCCATTCGGAACTTGTTGTATATCGTGCGTATAATCCGGATCGGCTGCCCATGCAAAGTCAATTACATTCTTAGCCTGAAAGTGCCAGGTCAAATTTTCTGAAGAAGCCTTTACTGTTGTTCCAGATTTCTGATAGCCATGACCAATCTCTTGTGGATTTTGAAGCTTCCCGGTAGCCGCAATAACAAACTTTGGATCGATGGTAATCTTAACATCAAAGTCGCCCCACACCTCGTGAAATTCGCGTGCAACATATTGATCGGCATGCCAGCCCTGGTAATCGTACTCGGCTATTTTCGGGTACCATTGTGTCATGGAGTAGGAAATTCCTTCTTTATTGTTTCTGCCCGATCTGCGGATTTGAATAGGAACCTGGGCTTCAAAAGACATATCGAAAATCGTTTTGCTGTTGGGCAATAAGGGCTTAGCCAGTGTTACTTCCATGATGGTGCCCTCTATTTTATAGCTAAGGGATTTTCCATCTTGCTTTAGCGATTGTATATGTTGAAAGCCAATCTCATCATCCTTAAGTTTGGAAATCCGATCCATCACTCTGCGGTCCGGATCGGGTAGATTTCTGGAACGAACGTCCATCATGCTCCCAGGCTGAAACGCATTGAAGTACAGGTGATAGTAAATTTTGGTCAGCGTATCGGGTGAGTTATTGTAATAAATCAGTTTTTGGTCCCCATTCAACCTGTGATTTTCGGTATTCATCTTGATATTCATCGTGTATTCCACGCGCTGCTGCCAACGATAATCCTGGCCCAGAGAGTTGATTGAAATAAGAACGAGAATGAAAAATGTAAATTTTGAAGTCATTTCGAGAGGATTATGTCTGAAAAGTATCAAAAGCGTACTAAGTATCAAATACTTTTTACAGAAGCGTTAGAATTTTATTCTCCGCGAAATACTGGCAGAAAGATAGCCGGTATCCGTAAGCGATAGCGTTTCGCCTGGAAGGGCTTTTGGAATGTTATACGTGTAGCTCACGATAAATGTCCAGTCATTAATAGTAACAGCGAGGGGTGCAACAAAAGAGTAATTTAATACACCAAACTCTGTGGTTGTTTGTTCATAATACAAAGGCAAACCTCTACGGAGTCGAAAAATTATTCCCAGGTATGTTTGTGCATAGGGTATGGTTTCGGTGATCTGCTCACTCCCAAACAAGACAGAGCAAGTTGGGTAGAAGGAGATTCTGTCAATTTTACCCCATTTCGTTTTCTCTAAATTGATTATGAGTGATGGATATATTCGATGGGCTTGTTTATCGCCAAAATAAAATTGATAGTCTAAACGAAAGGTAAACGGCTTTACGTCAAAGAAATTAGAAACACCCAGATTGTTATTATAAGCAATGTACTGATCTCCTGAGGTGTCGGTATAGATATAGCGACTGTATTCTGCCATAAAAGACCACCATCGGGTTGGACTATTTATATAACCCAGCGAGGCTACAGAAAGATAGTAGGATGGATCATATTCATTGCTCCAATAACCGGTTACGTCAGCGTATAATCCGGTTTTATGATAATAGGAGAGACCGGGGGCCAACCCGAATTGATTAAAGCCAAGGGTTCGGCTGGCAGAAACCACGTTGCTGTTGTATCCTAAACGGGCAATCATCTGCGATCGAAGCGTGGGTACAGGCAGATTGATCAGGCTGTCCATAAAGGAAAAAAAATGCAATGAATCATTCGCAATTAATGAGTCTAATTCGGCAATGTATGGGTCAGAGTGTAGTAACGCAGAATCAGTTTGCTGACTTCGAACGGAAGTCAAACAAACTGATGAAAGTATCATTCCAAACAGAATTTTTTTCAGTAACACAGGTGTGCCTTAGTTCCGCTGCTGTTTCAGTCGCTGGTTGCGTTCGCGTATGGTTTCATTGCGCTGTTGCATCATCCTTCGTTGTTGCACTTGTTCAAGAATAAGGCGTTGAAAATCCCCTTCCGCTTTTCGAAGGCTAAGAATTTGCTGCGCAGTGATCACTCGCATTAATCGATCTGAATATGTTTTTTCGAGATCTAACTCCCGCTGCTTAAGGACAAATCCGAGCTTTACTAATTTCTCTTGTTGCGCCTGGTCTGGGTTATCTGTTTTAATTTGCTTACGTGCATCAATCATTTCTTGTCTGATTTCTCTGCGTTGATCTGAAAATTCGCGATATACAGGCCAGAACCTTTCGGCCTGATCTGGGGTAAGCCCCAACTTATCTGAGATGTAGGCAATGCGGAGATTCTTGATCTTTTCCTGAGCCTTCAGGTCTTGTGCTGGATCGGCACCTGTTGGATCTTGAGCCAGCGCACCCAACACGCTAACCAAACATAATCCCAGGATGATTAATTTCTTCATATCGTAATCCATTAAAAATTTTCAGTATTAAATTCGTCCAATAAAATATTAAGGTCAGTGTCACTTACATCATAAGAGCTAAATACTTTTTCCTCTAATTCATTCAAATCATCCTCGCTCCAGGTAACAGATTCTGCCAGGTCATCAAAATTTAAAGTTGCATCATCCAGGTAGGCCACAAGCTGTTCGGTTTGAATGGCGGCCAATTGCTCTTCAATAGTGTCTTGAGATTGCGATGAATACCAGAAGATGCCAATGGTGAGTACAGCAACTAATGGAAGGGCAAATTTCAAAGTCGGCACAAACCAAGGTGTTGACTCTGGTTTGGCAACCCGGGCTTGAATGATGCCCGGAAGTTTTTCGAAATACCCGTCAGGTACTTCAAAAATATTTTTCTTCGATATGTCTTCCAGTTTTTTCATTTGTTGTTAAGACTACTTTTTGGAGTCCAGGTTTAATTATTGAGTAAGATAATCTTCTACTTTTTTTACTGCGTGGTGGTAACTGGCCTTTAGGGCCCCCACACTGGTTTTAGTGATCTCCGACATATCCTCATAAGAGAGCTCATCAAAGTACTTCATATTGAACACAAGTCTCTGTTTATCAGGTAGTTTAAATAAAGCCTTTTGAAGTTTTATTTGAATATCTTCGCCACTTATATCCGATGAAATATCTAACCTGGATGACAACTCTTTTCCAACGTCTTCTAGGGGTAAAAAGAACCGTCTGCGTTTCTTATTCAAAAAGGTCAGGCATTCGTTCGTGGCGATACGGTAAATCCAGGTAAATAGCTGCGCATCCTCACGAAAGCTTCCTATATGCTTATGAACTTTTATAAACACCTCCTGAGTTAAATCATCGGCATCGTCATGGTCGATTACCATTTTTCGAACATGCCAATACACGCGTTGCTGATAGGTGCGCACAAGCAGATTGAACCCATAACTGAGGGTTTCGGGATTTCTGATCTTAAGAAGTAACTCCTGATCTTCCAAGTAGGTCCTTTAATGTCCTTTAGACTCTAAAGATAACGGATGGTTTAATCAACTACGCAATCTCTTCGAGCAGATCAACCAGACGTTCGAAGGCTTCTTTTGAGTGTGTTGGAAAGTTGGCAAACCGCAATTGATTTTTCTTTTTGCTTCCGTAGCCATCGCCTGGGTGAAGATGATGCTTTTGTAAGTGTTTTACAATGCGCTCTGTATATTCACCTGTCTCGGCAACGATTACTGTTTGCGAACGCAAAGTAGGTTCCTCAACAAACGGTTTCATCAGATGATGATTTGTAAGAGCCTGATAAAGTATGGCCGCCTTGTATTCCGTTTCTTTGCGGATAGTTTGAATACCTCTTCGAAGTAAATCCTGAACGACTTTTCCCAAAAGATAGATGGCTAGCACATTGGGTGTTTCCGGAGTTTGATTTTTTTTGGCATTGGATAACAGCGTAGGTAAATTATGATACGTACCAATGGAAATACCTTTTGATGATAATGATTCTGCCTTCGCGATGCATCGATCATTTACAATCCATACCCCTAAGCCTGCAGGTAATCCAAAACCTTTTTGTACCGAAAAGAAAACCGAATCAATTTTTGTATAATCAAACTGGGGATAGGGGAGTGAAGAAACGGCATCAACAATAATAAGGGAGTCTGGAAATTTAGTTTTGAATTGGTTGATGAATGCCACTGGTAAGCAGACACCGGTACTGGTTTCATTGTGTGTGAGCGCGATCAACTCTACACCTGCTTTTGCCTCAACGTTTAGATCAAAGCCTTTTCCTTTTTCGGCCTCTACTTGGAGTGGACTTTTTCCTAATTGAGCCGCGATTTCATAATACCGTTTTGAGAATGCACCATTAACGAAATGTAAGGATTGATCTGCGACCAGATTCTGAAGCGATCGTTCCCAGATTTCCGTTGCTGATCCGGTAAAGAAAATATGAAAATCAGCGGGTATGCCCAAGAGCTCTTTCAGGCCTGAAGTTGTTTCTTGAAAGAAGGCTTCAAATTCTTTGCTTCGGTGCGAAAGTGAGGCAATACCATCGCGAAAAGCCTGACGCATGTGATTCTCCACTGTAAAGTACAGTTGAGACGGACCTGGAGTAAAATTTATTTTCATCTTCTTATCGATGTGCAAAATAACCTTAAAGGGATGGTCTCTCAAAATGATATCCGGCTCCTACAAAAAAATTAGAGAATAATCAATGTTTACAATTTGATATTCATTCGCGTTGTTTACTTCATAAAATCCACTTGGATTTGGGACACGTTTGCTGAACCTAACATTTAAACAATACCGAGTTAAGTTTCAGGACAAAATCAGGCCTCATCCGCCAGCTGGCGGACCTCGCCCACAAAGCAGGTTAACAGTGGAAGATTGCGACCTGAGAACAGCTCAAAACTTGTCATCTCTGAGGTTCAGAAACACCTCTCCAAATCCAGTGGGTTTTTGTTTTTATTATGAGGAACTCCCTTATCGTTTTTTTACTTCTATTCTCGACTTCCTTATCGGCTCAAAATCAGGAACAAACATTATTGGATTTTGAAAAAAGTATTGAGGCTGCTGTAGTTAGCACCGATATTTCATTTTTGCAATCTGCGTATGCTGATGACTTTAAATTTAAACATGGTACCGGTCAGCGTTCTACCAAAAAAAGCTGGCTTAAGGATGTCGCGAATAACAAAGGTAAATTCATATCCCGAAAGGTCGATGCCTCCGAAGCAGAACTTCATGATAACATCGGTATAACGGAAGGTACCATTACCGTAACCCGACAAGACGGATCGTATACAATTCGTTATGTAAGGGCTTATCGTAAAAAGGGAAGTACCTGGGAGTTATTCATGCACCGAACGGTAGAAGAAATTCATAACAACTAGGTTTGCATTCTAATATAGCACTCTGAATTTTATGGTGTGCTCAATAGCCCGAAGTTCTTTTATAACGTCTTTGTTATACGCCTTATTGATATCCGTAATAACATAACCAATACGTTCGTTGGTTTTCAGATACTGACCCACAATGTTAATGCCGTTGGTGGCCAGAATCTGATTTATTCGCGCAAGAATACCAGGCACGTTGCTATGAATATGAATTAACCGATGTGCATTATCGAGAATAGGCAAGGAGAGGTTCGGAAAATTAACGCTATTACTGGTTCCTCCTGTGTTGATATAATCCAGGAATTTGCCCGTTACAAATTGAGCAATATTCTCCTGGGCTTCTAGCGTACTGCCTCCGATGTGCGGAGTGAGCAACGTATTTGGTAACCCACGAAGTTCCGATACAAACTCTTCATTATTGCTTTTTGGCTCATACGGAAATACATCTACTGCGCATCCGGCTACTTTTCCGCTTTCAATATTTTGTTTTAAGGCATTAATCTCCACGACTTGGCCACGGCTTAAGTTGAGGAAAATGACACCCTTTTTCATTAGATCAAATTCCTTTTTACCAAAGAGATTTGCGTTTTCTTTTCTACCATCGATGTGTAACGAAACGATATCAGACTGTTCCAGTAATTCTTTTAGTGATTTACATTTTGTTGCGTTACCTAAAGCTAACCGTTCTTCCCGATCGTAATAAAATACTTTCATGCCTAATGACTCGGCAAGCACAGAAAGTTGTGAACCAATATTACCATACCCAACAATGCCCAACTTCTTTCCGCGAATTTCAAAACTTCCATTAGCAGATTTATCCCATTTACCCTCATGCATTTTTGCTGACTTATCTGCAACGTTTCGGATAAGCATAATAATTTCGCCAATCACTAATTCCACTACAGATCGGGTGTTGCTGTAGGGCGCATTGAAGACAGCGATGCCTCGCTGGGTAGCCTCTATTAAGTCAATCTGATTGGTACCAATACAAAAGGCCCCAATGGTCATTAACCGGTTAGCACTTTCCAATACTTTGGCAGTCACCATCGTTTTAGACCGGATACCCAATACAGAGACGTTGCCAATTTTTTCGCACAACTCATCTTCATCCAAGCCGGCCGGATAAATTTCTACATTAAAGCCCTCGGCTCGAAATGCTTCGACAGCAGCCGGGTGCACGTTTTCAAGTAAGAGAACGTTAATTCTGTTTTTCGGATAGGAGATAGCTGTATTCAACTTATTCAAATATAAAAACTCGTCCAGACTTGGGGCTATATGATCTGCTTTACTTAGTACTTTTTCTCTTTCAACATTTTCGGTAAAGGCAAAAAACTTATTGGCGAGGCCGGCAAGTTTAATTTCATAATCCGTATAACCATCACCAATTACATAAACATCTCCATCCAGATTCAAGCGTTTTAGTTGCTCCACCTTACCATTATTTTGGGATAGTGGGTTTTCTTTATCGAATCCGACTACGTTACCCTGTGCATCAAAGTGAAATGTATTGGCGAGAATGTTTTCTTTTTTAATTCCAAACTCAGTAACGACAGGATCAATAAATGCATGGAAACCGTTTGAGATAATATAGATATTAGCGGCATAAGTTTGAAAGAACTCCCGATTGCGCTTAAACGATTCGGACACAAGCTCGCGCAATACAACCACCAGTTGTTCCAGATGTCGCTTATTAGGGGATAACAGATGTATTCTTTTCTCAAGTGATTCCCGAAATGAAATCGAACCATCCATGCCCTGATTGGTTATAGCTACGATTTCTGATTTGATAGCTTCGAGTTCGGGATGATCTCTTAAAGAGATATCAGCGAGTGCATCAAAACCTTCTACTTTAGTAAAAGTGCTATCGAAATCGATTACGAAATACTTATTGGGCTTCATTGGTTGTATGAGAATCCCAAAAGTAAAACTAAAAGTCCACAGTCTGGCTTAAGTTCAATCTTGACTAAGAAAAAAAATAGATAACATGTGTTAGGTAAAAACTAATCCCGTAGAACCAACTCCATCACCTTTGCCGTAGCTGGACATACGTGAGAAAATTCAGTCGATAATTTTATTTCATCAGGAACCTGGTCGCGTAGTACTTCAGTAAATCCAAATTTTTGAAAAAAGAAAAAGGCTGTTTCAGTCAGAAGAAAAACTTCTTTAATACCTGCTATACGCGCATGTTGCAGCAAATCTTCAATAATTTGTTTCCCATGTTGCTGACTCCTCAACTCCTGACTCACGGCCAACGATCGTAACAGGGCTTTGTCACCATAAAACTCAAGACCACCTGAACCAACCAACACATCATCAGCATTGTAGTAGGTTAGCAGCAGGCTGTTCTCAAGTTTTAAACCCTCGGTGGGCAGTTGATTAACCAGTAAAAACTTTTTAAGCGCTTCCAGCTCTTTTTTTGTTTTCACTTGTTGAGAAACAACAAATTCTTTCATAGCTCAAAGTTCAAAACCTTTTTTGAAATGTTGAACTAAATCTCATTAGAATTTTATCAGCAACAATCTGAACCCGATCCACAGCAGGCTTCCTTAGCAGCCAGATTTTTTGGTTGTATCCCTGGTTTTTCTGCATAGACGGTGATGCTAAAGATACCCAACTCTTCCTTCTTTACCTGTTCTATTTCCTTGTCTGTTAAGTAGGATTTTAGAATCTCATCGGGTATTGAAATTTTTTTATTCTTTTGAATCTCCAGATTAATAAAACCCGCATCTTTAATTACCTGAAGGTATTCTTCTTTGGGGATAGCGCCAGCGATGCAACCTGCATACATCTCTGCATTTTTTAACAACCCTTCAGGAAGTTTGCCAGTCAATACGACATCCGATATACTGAAGTGCCCTCCGGGCTTTAAAATCCGATAAGTTTCGGTAAATGCTTTTGTTTTATCAGGAACAAGGTTCATTACGCAATTGCTCACCACGACATCCGCAACATTGCTACTCAACGGTAATTTTTCAATATCGCCTAATCTGAATTCAACATTGTGAAAGCCGAGCTTTTCGGCATTGAGTCGGGCTTTCTCAATCATTCTCTCTGTAAAGTCAACGCCAATTACTTTGCCTTCCGTTCCGGTTATTGCCCGGGCGATAAAGGCATCATTGCCAGCGCCAGAACCCAGATCAACCACTGTGTCAGCGGGCCTTATTTTGGCATACTCGGTAGGTAGGCCGCATCCTAACCCCAGGTCTGCGTCTTGCGTATAGCCTTTTAATTTACTGTAATCCTCGGCCATAATTGCCTCGTCAATAGTTACGCATCCACAACTGCTACCACAACAACTGGTTTCATTTTGTGATTTGCTTTGATCGGCAATTTCGCCATAGCGCTCTTTGACCATTTCCTTAATTTCTTCTGAGTTTTTCATAGTGATTAAATTTATATGTTATCGCAATATTACGATTAGATTGATCAAAAAAAGTTCAGCAACAATTATCCTTCACACTCTGTAAAAGATTTCCCAATAGTTTATTAGCCTTAGTAATAGTTTTGGTATCAATGCAATAACAAACTGTAGGACCTTCGATTTCGCCTTTTATTAAGCCAACTTTCTTAAGTTCTTTCAAGTGTTGCGAAACGGTTGATTGTGAGAGCGGGAGTTCTTCCACAATATCTCCGCAAACACAAGCCTTCTTTTCTGATAGGTACTGCAGAATCGCGATGCGTGCCGGATGGCCCAACACCTTGGCGATGGCCGCAATCTCGTTTTGTTCCTTCGTAAATTCTTCGGTCTTGGAAAGTCCCATGATGTATTAATCGTAATATTACGATTAAAGTTTCAGACTTTTAAAAATTATTTTCCGAAAGGAATTCGCTTGAGTGCAAGTTGCCCATTACTTATTACCAGCAGAGCATCCTGCAAATGCCTGATTTCTTCGAGTGGATTGCCCGGAATCAGCACAAGATCAGCGTCATACCCTTTTTCAATTCGACCCGTACTTTTATCAACACCTAATAGTTCGGATGCGACCACGGTTGCTGATTGAAGAGCTTCATAGTTTGTCATTCCCATGCGTACAAAGTGAGCACACTCTAACGAAATGCGACTGGTTGTGTTGGCCGTGTAACCATTATCGGCACCGGTAACAATTTTAACCCCAAGTTCGTGAGCCTTCTTAAAAACCTTTTCAGCCTGTGGCATCATAAACTTACCCCGGAGCTGGAGTACTGGTCCGTCATAATCGCCACCAGGCTGTGTTAGGTCTTCTAATGTGATGAATGTAGGCACCAGATATGTACCACGTTCTTTCATCAGCTTGAGGGTTTCATCACTTAAAAATGTACCATGCTCAATACTTTTTGCACCAGCGAGAACAGCCGCGCGCGATCCCTCATCGCCATGGGCATGAATCATGACCGGCACATTATGTTTACCTGCTTCTTGCACGATCACTCGTATTTGTTGTTCAGTATAAACTTGCTCACGCGGATCGGTATCGGGCCTGCCGGCACGTTCGGTACCTCGGGTTTTAATTACTTTGGCACCTCGATCAATATTTACGTTAACTAACAATTTCAATTCATCATCTGATTTTACTCCTTTTATGAGCGGAGCCAGGCGTACATCGGCCAGTACCGTTTCTTCCAGATTAGGAGACACATAGACTCCTGCGGGAATAATATCCGGACCTGCGATACTTCCGATTTTAACCAGATTGGCAAGGGCAACATCCTGATAAGCGGATACGCCTGCCGAGCGGACAGTAGTAACCCCGGTCTCCAGAGCACGTTTGGCTGAGGCCAGATTATCCAGGTGCGTGTGGGCATCAATCATTCCTGGAATTAAGTAATAGCCCTGACAATCAATTATTTCATAGCCCGATGGTGGCGTTACGTTGCTCACCGATTCAATTTTTCCGTTCTTAACAAGCACCGTGCTTCGGGGATAGATTTTATTTTCAGTTCCTGTAAACACATTGGCATTTACTAAGGCATAATTTTTTTGTTGGGCATAACCTGCGAGGCTGACAATCATCGCAATACAAAATGAGAAGTTCTTCATAAGGAAATTAATTTGATTCCGTCAAGGTATCCTTTCTTTTGGTTTTGAGCAATGAAGAATTTAGATCATTTAATAATTTTGAATTGTAATCAGGTATTTGATCTAGCTAAGATTTGAGTGAACTTGGCAATAAATTATACTTAAAGAATTCTCATTATGATTGCGACCCAGGGTTATGCTGCTCAAAATGCCAAGGCTCCATTAAGTCCGTTTAATTTTGAAAGGCGGGAAGTTGGAGTTCATGATGTAAAAATCGAGATACAATTTTGTGGTGTTTGTCATTCGGATTTACATCAGGTAAGAGACGAGTGGGGCGGAGCTATTTACCCCATGGTGCCCGGTCACGAAATAGTGGGCAAGATTAGTCATATTGGCGCAGGAGTAAAGAAGTTTAAAGTAGGAGAGTTGGCAGGTGTGGGTTGCTTTGTTGACTCCTGTCGTACGTGCCCAAGTTGCCAGGCAGGTAATGAACAGTATTGCGAAACTTCGTTAGTTGGTACCTACAATGGATACGAAACAGATAGAAAGACTCCTACCTATGGGGGATATTCAAAGTGCATTGTAGTAGATGAGAATTATTGCCTTAAGATCTCTGACAAATTATCGCTGGCTGCTGTTGCCCCCTTATTGTGTGCAGGAATCACCACCTACTCGCCTTTAAGGCACTGGAAGGTAGGTTCTGGGCAAAACGTGGCTATTGTCGGGCTAGGCGGACTGGGACACATGGCGGTAAAATTTGCAGTATCATTTGGTGCGGAGGTAACGGTGCTTAGTTCTTCACCTTCAAAAGAGAGTGATTCCTTACGACTTGGAGCTCATAACTTTCTGAATACCAAGGATAAAAAGGCTACATCTAAAGTTAAAAATCAGTTTGATTTTATTCTGGATACTGTGGCAGCTAATCATGATTTGAATATGTATTTAAACATGCTCAAGACCGATGGCACGATGGTTTTGGTTGGTATACCCACGAAGGCTACACCCGTTCACGCCTTTAGTTTAATTCCAAAAAGAAAAACCCTCGCAGGCTCTATGATTGGCGGTATTCGCGAAACCCAGGAGATGCTGGATTATTGTGCTGCACATAACATTGTTTCTGATATAGAATTGATTGCCATAAAAGAAATAGAGACAGCCTATATGCGCATGCTGAAGGGCGATGTTCGGTACCGGTTTGTTATTGACATGGCAACTCTATAGAAATAAAGCCACGGCTAATCTATTTTTTTCGAGCGAGTACCTTTTCAACAGCGCTTACAATATTTTCGGTGCTGAGTCCATACTTCTTAAGCAACTGTGTAGGTGTTCCACTTTCCCCGAAAGAGTCATTAACTGCAACCATTTCAAGAGGGGCTGGGTTGAATCTTGAAAGAACCTGTGCAACACTGTCACCAAGTCCACCATTGATCTGATGCTCTTCGCAGGTAACTGCACAACCTGTCTTTTGTACAGAAGTCAGAATTGCTTCGACATCCAAAGGCTTAATAGTATGAATATTTATTACCTCAGTCGAGATTCCTTTTTCAGCTAAGATAGCCTCGGCTTCAATAGCCAGCCAAACCATGTGGCCGGTGGCAAAAATGGTCACCTGATTGCCTTCAATCATTTTGTCAGCTTTGCCAATAACAAAGGGTCTGTCCGCAGTAAAGATGGGCCAGCTTGGTCGGCCAAAGCGCAAATAAGCCGGGCCGCTATGAGCTCCTAAAGCAATAGTTGCCGCCTTCGTTTGGTTGTGGTCGCAGGGCACAATAACGGTCATTCCTGGCAACATTTTCATCATTCCAATATCCTCAAGTATCTGATGAGTAGCACCATCCTCCCCAAGAGTTAAACCTGCATGAGAGGCGCAGATCTTGACATTCTTACCGGAGTAAGCGATTGATTGGCGTATTTGGTCGTACACTCTGCCTGTCGAGAAGTTGGCGAAGGTTCCAGTAAATGGAATCTTTCCACCGATGGTCATACCCGCTGCAAGCCCCATCATATTGGCCTCCGCAATCCCTACCTGAAAGAATCTTTCCGGAAACTCCTTTTTGAATGCGTCCATCTTTAGAGAGCCCGTTAAATCGGCACAAAGAGCGACTACATTAGAATTCGATTTTCCCAGTTCATGAAGGCCCGCGCCAAAGCCTGAACGTGTGTCTTTCTTTTCGGTAAAGGTGTACTTGGTCATGAATCAAAATTTAGCTACAAGTTTAGGCATTCCCACGGTAACTTCCTGATGCCCGTTAAGGATTTGTTAATATCAAAAACCAGAAAACCTAGTGGATGGATTTGCGTAAAATCAGTAAACGTGTTTAAGTCAAAGACTGATCGCAAACTTCTGTTAGGGTTCATTGTGTTTTTAGCTTTAGCGCTTCTGCCTTGTTTTGTTTGATGTATTATTATGAGGTAAGTCACAGAATTAAAAGACTATTGTTGAATATATTTTATGACTTTAGTCCTAATGTTAAAAAGAAAAAATAATTTGTAAATACTCAGCAATATTCTGAACGATACGATCTTTGATATCGTTTAATTAGTGTAGTCATACGATTACCAGAACGTTCTGAAAACTTCAGGATAGTTACTTTAAAGATTACCTATATGAATACCGCGGGAAAAGTAATGGTAGGTGTTTTGACTGGAGCGGCAGTGGGATTATTAACAGGAATTCTACTTGCACCCGACAGTGGAAAAAGAACAAGAGAAAAACTTGTAGGAAAATCAAAGGACCTAAGAAATAAGGTTACCGATTCGTTAGATGATGTTAAGATGGCTTACAATAGAAAGGTTGATGTTTTTGCAAACCAAAGTAAGTCAGGCATTGAATCTATAAAAAACGGATTGAAAGTTTAATTTTGATTCTTTGATTTTAAAAATACACCGCCTCATGGGCGGTGTATTTTTTTTGCCACTAAAACCATTTAATAGTCAGATCAACTAATCTTTGTTTTGACGCGGTATAGGGAGGTGCTAGACCATCCAACCCATTGATAGGTGCCCATTGTTTCAGAATAGCCCTGGGGTTTGAGAAGGATTCAAATCCAAAAAAACCATTGCCCTTTCCAATTCCACTGTTATTTACGCCACCAAAGGGGAGATTATTATTGAAGAAATGCAGGCTGGTATTGTTTATGCAAGTGCCACCCGCTCGCGTGTTTTTAATGATTTGCTCCACGTTCTTTTTATTCTTGCTAAAGATGTAGAGTGCCAAGGGTCTCTCTTTCGAATTTATTTTATCAATAGCTTCCTGCAGTTCTGTATAGACTACAAAAGGCAAAATCGGTCCAAATATCTCTTTATTCCATAGATCAGAATCGATAGGAACATTGGATACAATCGTGGGACTTAAGTAATCCTGTGTGCTATCCGTCTTTCCGCCAAATTCAATTTTGGCGCCTTTATCCAGCGCATCATTTAAATATCCTTCCAGTCGTTTAAAGTGGCGATGATTTACAATGCGGTTGTATGATTCTGAGTGAGAGGGATCTTCGCCATAATGATTGTGAAGAGTCGATTTCAACTGCTCCATAAATTTATTAGCAACTTTCTCATGCACGAGTACATAATCGGGCGCAATGCAAACCTGGCCATTGTTAAACCATTTTCCGGTTGCTAGTCTTAGAGCGGCTTTCTCCAGATCGGCTGTTTCATCAATGATTGTTGGCGACTTGCCCCCCAGTTCTAAGGTTACAGATGTGAGGTTTTCGGCAGCGGCTTTCATTACTATTTTACCAATCTCTGGCGCACCGGTAAAAAAAATGTGGTTGAAAGGCAGCTTAAGCAATTCAGTTGAGACGGTAGCATCTCCTTCCAATAACGCCACTTCCGATTCGGGGAATAATTCAATAATTATCTTCTTCATCAAAGCAGAGGCATGGGGTGTATTTTCGGATGGTTTGATCATTACACAGTTGCCGGCCGCGATAGCAGAAATAAGGGGACCAAACGTAAGGTTAAATGGGAAGTTCCAGGGGGAAATAATGAGCACTACACCTTTTGGTTCATAGTGAATGTAAGAGCTGGTTCCCAACTGCGACATGGGTGTAGCTACTTTATGCGGCTTCATCCATTTTGCGAGGTGTGCGATGGAATGTTTTGCCTCTGAGGTGATTTTGTAAATCTCTGCAATGTCCACTTCCATGGGGTGCTTTTTGAAATCCTTATACAAGGCCTCTTGAATTTCTTTACGATATTTTAATATTGTTTGCAGGAGCAGTTTAAGTTTTTGCTTACGTTCCTTTACTGTGGAGTCAGCAATTTTTTGCTGATTACTTTTTTGAAGCTCAAAAATTCTTACTAGTTCATCTCTTTCCGCGACTACGGTATTGTGGTTAAGTGTTGCATGAGCGGTGTTCATGATATGTTTTTTTGAAGTGGAAATCTATTGATGTACTACTCTATAAAGATAGTCAAAAATGGAAAGGAAAATTACCCGGATGAATTTAGAATTAATTCACAGAAGCAAGGTAAATAGTTAGTGTGGCTTTAATATCAGATCACTTGTTATCCTAACCCGAGGAATAAAAGAAATACCAGCACACTGAAAATAAAACCAAACATAAACACCTGGTAGGCATATACCAGGAGATTGTATTTTCGCTTTAGGATCAATCCATTGTTATATAAATCGATGGTCATGTGCTCATAAAGATCGTTTCCGGAGTCAAGTAGGTTCTTAATTTCTTTGAGATATTCCTGCTGGGAATATTGGGCAATCACCCCAAAGAAAAGTAAACTTGATTTTTGCATTTCACCGCCCTCACTTTTGGCTTTTATTAATTTAGGTTTTGCCGCTTGTATGGCGAAGATCACAGATGCAAGGCATGACAAAATTATAAGTACAATCGGGATTATCACCTGAAACTCGTATGTATTTATTTTGCCAGCAACAGCACCATATCCGGTAATAGCTATGATAGAAGAAATAATCAAAGTATTGATACTGATAATGATGTTGGCTTTGTTATCCGCCATCTGAATTAAATTACCTTGATTATGGTAGGTTGCTCTGAATAAAGTTTCACGACCTCTGGCCGCCTTCTTTTTCTTGGGTCGCTTTTCTTCCATACGATTAAAAGTAGTTATTTTTTCATTATGTATTGAATGAATAATCTGAGAACAAAAAAGGCAGCTTCCGTGATGGAAACTGCCTGACTAATTGGGTTCAATAATCAACTATTTCACCTGTCCATACTTTTTCGAGTAACGCTCGTAAAGTTCTTGCTGGTTCCCCGGAAGTGTTATCAACTTGCCGGAGATGAAGGCATGCGAAAGTATGTTGGTACGGTAATCAAGGGCATCGCCCACCGAAACAAAGAGGGTAGCATCTTTACCAACTTCTAATGTGCCTACGCGATTGTCAATTCCTAATGCCTTGGCTGTATTTGAGGTGATGGTTTTTAGCGCATCTTCTTTACTCATGCCATAGGCAGCCGCAGTGCCTGCATAGAAGGCAAGGTTTCTTGCTCCATGTAAAGAGCCATCATTAGATAGTGAAACTATAACACCCGCTTGAGTTAATAAGTGTGGTAATTTATAGGGGAGATCCACATCATCATCATTACGTGCTGGAAGATTTTGCGTAGCTGGAAGTATTACCGGGATATTGTTTTCCTTCAGAAAGTCAGCTACCCATAAAGCGCCAAGGCCCTCCACTAGAGTGATCCGCTTTACTCCATGTCGCTGTGCAAAGCGAACAGATTCTACAATCTCTTTAGGATTATTCGCATGAATAAAAAGAGTTTGCTTGCCCGAGAATAAACCTTGCATGGCATCGAATTTAAGATTGACATCTTTGGCTGACTGTGAACCGTATGACAACGCCTCGGCAAAAAACTGATTTAGCTCAAGTACCTGTTTGTCATAGTCCTTATTTGGCGATACTGAAAAAGTAAATGTAGAAAAATCAAATTGACGTTTTTCGATAGGAGGCCAGTTTAAATGCACGCCAATATCAGCGCTATGGACGGCATCTTCCCAATTCCAACCTTCCATTTCCATTACTGATGAGGTACCCGAAATTGTTCCTCCAGTGGGTGTAGTTTCTGCTAGTAATACACCATTAAATCGGAAAGTAGGGATATATTCAGAATCAGTGTTGTACGAGATCAATGATCGAACATTCGGATTCAATTCACCGTGCTCGTTATAATCATTCATAGCACGAACGGCTTGAACTTCTTGTAAACCAACCTGCGAGTTTGGAAGGATAAATCCAGGATACACATGTTTACCTGTGATGTTAATTACCTCATACCCCGATAAATCGGTTTTGGACGTTGTGGCATCAGCGACAATGGTAAGTTTTCCCTTATCAAAGGCAATAAGTGAATTTTGAATTACCTGTCCATTACCCAAATGAGCTACGCCACCTGTTAATGCAATAGGTTTTGCTTGCGGTTTGGCCGGAACGGGTGTTTGTGCCTGGACAACTTGAACCAGAACAGCAAAAAATATAATTAGCTTCTTCATAATAATCTCAGTTAATAATTACTCTTCTGTTTTTACAAAACCCAATATGTCATCACAATGAAAGTCAAGCTGACTGCGTCCTTCACCCCGTTGCGTGGGCATACCTGATTTCTTGGCATTCTTCATTTTTTGAATCAGGCGTGCGCGTTCGTCTTCAAGCGCTTTATTATTTTGTGCGTCTTTCTCCAGATCAAAATAGACTTTTCCATCGATGATCGTTTTTTCTGGTTTCGCATAAACAGAAAGCGGGTTGTCTGTCCACACTACAATATCCGCTGATTTACCAACCTTGATACTGCCCATCTGATTATCCAAGTGAAGTATTTTGGCTGGATTCAGGGTAACCATTTTCAAAGCATCTTCTTCCGACATGCCGGCATACTTTACGGATTTAGCGGCTTCCTGATTTAATCTTCTTCCCATTTCAGCATCATCAGAATTAATTGCGGTTACCACACCTGCGCGCTGCATGATGGCTGCGTTGTAAGGAATGGCATAGCGCACTTCCCACTTGTAATTCCACCAGTCTGCGAAAGTGGAGCCGGCTGCCCCATGTTCCTTCATTTTGTCGGCTACTTTATAACCTTCCAAAATATGCGTGAAGGTATTGATGCGGAAATTAAAACGTTCGGCCACTTCCATCAGCATATTGATTTCTGATTGCACGTATGAGTGACAGGTAATAAATCGTTTTTTATTTATGATCTCCACCATAGTTTCCTCGACCAAATCTTTGCGTGGTTTGGTTAGTCCGGTTTTATCTTTTGCGCTGTTATACGCATTCCATTTTTTCTCATAGTCGCGTGCGCTGGTAAATGCATCTACATAAATCTGTTCAACACCCATACGGGTTTGTGGGAAACGAATAGAACTTGGATTGCTGCTGCGCTTTACATTTTCACCCAAAGCAAATTTAATGAAGCCATCAGCACCTTGAATCTTGTAATTCTCGGGTGACTCGCCCCAACGAAGTTTGATCAAGGCGGATTGACCACCGATAGGATTGGCTGAGCCATGCAACACTTGTACGGCTACAACGCCTCCCGCCAAGGCTCTATAAATATTAATAGCTTCGGCATCGATATTATCACCAACGCGAACCATACCGGAGTTAGCAGCAACATCATTGATGCTGGCAGCGCCAATATGCGAGTGTTCATCAATAATACCGGCCGTTACATGTTTTCCTGTACCATCCACTACGCGAGCTGATCCATCGTTAAGATTTTTTCCTACTTTGGAAATTTTTCCATCCTTCAGGAGAACATCGGTGTTTTGTAAAATACCATCTGATTCGTTAGTCCAGACAGTTGCATTTTTTATCAGTAAGGTTTCTGTTGTAGGTAGAGAAGGATAACCATGGCCTGTAAAAGGATAAATCACTTTGCCTAACTCTTCCTTCTTAGCAGCCTCACCCGATTTAGGTGTTGATTTGGCTTGTAAATCACCTGTGCGATTTCCTGTCCAGTTTACCCAGGTTCCATCCACCAATTGACCTTTACCTTTCCAGCCGGTGCTTTCACTCCAACCAGAAAGCCGGATGCTGCCCGGATTTTTCTTGTCGGGCTTAAAACTTAATGTGATCAAATCATTTCCAAAAGTTGCAGCAGCATCAATCGAAGTTGAATCGCTCACTTTTATTTTTGCTTTATGACTTCCCGGTTCACCACTTACTTCCAGATTGTAAGTTTGACCATTTATGGTAAGGTTGTAATTGCCACTGAAATTTTTAGTATCCAGCGATTTAATTGAATAAGGTTCGCCCTGTACCCAGTTTTGATGAATGATTGTTTTTTCATCAAACAATTTACCCGAAGTAATGATGAAGTTCGCGAGCATTCCTTTCTTCAAGCTACCTACCTGATCATCCACTTTTAGTAGCTGCGCGGGTATAGAGGTTAGCGCTTTTAATGCGGTTGCCTCTGATAACCCATTCTCTATTGCTTTTCTCAGATTGGGCATAAAGTCTGATGTCTTTTTAAGACCGGAAGTGGTAATGGCAAATGCTATTCCACT
>JAGPBO010000240.1 GCA_018063305.1 Cyclobacteriaceae bacterium
CTTCCTCTACACTAAATAGAAATTTATACTTCTCATCTTCCAGAATATTTTTCTTCACGTCAATAGCGGAGATCATGAGGTGGGTCATGGCCAAGCAGCCTTTTAAAGTTGTTATGGCTGGAAATAATTTTTCTTTAATGAGTTGTAAATCCCGATGATAGCCGGATGGAAGATTGGTGGTAAGCATAGCCAATTCATTGGGCAAGGCCTGAAGCGAGTTGCACTTAGCCCGAATCAATTCAAACACATCCGGGTTTTTTTTATGAGGCATAATACTCGAACCCGTGGTCAATTCATCCGGAAACGAAATGAATGCAAAGTTCTGATTGAGAAATAGCGTGGCATCCATAGCCAGTTTGCCAAGGGTTGCCGCCACATTGCTCATGGCTTGGGCAAGTATCCGCTCGGTCTTGCCACGCCCCATCTGGGCATACACGACATTGTAATTCAGATCGTCAAAGCCAAGCAACTGAGTGGTTAACGTGCGATTGAGTGGAAAGGATGATCCATAACCTGCCGCTGAACCCAACGGATTTTTATTGACAATCTGATAAGCACCGTGTATCGTTACCAAATCATCCGCCAGACTTTCGGCATAGGCACCAAACCACAAGCCAAAGGAGGAAGGCATGGCCAATTGCAAATGGGTATATCCAGGTAACAAGTTGTTTTTGTTCTCTTCACTTTTTGAAATCAGAAGTTCAAAGAGCTTACTAATCTCTTCGGTGATTTTCTCAATCTCACTTCGCAGGTAGAGTTTAATATCAACCAGCACCTGATCATTACGCGAACGACCACTATGAATTTTTTTACCCACATCCCCCAGCTTTTTTATCAGCAACAGTTCTACTTGTGAATGGATGTCTTCTACTCCGGCCTTGATAACAAAATCGCCAGACGCGATAGCAGCATAAATATTTTTAAGTTCCTTTTTTAGAACGGTGAGTTCATTCTTTTTCAGTAACCCAATCGACTCCAGCATCGTGATGTGGGCGATTGAACCCAAAACATCAAACGGAGCCAGCTGCAAATCGAGAATAGCATCCTGCCCGGTGGTGAAGTCAGTAACTTCTTTTAATGAGTCTTTATCTTTGCTCCAGAGTTTCATCTATTATATAATTATTTTACACCGCAATGGCGCTGAGGCGCAAGGGTTTAGTTGTGAGTTACAAGTTACAGATTCTAAGTAGACTTAAGCAAAGGATTACCATTTTCATGCGTGTGAAGGCGTCAGACCGCTCGAAGCGGTCAGACGCCTAAGTTAGGGTCTAAAAAAAATTGTGAAGTTTAAGATATTGCAGCAGCATAATGGTTTTGCCGTCTTTGATCTCACCGGTGTTTATCATGCTAAAGGCTTTGTCAAAAGCTAATTCCAACACTTCAATATCTTCATGATCGCCAACGCCACCGCCAGCTGAGGTTTTCATTTCGCGGGAGTATTCTGCGATAAAGAAGTATAAAATTTCTGTTACCGAGCCGGGCGACATGTAAGCTTCAAATACTTTCTTTACATCACGCAGCGTGAAACCCGTTTCTTCTTCAGTCTCTCTCCGGATGGCATCTTCGGGATTATCCGCATCGAGCAATCCTGCACACGTTTCAATCAACATACCATCAGGGTTTCCGTTGATATAGGTGGGTAAGCGAAACTGCTTGGTTAAAATCACAGTTTTATGTGCAGGATTATATAGTAAGATAGTGGCACCATTACCCCGATCATACGCTTCCCGATTTTGATTTACCCAACTTCCATTTTTCTTCTGAAAGTCGAATGTTACTTTTTTAAGCGTGTACCAATTGTCAGAAAGGATTTCTGTTTTTTGAATTCGAACTTTATCAGTCATGCAGAATCTTTGCTAAGAGTGAAATATAGGAATCAATGCCGCTTGAAAGTTCATTGATGAAGATGAACTCATCGGCACTGTGTGACCGCGCAGAGCACCCGGGTCCCATTTTAATGGACGGCACCGGAATTAATGCCTGATCGGAAGTAGTAGGGGAGCCATATAATCTTTTGCCCAATGTTTTCGCTGCATTTAACAAGGCATGCTCTTCAGCAATGCCCGATGATCGCAAGCGTAGCGATCGTGGTGTTACTTCGCACGAAACATGGTGCTTTATAATTTCCAGAATCTCTTCAAGCGTGTAAGCATCTGTAACGCGCACATCAACAGTGAATTTACATTCGGCCGGAACTTGATTATGTGCCTGACCAGCATGAACTACCGTAACCGACATTTTTACTTTGCCTAATGCCACTGATACTTTTGGGAATGCAAACGTTCGAAACCATTCAAGATCTTTTAATGCAGCATAGATTGCATTAACTCCTTCTTCGCGCGCAGCATGCCCGGCTTTGCCATAGGTTACACAATCCAATACCATCAATCCTTTTTCGGCAATAGCAATATCGGTCAGTGTGGGTTCGCCCACAATAGCGCAATCAATTTTTGGAAGATCATCCCAAATAAGCTCTACTCCATTGGTTCCGGAAATTTCTTCTTCGGCAGTAGCGGCAAGAATTAAATTGTATTTTAAATTTCGTTCCTGGTAGAAATAGTAAAACGTCATGATCAAAGAGACCAGTGGCCCACCGGCATCATTACTTCCCAAGCCATAAAGTTTTCCGTCTTCGATATCGGCTGAAAATGGATTTCGAGTATAGGCAGGGTTTGGTTTTACTGTATCGTGATGGGAGTTAAGTAGAATAGTTGGTTTAGTAGGATCGAAGAATTTATTCTTAGCCCAAACATTATTTCCTTTTCGGATTGTTTCAATTCCATGATGTTTAAAGAAACTTACTAGCAAACCTGCAGTTTTATCTTCTTCCTTGCTGAAAGAAGGAATAGAAATTAATTGCTGCAATAAGCTAACGGCAAGTTCGGGCAAGTGTTCCTTCATGCCAGTGTGATTAAAGTTCCCTTGGTGTCGTAACCTGTGTTTGCAATCAAATGTGTATGTTCTCCAATTAGCACTTCTTTTACCCCTGCGTGGATAGCCTGAAACGAATTTTCAAGTTTTGGAAGAATGCCATCATGAAAAGATCCTTTTGCTAATAATTCCTGATATAATGGTTCAGTAAGATTGCGAATAACAGAGTCTTCCTTGTTGACATCTGTTAGCACACCTTGTTTCTCAAAACAGAAAATCAAACGTACATCAAAATGTTTACTCAGCGATATAGCCAACATCGAAGCAATAGTATCTGCATTGGTGTTCAGCATCGTTCCGCTTTCGTGCGTGAGCGGAGCAAAAACAGGAATCACATTTTGCTTAAGAAGAAAGTATAGCAAGGTGCTGTTAACGCTATCCGGAGTAATGTCTCCAACAAATCCAAAGTCAGTTTCGCCTACAGGTCTTTTAACAGCCTTAATCAAATTGCCATCGGCTCCGGTAACGCCCATCGCATTACAATGATGTGTTTGAAGTTGTGCCACAATTTGCTTGTTCACCAAACCGCCATACACCATGGTTACCAGGTCCAGCGTTTTTGCATCCGTTATTCTGCGACCTTTGGTATAATGAGACTCAATACCTAATTGATCGCCCAATTTGGTTGCGATTTTTCCACCGCCATGAATTAATATTTTTGGAGCCTGGATGGAAGCGAAATCTTTGAGAAATGATTTCAACGACTTTTCGTCATCCAACACATTGCCTCCGATTTTTATAATATATAGTTTGTTCATGCTAATAGTATTGAGTCCTTAGTAGTGAGTCCTGAGTTATTACGCTCCTTTTAATAATTCAGCAAGTACTGCTTGCGCAGCCCACACTCGATTGCCGGCTTGTTGTGTTACGATGCTGTTTGTTGAATCCAAAACTTCATCACTGAGTTCCACATTTCTTCTTACCGGTAAGCAATGCATAACTTTAGCGTTGTTGGTAACGGATAACTTTTTATTTGTTAACATCCATTTAGGATCGTTGCAAGATATCTTTCCGTAGTCATTATAGGTACTCCAGTTTTTCACATAAACGAAATCTGCCTCTTTCAATGCTCCATCCTGATTGTGTGTAATTGTTGCTCCTTTGGTAAATTTTGGATCGAGTTCATAATCCTCCGGATGCGTAATTACAAAATCGGCTTCGCCCCAGGCGTTTACCCATTGCGAGAAACTATTGCCAACACATTGCGGCAGTGCTTTTACATGGGGAGCCCACGTAAGGACAATTTTGGGTTTACGTTTTTCTTTAAACGTTTCCTTTATGGTGATAATATCAGTAAGACTTTGAAGTGGATGTACTGTTGCACTTTCTAAACTAAGTATGGGTACACCCGAATACTTGATGAATTGCTGAATGTACAATTCACTATAGTCGTCTGTTTTATTTTGCAAGGATGGAAAGGTTCGGATACCCAGAATGTCAAAATACTTTCCAAGTACAGGAGCCGCATCTTTAACGTGTTCAACCGTAGAACCGCTCATGATGGCTTCGTCTTCAAACTCAAGTGACCAACCATCCTGACCCACATTAAATACAATGGCATCTATACCTAAGTTCTTTGCTGCAATCTGCGTGCTGATTCGGGTGCGCATACTGGGGTTTAAGAACAGCATTCCTAATCTTTTGTTTTTACCCAGCGTAGAGTCTTTAAAAGGATTTGCTTTATAAGCAAATGCATTGCATACAAGTTGGTCGAGATTAGTTACTTCGTTTACAGATAGGAAATGTTTCATGATGCAACGGTCTGTTTAAGTTCTGCAGTGAGTGCTTCAAGAAAAACATCAGCTTCGGTTTTTGATAATGCTAAGGAAGGAAGCAGACGCACTGTATTCGGTTTAGCTTCGCCCGTAAAGATAGCATGCTTGAAGAGTAAATCTTTACGCAACGTGGCCAGCTCATCGGGTAAATCAAACCCAATCATTAACCCTTTACCACGAACGGCTTTGATTTCAGAGAATGACTGGAGCTGTTGCATTAATAAATCACCAAGTCTAGCGGCATTGGTCATTAAATTTTCTTGCTCGATCACTTCAAGTACAGATAAGCCTGCAGCGCAGGCTAAATAATTTCCACCAAAGGTTGTGCCTAACATACCACTCCACGGTTTAATGTCAGGGTGAATAAGTAAACCGCCAATCGGAAAGCCGTTGCCCATACCTTTCGCGATTGTAACTAGATCAGCTTGAATACCTGAAAACTGATGTGCGAAAAATTTTCCGGTGCGGCCATAGCCGGATTGCACTTCATCTAAGATAAGCAGTGTGCCAACCTCTTTACATTTTTTGGAAAGCAGTTGCAGAAACGAATTGTTTGGAAGCACAATACCGCCAACCCCTTGGATACCTTCAATAATAACGGAAGAGATTTCAGTATTTATAGTTTCAAGAAAAGCTTGTTCATCATTTAAAGGCAGGAATAATATTTCGTGGCCAGCATTAAACGGAGCTACAATTTTTGGATTGTCTGTTGCGGCCACTGCACCGGACGTGCGACCGTGAAATGCTTTTTTAAAGGCAATTACTTTTTTTCGTCCGTTTACAAATGAAGCAAGCTTGAGTGCATTCTCGTTGGCTTCTGCCCCAGAATTACAAAGAAACAGTTGATGATTCGGATAACCAGAAACTTGGCCGAGTTT
>JAGPBO010000241.1 GCA_018063305.1 Cyclobacteriaceae bacterium
TTTAAAATTTATCGCCTCTTTGCTCCCCGCACCGCCTCGGCTGTCCACGGGTCTTCGGGCCAATGATGGCGAGGATACCGCATCCGCAACGCTTTACGCACTTCGTGATAGGTAGTTTTCCAAAAACTTTTTAAGTCTTGCGTTACTTGTACAGGTTTATAACCGGGAGAAAGTAAATGCAAAAGAATTTTTGTTCGTCCTTCGTTTACGGTTGGTGTTTCGAGCAAGCCAAACATTTCCTGTAGGCGCACTTCCATAACCGGTAACTGACCATCCTGAAAATATTTTAATTTGATGAGAGAACCACTGGGCACCTGCACCCGTGATGGTGCGAGTTGATCTAACCGGTTGGTCAGATTCCACGGTAATAAACCCGCCAGCATATTTTTTAAATCCAATCGCTGAAAGTCAATTCGCTTTGAAACTTTTTCAAGATAAGGCGCTAACCATGTTTCCGTTGATGTCAGTAATTGTCGGTCACTAACATCGGGCCAGCCTTCATCGGGTCGCCACATTTTTGCGTTGAGTACACGGGCCTGCCATTCGTACTCGGCTTCGCTCCAATTCAAAATTTTCAATCCCTCTTCACGAACAACTTCACATAAAATTTTTATTCTCGTTTCACTTTTTATTTCCGTAATGGGCTTTGAAGAAAGTATCGTGTTACCAATTCTCTTTTGCAGCGATGCGGTGATCATTCCTCTATCCGAGTCCCATGCAACTACTTCCGCTTCTTTTGCCCGATGCAGCAGGTCTGCTTCTTTTAGCGGAGCTGCCAGAAAAATTTTTCCCTCGCCACCACCTGCATCCAGATGAGCAACCGATAACCAGGGTTCACGCATCAGCGGATCGTGATCGGGCAAACGCACTACGCGCCCATTCGCTAACTTATAGCGGATACTTTGCTTGTCCTGCTGCTGAGCAATTCGTTCGGGGTAGGCTTCACTTACTAACTTACCTATCTCCGTGTCAATCGGAATAGTATTATCAACAGGCAACTTAAAAATTCTGCGCCACGAGGAAGCGAGACGTTCAATTCGTTCCAAAATATTTCTATCCGCGGAAACGCGTTCGCCCTTGCGCCACTTTCGTAGAGCTTCAATCCGTAAGGATAAATCGGCACCCGATTCTTTGGGCAATGGATCGCGTTCTTCGAGCACGGCAGCAATGTCGGTGGCAAGTGCACGATCGTCTTCAGGCAGTCCCTCACCCCGTCCCTTCGGGCCACCCCTCTCCCCAGGGAGAGGGGAAGGGGGTGAGGGAACTAACATATGCGCGATGCGCGGATGGGTTGGCAACTGCAGCATCTCTTTGCCGCGCGCAGTAATTTTATTTTCATCTAATGCCTCGAGGGTGTGCAAAAGTTCGCGTGCTTGTTTTATTGCACCCTCGGGTGGCGTATTGATCCACGTAAGTTCATTGATGTTTTGAATGCCCCAATTCGATAGTTCCAAAACCAAGGAAGTCAGATCTGCTTCCATAATTTCGGGTTGGCGATTAGAGGGAAGTGTATGTTGTTGCGACTCCGCCCACATGCGATACGTAAAACCCGGACCTAAACGAGCTGCACGACCTGCGCGCTGATCGGCTGCATCTTTGGTAACGCGAACAGTTTCTAATCGGGTAAGTCCACTGCGTGGATCAAACCGGGGTACACGCGCATAGCCGGAATCAACCACTGTGGTAATTCCTTCAATCGTTAATGAAGTCTCTGCTATCGAAGTGGCCAATACAATTTTTCTTTGCCCTTGCGGATTAGGCAAAATAGCTTCTTGTTGTTTTTTGAAAGGCAGATCGCCATACAACGGAACTATTGTTGCCAAAATATTTTCAGCCTCCAGTAAGGTAGCTACTCGTTGTATTTCACCGGCTCCCGGTAAAAACACAAGCATATCCCCCACCTGTTCTCTGAGTGCCCGTTTAATTACACGCGCTGTAGCTACGGCTAAATAAGAATTTGCTTCCGGTGAAATGTAGATGAACGTGTTAGGAAATTGTCGCCCCACACTGGTTATGATGGGCACTTTATTTAGTATCTCTGAAATTTTTTCACCATCCAACGTGGCCGACATGATGAGCATTCGCAAATCATCGCGCAACACACTTTGTATCTGCGTGCACAGCGCAAGCGCCAGGTCAGCTTGCAAGCTGCGCTCATGAAATTCATCAAAGATGAGTAGGCCTACGTGTTCTAATGCATTATCCGATTGAATCATGCGTGTAAGAATACCTTCGGTTACCACTTCTATGCGCGTGTTTGCACTCACCTTGTTTTCGAAGCGCACCCTATAGCCTACCGTTTGCCCAACCTCTTCATTCAAAAGATCGGCCATACGCATGGCCACCGAGCGGGCTGCCAGACGCCTCGGCTCGAGCATAATTATTTTCTTATTCTGTAGCCACGGTTCGTGAAGAAGTTCCAACGGCAAAATGGTGCTTTTACCAGCCCCGGGCGGAGCTTGCAGAATCACTATTTTTCTACTGATTAATTGTTGCTTTAACTCCTTAACAATTTCAAGAACCGGGTACGACATTGGCGCAAGATAGTGTTGAATTTGAAGAATGGCTGTCTTAAAAATATAGTCTCTGCCAGGTTGACCCGATAGCTATCGGGTTTATCGAAACCGTATTGGGCCTTCGACAAGCTCAGGCTGACATGCGTTAGATAATTACAAAATATCGACATGATAAACATCCAAGGCATTGCGCTTAATCCCCGAAATAAAAAATCCTCCCGTCTGGGGAATATCCTCGTGAAGATCAAACACGGTGCAATCTTTTGGTAAAGCCGTAAAGATTAGTAAAAAGGAATGCATTTTCTTGCCAGGAATAATCGTCCAATGCGGAGCAAACGAAATATTTTCTGCGTGAATCAGTTCACTCCGCACACCGGAAGCGCTATCGATCAGATAGGTTGTGCGCCACACCCGAATAAGCATTTCATTTATTTCATTTTTAAAATAGCAATGCACATAGACGTGCGCATCTTCCAGTACCTTAGGATCGATGGACAGCAACACATCCGGCTCAACCACAGGTTTTACCAACGGCACAGGATCTTTTATGGTTGAACGAAGTTTAATCGAATGCATTCTCGCTTGGTATTCTACTGTGGCTGCATTAACCCTCAAATTTAAGAATGTATTTGCTCCGATCATCACTTTATTGGCACATCAAAAAATCAAACTATTGTTGATACCTGAATTTTACTATATTCGGCATCGCTAAGAAAAAAATACTTGCACATGGCTGCTCTACTCATCAGTAGTTTTGAAGAATTCGAGACCTATAGAGGGAAAGAACTTGGGGTTTCCGAGTACCTGACCATCACTCAGGACCAGATTAATTTATTTGCCGATGCCACACTGGATCATCAATGGATTCATACTGATCCTAAGCGGGCGGCTGCCGAAACACAATTTAAAAGTACGATAGCCCACGGCTACCTTACCTTGTCGTTAGTGCCCCATTTATGGGATCAGATTGCCGAATTCAGGAATATTAAAATGATGATCAACTACGGTATTGAAAAATTTAAATTCAATCAGCCCGTGCTTGTTAACAGTGAAGTACGCTTGCGTGCAAAACTACATTCCATCGCCAACTTGCGCGGCATTACGAAGTTTGAAGTTGATGTATCCTTAGAAATAAAGGATAATCCCAAGCCGGCATTCAATGGCTTGCTTGTTTTTTTATATCACTTTCACGCACCGGGCTCACCTTCATAAAAATCCTGAAGCGATCCAAAGTAGGCGTCCGTCCAGCCTTCCACAATATCATCAAAATCCTCATCGGGAATATTGGTGTGCCTAAGCTCTACAGAAGTTCCAGCATCATGTGGATGTAGTTTTATGGTCACCATGGAGCCTTCTTCCTGATCGCCAAAGAACCATTGCTGTACAATTTTCTTATCCTTTTCGAACTCGATATTTTTGCCCACAATACTGCCATCCCATAAAGAAAATTCAGATCCGGGCTCAGGCTTCATTTCAGCGACATCGCCACTCCAGAGTTGAATGGTTGCTTCCGTAGTTAGCGCGAGATACACCTGATCGGGTGGCGCGGGGATAATAAAGTATTTTTTGAAATCTTTCATTACAATTTTAAAGTATAAAGATAATTCTTTCCTTAAAAGACTAGTTTTCATTCTTTATTTTTAAGTCTTCTTTACCCGAACCGAACTGGCCCATTTATGGACTTCTATCTTGTTTTTGTAGTTATTCTTATGTCCCTGGCCGTTGTTGACCTTATGGTGGGGGTTAGCAATGATGCTGTAAACTTTCTGAACTCTGCCGTTGGATCAAAGGTTGCCTCTTTTCGGGTTATCCTGATTGTGGCCAGTCTTGGAATTTTAGCGGGTTCGCTTTTTTCAAATGGCATGATGGAGATTGCGCGAAATGGAATTTTCAATCCAACCTTTTTCACATTCGACAAAGTAATCATCGTGTTTTTAGCGGTGATGCTTACTGATATTATTCTGCTGGATTTTTTCAACTCCCTAGGCTTACCCACATCAACCACCGTATCCTTAATATTTGAATTATTAGGGGCTGCGTTAATAACAGGACTGCTTATTTCATTTGAACGTGGTGAGGGGCTTGAAACCTGGAGTGCAATTGTAAATTATTCCAGTGCCATCACCATCATTGGAGGTATTTTCCTCTCGGTGTTTCTCTCTTTTATCATAGGCTCGATCGTGCAACACATTGCCCGCATCATTTTTACCTTTAAGCTTAAGAAGACATTAAGAAAATATGGTGCGATATTTAGTGGGGTTGCTATTGCAGCCATTATTTATTTCTTGCTCATCAAAGGCGCTAAGGGAAGTTCCTTCATTACAAACAATCAAATAAATTGGATTAGTGATAACACCTGGCTTATCCTGGTTATCTCTGTAGTATTTTGGTCTATCCTCATTCAGATTATGATGTGGTGGAAAAAAATCAATCCACTAAAAATTGTTGTTTTGTTAGGTACGTTTTCATTAGCCATGGCCTTTGCGGGAAACGACCTCGTAAACTTTATGGGTGTATCCGTAGCCGGATTAGTCTCGTTTCAGGCATGGGCTGCATCGGGCGTTCCGGCCACTGATTTTACCATGGAGATTTTAAACGAAAAGATCGTTACGCCTTCGTGGATTCTGTTTACTGGGGGTGCCATTATGGTAGCTACTATTTGGACAAGCTCCAAGAGCAGGAAAGTTAGTGAGACCGAGGTATCACTCGGTCGGCAAGATGAAGGTGGTGATGAACGATTTAAACCCAATATTATTTCCAGAGCCTTAGTGGGTTGCGGCATGTGGGTAGGGCGACTGTTTGAAAAAGTAATACCTGAACGTTGGGCCAAAAATCTTTCTCTTCGATTTGAAAAAGATACCGTAGACAGCGCAGTTGCCGAACAGGCTTCTTTCGACTTAATCCGTGCGAGTATCAACATGGTAGTAGCCAGTATTCTGATTGCCTACGGAACTTCACAGAAACTTCCACTCAGTACAACCTTTGTAACCTTTATGGTGGCCATGGGTTCTTCCTTTGCCGATCAGGCGTGGGGAAGAGAAAGCGCTGT
>JAGPBO010000242.1 GCA_018063305.1 Cyclobacteriaceae bacterium
TTACCGATAGCACCGAGAATCCTTTGGGCGAATGGAATAAAATGAAAGTGCTTGTTAAGCAAGATTCAATTACTGTATGGGTCAACGATGTACTTGTCAATCAAGGCTGGCATTGCACAGCAACAAAGGGGCAAATCGCGGTGCAAGCGGAAGGAGCAGAAGTGGAGTTTAGAAAAGTTTTACTGACCTCACTAAGCAAGGATTAAGATCAAAATAGATTTTCGATCCGTTAGGTGACAAAATCAACCTTTGATTGGATCTCAGGACAAATGTAAATTTCAATTAGTAAAGTTTATAACAGCAGGCTGCCAGGTTACAGAATCTCCGTTTATACCCTTGTTGTAATTAATCACTTCAAGTCGTGTGGGAGTTACTTTAATTAGTAAATAATTTTCCTGGCGATCAGGATAAAAATTCTTCCATTCTTCTTTCCAACGGTTGTCCTTTTCAGTTTGATCATTAACCAACTCAGCCATTCCATAAATAGAAACGTATCCATTTTCATTCTTGTCGGAATAGTATAAGGTTACGTGAGGATTGCTTTTGATTTGATCTACTTTTCTGCTGTTTGGATTTGTGGCCATCCAAACGGTAAAGTCAGCTTCGGGTTCAAAAGCATCCATAGTTCTTACTTGCGGATGACCTTTTTTATCGAGTGTTATGAAAGCGCATTTTCCAGAATTTTGAATTACCTCGCGGGCGGCAGTTAATATGACTGCTCTATCTTTTGAATCGGTCTGAGGTTTTTCATGGGATTGACAGCCTCCTAATAAAAAGGAAATCCAAAGACAGACAGTAAAAAATAATCGCATGTTTTTAAGGCTGATTTATAAATACTGTACGAGAAAGTCGGCAGTTTAGAATTCTACTTAAATTATTCTCAGCCTGCCGACTTTAGTGAAGTATTCTCTTGCTGAAGAGAACAATGGAGCTACTGCGCTATCTGAACAATTTTAGCCAGAGCAATGCCGTTCGCAACACCGGTAATCTCACCCTCCGAACTGTCATCCATTTTTACAGTGAGCAACGTATTGTTCATCGGAATCTGTAGTTGATAATTCGTCTTTCCGGTTTCGGTATTTACATCCTTATTAAGAATGGATTTATAACCCTGCACTTTGAGTACTTTTTGATTTTCGTTCGTCATCATGCCTCCTACCAGGGGCATATTCAAAATCATGTTCAGTGAATTGATGAGTGGGGAGTTGTTGATGATCTCAATGGACCCACTCTTAACATCGCTGCCATAGTGACGGTTTACATATAACCCCACATAACTTCCTGTGCCGCTTACATCATCTTGTTTATCAACCACGGGTAATGCGCCCAATTTGGTGGGCAGCAGTTTTAGAATTTCTTTCCCAATGGCCATATCCAGATCGCGCAGCATTTGCTCCATAGCGAATCGTGAATCCTGTAAAGCACCCGAGGAGTACGATGAGCGGGCGGTAGCAATATCTTTACTAAAATCCTGGGTAAAAGCAGTAACTCCTACCAATACGCCTATTACGAGTAAACTAATTTTTTTCATATGATTCTATTTTCTATTGCTCTCCCAATTCTTTTTTGATTCCGTCTATATTAAAAGTTTCCGCAGCCTTCATCATGTCTGGCTCGGTGGCAAAGTTTGTTCCTTCAAAAACGATAATGGATGATTGACCGATGGGTACGCTTAATTTATACCCACTGCCCTCACTATACTCTATAATGGCCCGGTATCCTTTTAATTTTGTTTGTTTCCAATTTTGTTGACCCGATGTTTGTTGCGCATAGCCTCCGGAGGCGAGGTATGCGTTAACCCCAGCCATCCAAACAGAATTGTTTGCAATGGTGGCGGTAAACTGTTTATCCTTTCCATCGCTATATTCTCGTTGAATGGTAAGCCCAGCCCAACCCCAACCGGTGCTGGTCACTTGATCTTCCGTTGCGCTTTTGCCAAGCCCGCTTACCGATTCGGGAAGTGACTTTAAAACTTTATTCCCTATTTCCAATTCAACACCTAGCATAGCTTGTTGTACGGAATAGCGTGCTTCTCCATAACTGTTTTTCTTGTAAGCCACTTCGGCATCAGCCAGATTTTGGTTTACATCGGGTGGAGTTGAAATTAATCCTGCACCTCCCTGGTTGGATGGATTGTTTCCGCCCGTTCCATTTTGCCCACCCGCACCATTAACGCCACCCTGGCCCTGACCCGATTTATTTCCGGATTGATCTTTTTTCTTACCGCCAAAAAGCTTGTCAATTTCATCACCTGCTTTTTGTTCAGTTTTGCTTTCCACTTTTTGTTTGAGCCGGTTTAAAACCTGAGCATGGGTGCCAACAGAAGCAAGGCAGAGACTTGTTCCAAAGGCTAAATAATAATGAAACTTCATAACGGTTAATTTGTGCTAGTAAAAGTACAAAATTCGAAATCATTAATACGCAAAGAGCAGGCCAAAGGATTATACTGAATTAAAATAATGGCGTCTCTAAAACCAACAAGTTTATCGAAGCCTTTTTGAGTTCAAATTCAAACTTATTGTATTTCAATAAGCCTCCCTGTGACATGCTTTTTTAAGACACCTGATGTAAAAACCATTCTATTTTTTAACTTGAAGCATGATCTTACTGCTACTAAATAATTTCTTTAACTATGAATTCACTTTTTGATCTGTCCGGTAAAGTTGCGGTGATAACCGGAGCCAGTAAAGGAATTGGTGAGGCAATTGCAAAGATCTATGCTGCTGCCGGAGCCAGTGTAGTTATTTCCAGTCGTAAAAAAGAATCGGTAGATGAAGTCGCTAATGCAATTGTGAAGAGTGGCGGAAAGGCAATTGCAATTGCTTGCCACATGGGTAACATGCAAGATGTTGATCGGTTAGTTAAAGAAACCGTTTCTGCTTATGGTGGCATTGATATTTTAGTTAACAATGCCGCTACAAATCCAACCTTCGGGCCTGTTGTTGATACCGATGAAGCAGCTTTTGATAAGATCATGAATGTGAATGTGAAAGGTCCGTTTGAACTTTCGAAAAAAGTTTATTTGTTGATGAAAGAAAAAAGATCGGGATCGATTATCAATATTAGTTCAATAGGTGGGTTGCGACCTGAGCTAGGCCTTGGAATTTATAGTATGAGCAAAGCAGCATTGATCTCGCTTACTAAAGTTATGGCTAAAGAATGGGGTGGTGATAACATCCGTGCAAACGTAATTTGCCCTGGATTGATTAAAACTAAATTTAGTGAAGCCCTGTGGAGTAATGATAAGATCATGAATACCATGATGAAGATGTTGCCGATAAAACGTGTTGGCACGCCCGAAGAAATTGCCGCACTGGCATTATACCTCGCTGCTGATGAATCGGCTTATTGCACAGGCAGTGTGTTTACTGCCGATGGTGGATTTACAATTTAATATGAGCACATTATTTTATACCGACAAAGTCAACTCGCTGCTTCCTAAATACAAATTGTTTTTAGAAACAGAAGTTTATCCTGTTGAGTTGGAGATGATCTCAAACTTTAAACAAGCACTTCCCCAATTGCAAAAGCTTCGCGCGAAAGCGAAAGAGCAAAAACTATGGGCTCCGCACTTATCTATTAATGATGGCGGCCTCGGACTTTCGCTCGTTGAGTTTGCGCACATCAGCGAATTGCTTGGAACTTCTCCGTTGGGGCATTATCTATTTAATTGCAATGCACCTGATATTGGTAATATGGAGCTGATGCATCAGTTCGCTTCCGCAGAATTAAAAGCAAACTACCTGAAGCCTTTAATGAATGGAGATATTCGTTCGTGCTTTGCTATGACGGAACCTGAGTTTGCAGGATCGAATCCCGTGAACATGGCAACCACTGCGGTTCTTGAAAATAATCAGTACAGCATCAACGGACATAAATGGTTTACGACCGCAGCCGATGGTGCGGCCTTTACTATTGTGATGGCGATTACTGATCCGCAGAACTTAAATCCATACTTACGTGCCAGTATGATTTTAGTGCCACTTGATAATTCTGGATATAAATTAATACGCAACATCCCTATCATGGGCGATGTGGGTGCAGATTATTTAAGTCATGGCGAAGTTATGTTTACGAATTGCAAAGTACCGGTTACCAATCTTATTGGCGAAACGGGAAAAGGTTTTGCTTTGGCGCAGGCTCGATTAGGTCCAGGCCGCATTCATCACTGCATGCGCTGGATAGGAATTTGTGAACGCGCTTTTGATTTGATGTGTAGGCATGCCGTTACCCGTAAACTTAGTGATAAAAAGCTTTTAGCCGATCAGCAAATGATTCAATTCTGGATTGCTGAAAGTCGCGCAGAAATAAATGCCGCCCGCTTGATGGTGTTGAATGCTGCACATATCATTGAGAAAGAAGGCGCAAAAGCTGCCAAAGATGAAATTGCTGCAATCAAATTTTTTGTAGCGGATATTCTAATTAAAGTGATCGATCGTGCTATACAAGTTCATGGTGGTTTGGGAGTTACAGATTATACCTTGCTTTCCTTCTGGTATCGACATGAGAGAGCGGCACGTATTTATGATGGCCCAGATGAAGTGCATAAATCTGCGTTAGCAAAATCTATTTTGAAAAAATACGTTGCTAACCTATGATTGATCAACCTGCTGCGGTGCGTCAAGGCGAAGAACTTGATCAGGTTAAACTGCAAACGTATCTGCGCGGAGTGCTTCCAGGATTTGAAAAGGAAATTTCTATTCAACAATTTCCGAGCGGGTATTCTAACCTCACTTATTTTATTCAGGCGAGTGGTCATCACTATGTTTTGCGCAGGCCACCCGTTGGTGCTAATATCAAATCGGCCCACGATATGGAGCGCGAGTTTCTAGTTTTAACTAAACTTAAGGAAGCGGGATATTCAAAAGTGCCGGAGGCAATTCATCTCTGTGAAGATCTAGATGTGATGGGCTGCAAATTCTATTTAATGAAGCGTGTACAAGGCGTTATTTTAAGAAACCGATTGCCCAAAGATGTTTCAATCTCAGAAGATACTTTTCGTTCGCTTTCCGAAGCAACGATTGATCAATTAGTTTATCTACATAAATTAGATCTTAACACTACCGGCCTTGATACTTTAGGCAAACCGGATGGTTATGTTGCCAGGCAAGTGGATGGTTGGACGAAACGCTATACAAATTCTCAAACAGATGACATTGCATCTATGAATGAAGTGGCTGAATGGATGCAGCAACATCAGCCAACAAACTCGCGAACAGCTTTTATCCACAACGATTTTAAATATGATAACCTGGTGTTGAATCCAGAAAATTTAACTGAAATAAAAGCCGTGTTGGATTGGGAGATGGCCACGGTGGGTGATCCGTTAATGGATTTAGGAACAACGTTGGCCTACTGGGCTGAAGCGAAAGACTCGGATGCCTTAAAGCCCTTTAACCTTACTTGGATGCCAGGAAATTTTACGAGGCGTGATGTAGTAGATTACTATCAACAAAAAGCAGATGAACAAATTCATGACATTGTTTTCTATTATGCGTTTGGTGCGTTTAAGATAGGTGTCATCTGTCAACAGATTTATCAGCGGTACAAATT
>JAGPBO010000243.1 GCA_018063305.1 Cyclobacteriaceae bacterium
ATGGAACGCTTCGCTAAAAAAACCTGCTTACGATTTATTGGTGTATGTAGCCAACTGGCCTATGATTCGCGGTAACGTCTGGGAGACTCTTCTTAAGGCGCGTGCGATTGAAAATTTAAGTTATACGGTAGGGGTGAATCGCGTAGGCTTAGATGGAAATGGTATTGAATACAATGGTCATTCCGCGTTTATCGGGCCCAGAGGAGATTCTTTTTATTCTGTGGAAAGTGTAGAGGCCATTAAAACGTTGGCGTTGAGTGCGCATGCTTTACAAGCTTACCGCGATAAGTTTCCAGCCTATATGGATGCCGATGATTTTACTATCGAAGCGGAAGAGTTTGAAGAGCGCGATTACTTGCCGGGGGCCTAAGCTAAAGCGAATTCCTTAATCAGAATTTTAATTTTCTCTGCATCAGATTCTTTCCTGAATCTACTTTGAAGATGTTTGAATAATTTCTCAGCCTGCTCATGATCTCCCGAAAGGACTACAGCATGAATTTTTTGATTAGTCCTAAGTAAGTTGTTTAACAGCTTTAGCGTTGACCCAAAAGGTTCTGTAGGTTGAGCCTGAATAGACACAAATATCGATTGCATTTGATCACAAAGCTTGATTACCAGATCGGCAATGGATGCATCCGATTGATTGTCCATCTCGGCACCAATCAAATCTCCCGAAAGGGAAGAGGCATAAGTGAGAAGTGGTTTTTCGTAACCCACGTCTTGCCATTTTGTAAGTTCGATGTGAAGAAAGAGTTTCAATGTTTTTTTGCACGCTAAGGCGCAAAGAACGCAAAAAATATACGCATGTTTTTAGGAAATAGCTTACGTATTCTGTTTATTTGATCTCACAGGTTGTTAACGATGCGCTGTATTCCATTCTTTATCAGGGTTTCATTAAAATTAATTAGCAGCCCTAATTTAATATCTGACAATCGAAGGTAAGTAAGTACTTGTTTTTGATGCACAGCCGCTATCGATTCTTGTGACTTGATCTCAACTATTACTTTTCTATCCACAATTAAATCTGTGCGAAAACCTATCTGCATTTTAATAGTTTTATAAAATACCGGCAATTCTTTTTGTCGCTCAACAACAATCCCTCCTGAAGCAGTTCAAAATTCAAGCATTCTTCATAAACAGACTCAAAGTCCAGGTCCCAATTCTTTATGAATCTGGAAACATGAATTAACGATTATTTTAGAAAGCTCGTTTTCGGTCATTTATCTTCCTCTATATTATAAACAAAGCCTTTCTGTTAATTTAACAAACTTAGCGTTCTTTGCGCCTTTGCGTGCAACATTTTGCATTTTTGCACCTCAATAAAACGCCATGTCATTCAAGAAAATCTCCCGCGCCCTCGTTTCAGTTTTTTATAAAGACAATCTCGATCCAATCATTCATTACCTGGCTACACAGGGTGTTGAGTTTGTTTCTACCGGAGGCACACAGGAGTTTATTGAGAAGTTGGGATATGCCGTTACGCCCGTGGAAAAACTAACCGGATATCCTTCGATTTTTGGAGGTCGGGTAAAAACATTGCACCCAGCAGTTTTTGGGGGTATTCTTTTTAGAAGAGACAATGCAAACGATCTCAGTCAAAGTGAGCAATTTAAAATTGCACCCATTGATCTGGTCATTGTTGATTTATATCCTTTCGAAGAAACGGTGGCCCAAGGGGGTAGTGAAGGCGACATCGTAGAGAAAATTGACATTGGTGGTATTTCTCTGATTCGCGCAGCAGCAAAAAATTTTAATGATGTTTTGATTGTCTCCGCCCGCAGCCAATATCAGGAGCTGCTGGAATTATTGAAAGCAAAGAATGGAGCCTCTGAATTAGCCGATCGAAAACGCTTTGCAGCCAAAGCCTTTGATGTTACCTCACATTATGACTCAGCTATTTTTAGTTATTTTAATCAAGAGCAACAACTGCCGAGTTTTAAGGCCAGCGTACCACAAGGCAAAATATTGCGCTATGGCGAAAACCCACATCAGCAGGGTGTTTTCTTTGGAGCACTCGATGATCTTTTCGATCAATTGAATGGAAAAGAACTTTCCTATAACAATCTGGTGGATGTAGACGCGGCCATTCATCTGGTGAAAGAATTTGATGGAGAGAAGGCTTTTGTAATTATCAAACATACCAATGCCTGTGGAGTAGCTACAGCCAATGATGTGAAGACTGCTTACCTGAAAGCATTTCAGGCCGATACTCTTTCCGCCTTTGGTGGGGTGCTCGCCACCAATCAGAAAATTGATCTGGCTGCAGCCGAAGAGATCCATAAACTGTTTTTCGAAATATTGATTGCTCCTGATTTCGAATCGCAGGCGCTCGAGATTTTGAAGTCAAAAAAGAATCGAATCATACTTAAGCAAAAGCAATCCCTAAAAGGGGTGAAGCAATTCAAAAGTTTGCTCAATGGGGTTATAGAACAGGACTTGGATCTTAAAACAGATTCCAGGGCCGACTTAAAAACAGTTACGAAGCGAGAGCCATCTTCCCAACAGATTGAGGCCTTACTTTTTGCAAGCAAAATTTGTAAGCACACGAAGTCAAACACCATTATATTGGCAGTAGACGGGCAACTGCTTGCCAGTGGCGTAGGCCAAACAAGCCGGGTCGATGCGCTGAAGCAAGCGATTGAGAAAGCTGCAGCTTTCGGCTTTGATCTTAAAGGTTCGGTTATGGCATCGGATGCCTTCTTCCCTTTTCCGGATTGTGTAGAGATTGCCAATCAACAAGGCATCGAGGCGGTTATTCAACCAGGTGGATCTATTAAAGATCAGGATTCTATTGCTTATTGCGATCAACATAACATGGCCATGGTCTTTACGGGCACGCGCCACTTCAAGCATTAATACGCTGTAAGTTTTTCCCACTTTATTACTTATTAATCACCCATTTATTTCTGTAATTTCGTGCCTTATAACTTTTACCTTAAGGGAACGAATGGGACTTTTTGATTTCTTTACTCAGGACATTGCTATCGACCTGGGCACAGCCAATACCTTGATTATTTACAAAGACAAAGTAGTAGTAGACGAACCGTCCATTATTGCCTTGGATCGTGCTACCGGCAAAGTACTTGCCATTGGTCGCGAGGCCATGCAAATGCACGAAAAAACGCACGATAATATCAAAACCATCCGCCCGTTAAAAGAGGGTGTTATTGCTGACTTCCATGCAGCTGAAATGATGATTCGTGGAATGATCAAGATGATTGACACGGGTCGCAAACTTTTCCCGCCATCTTTGCGGATGGTAATCTGTATCCCCTCAGCCATTACGGAAGTGGAGAAGCGTGCTGTACGCGATTCAGCCGAACATGCTAATGCAAAAGAGGTTTATATGATTCACGAACCGATTGCTGCAGCCATTGGTATCGGAATTGATATTGAACAGCCGGTGGGCAATATGATTGTAGATATTGGTGGCGGTACTACCGATATTGCTGTAATCGCCCTTTCGGGGATCGTGTGCGATCAATCTATTCGCATAGCCGGAGATACATTCAACCGGGATATTCTTGATTATATGCGCAGGCAACATAACCTGTTGATAGGAGAACGCTCTGCCGAGCGAGTTAAAATTGAAGTAGGATCTGCGCTCACCGAATTAGATGATGGTCCGGATGATTATGAAATTCGCGGTCGCGATTTGATGACGGGCATTCCAAAAACAATAAAGATTTCTTATTCTGAAGTAGCGTTTGCTCTTGACAAGTCAATTTCAAAATTAGAGGAGGCTGTACTGAAGGCTCTTGAATTATCTCCTCCCGAACTGTCGGCTGATATTTACGAACAGGGGATATTTTTAACCGGTGGCGGTGCTATGTTGCGCGGGTTAGACAAACGCCTTTCGCTGAAAACAAAATTACCGATACACGTAGCCGATGATCCGTTGCGTGCTGTGGTGCGGGGTACCGGTGCAACCTTAAAGAATCTTGATCATTACCGAAAGATATTGATGACTTGATGAATGGAACGGCTCTTAAATTTTATTTACGAGTACCGGGCTTTTTTCATATTCTTACTTCTGGAGTTATCGTGCGCCTGGCTTGTTATTGAGAACAATCAATACCAAAGCACAAAATACTTTAATTCTTCAAATCAGATTGCAGCCAATATAATAGGGTTCTCACAAGGGGTGAGAGAGTACTTTTCATTACGCACAATCAATGAAGAATTGGCTGCTGAAAATGCCAACTTGCGTACCCAACTGGAAAGAAAAAGCCAACTCAGAGAACATCTCATTCAAAACAAGGACACAGCCCGAATCAATCAGTACGAGTATGTGAGCGCCAAGGTAGTAGGTAACTCGACAAGCCTTTACAAAAATTTCATCACGATCGATAAAGGAGCTGTTGATGGCGTGGTTCCAGGTATGGCGGCCATTAGTAATTTGGGGGCAGTAGGTAAAGTAAAATCGGTTTCTGATCATTATGCGGTACTCATTTCACTGCTTAATGTAGACGAACAGACATCGTGCGTGATAAAGAAAACAAATCAATTAGGAAGTGTGCGGTGGGATGGTGTTGATATGCGGTACTCAACCTTGTTGTTTATTCCGCGGCATGCTACTCCCGTTATTGGCGATTCGGTTATCACCTCAGGATATAATGCAGTATTTCCGGATGGAATTTTAGTTGGTATAATAAGAGAAGTAAATCTCAAAGAAGAAGCTCCCTTTTGGGATATTCGATTAGAATTATCGCAAGACTTTGGTCGATTGTCTTTTGTTGAGATAATTAAGAGTCGTTTGAAAAGTGAACAAGACTCACTGAAGCAAATAACCATAGGTGATCCCAAATGAATCGATCAGGCATCATACAATTTATTTTATTTTTCATTTATGTGCTGGTGCAAGTGCTGGTGTTAAGAAATCTGGTGTTATTTAACTCTGCTTTTTGCTTTCTATACATCGCCTTTATTTTGTTGCTACCTATCGAACTCAATTCATTGGTACTTATGGCCATTGGGTTTGTTCTGGGGTTTACCGTTGATATATTCTACAACAGCATGGGACTGCATGCGTTGGCTACGGTATTAATTGCCTACGTAAGAAACTATTGGTTAAGTACCATTACCCCCCAGGGCGGCTATGATGCAAATTCATCTCCAACCTTATCCTCAAATGGGCTGCAATGGTTTTTAGTCTATTCCTTGCCATTGGTTTTCCTGCATCACCTTGTTTTATTTTTTGTTGAAGCGGCAGGCTTTGCTTTATTCTGGTATACCATGCTTAAAGTAGTTGGAAGCTTGCTGTTTACAATGGCAGCTATTATTTTGCTTCAGTATTTATCTCCACAGCGCAGGCGATCATGAATGAGGGAAGAAAGGAAATAGTGCAGATTGTATTTCTCTTGGTAGGAATTATCTTCCTCGTTAAACTTTTCTTTATTCAGGTACTGGACGATCGGTATGCCGAGCTGGCCGATGGCAATGCCATTTTGCGTCAGGTTGAGTACCCCTTTCGGGGATTGATTTACGACCGAAATGGCAAATTGATAGTATATAATTCTCCGGAGTACGA
>JAGPBO010000244.1 GCA_018063305.1 Cyclobacteriaceae bacterium
CTTTCGAATACAGTGCTAACCCTTTGCAGCCTATGACTTATCAATATAGTCAGGGCGGGTTGATGTTGGAGCGTGTAATTGGCTCCAACAAATCAGTTCACCTTGTTTTAAATTTATTTACTGGGGCCGGATTTACCATGCAGTATAATCGCAATTACTTATATGGGTATGATTACGACTATCCGAATGCTATTCATGACGAAAATTGGTTTTATGTTATAGAACCAGGGGCGCAACTGGAAATTAATCTCTTTCGTTGGATGCGCCTGAGCCCTGGAATTTCTTACCGGGCAACCTATGGAAGTTCGGGTCTTGGCTTATCCGACAATAGTCTGAGTAACTGGTCATACAATGCCACCTTAAAATTTGGCGGTTTTGGTAAACGAAACAATAAAACAGACTAATGGCCCTTTACACATTGTAATCCAAAATTGTCAGTTAGGGTACAATCAGTTGACAAGGTTGTATCACTAATCATCTGGCTGTGTATTATTGATTACCTTCGATCAAAAAATTGGTATGAAATATACGGTGATAACAATCTTTTCTATTGGTGCTTTAATATTTCTTAGTCAGTGCACGAATCCGAAACAAGCCGAGTCAAATACGGCAACGGCACATCATTCCGAACAGATAGCCAAGGTATTTAAAGCACATGGTGGTTTTAACCGGTGGGCGGAGATGAAGACTTTAAAATTTTCTAAGGGTGACGAGCATCATTTGATTGACCTCAATTCGCGCAAGGTACTGGTAGAAGGAGAGAAGCGAACGATTGGATTTGATGGCAGAGAGGTTTGGGTGGTGCCCGATAGCCTTACCAATGGCGCGCGGTTTTATCACAACTTGTTTTTCTATTTCTATGCCATGCCCTTTGTGTTGGGCGACCCCGGCATCCGTTATGACGATGCAGGAAGCAAAGAACTCTTTGGGATGAACTTACATGGAATAAAGATTTCGTATGGCGAAGGAGTGGGCGATTCGCCAAAAGATAATTACATTCTTTATTATGATGAATCGTCAAGCACCATGCAAGCCTTAATGTACACAGTAACGTTTCGTAGCCAGGAGTCGAGTGATAAATTTAATTTGATCAAGTACGATGAGTGGCAGGATATTAACGGAGTCTTGCTTCCAAAAAAAATTCAATGGTATAATTTCAAAAATGATTCGATTGGCGAAATGCGCAATGAAGTACTATTCACGGATGTTTCGTTATCCAAAGATCAGGCCGATCAGAGTCTTTTTGCCATTCGGAAAGGTGCAAGTATTGCAGGGATGCAATAAATACCTTGAACTAAATGGGTAAAAAATGGTTATTAATTAAGTTTAACTACATTTTTTATGAAATGGCTTGATGTGCTTCAATATGCGTCCAAAGGAAATCTAACTCCGCCCAAGCGTGTGGAAAAAACCGATGAAGAGTGGAAGAAGATTTTAACGGAAGGGGAATTTCACGTTGCCCGAAAAAGGGGAACAGAGCACGCTTTTACAGGCGAATACTGTGAGGCTCATGAAGCCGGACTCTATGCCTGCCGCTGTTGCGGAACAGTGCTCTTTGATTCTCGTACCAAGTTTGAGTCAGGAACCGGTTGGCCCAGTTTTGTCTCTTCTGTGGTGCCCAACGTAATCAAGTATACAAAAGACACCACCTATGGTATGACGCGGGTAGAAGTTGAATGTAATGTATGCGACTGCCACTTAGGACATGTGTTCCCCGATGGTCCACCACCTACCGGACTCAGGTTTTGTATTAACTCAGCTTCGATTAAATTGGTGAAGTAGATACTAGTTTATAGTTGACAGTACGAGAAACAAGAATCATTAGAAAGGTAAATCTTTGCGCTTTACTTAATTTTAGAAATTAAGTAGCTCAGATTACGATTGTTGCCAAGTAAATCTTTTCTCACTACAACTATTTTACAGTTCAATACATCTCATCCCCAGGTAAAGTCAACTAAGTTTATTGAATCCCTGATTTTCACCACTTTTGATCAAAATCTACCAAGATGCTACACAACTACCTAAAAATTGCCTTTCGTTCGCTATGGCGGAGTAAAGTGCATTCTTTTATCAATGTATTGGGCTTAAGTCTGGGTATTGCCTGCTGTGTGCTTATTGCGCTCTTTGTTAAAGATGAATGGTCGTTTGATACCTTTCACACTAAAGCAGATCGTATTTATCGGGTGTATGCACGCGAAGATTACGGGAAAGATGAAAAGTTTTTCTACACAACAACGCCATTCCCCATGGGGCCGGCTCTTAAGGACAACTTTGCTGAAGTAGAAGCGCAGGTGCGCATCAATAATATCGGCAGTCCTGTCAAAGTGGGTGAGAATGTATTCAATGAACAAATAACTGTTGCTGGTCAGGATTTTTTCGAACTTTTTGATTTTGATCTTGTGGCTGGCAATCGCGAAGCGTTGCGTGACCAAAGTGGCATCGTGCTTACACAAAAAGCGGCTAAAAAATATTTTGGTGAGACTGACCCAATTAATAAAACAATCTCCATTCAGTTGGATACCACATTCGAAGACTTTACAATAAAGGCCGTAACAGCTAATCTGCCTACCAACTCAAGCATTCAATTTGAGCTACTGATTTCAGATCTCAACTATCCAAAACTTTATAGTCCGCGAGCCCTCACATCGGCATGGTTTAATATTACACCTGAAACCTATGTGTTGTTAAAAGAGGGTGTTGATCATAAAACATTAGAAAGTAAATTTCCTTCCGTATTTCAAACACTCCTTGGTGAGGAAGCCTTTAAAGAAAGTCATTATGCGCCCGGTTTACAACCCCTTATAGAAATTCACCTTGATACAAGTTACCCAACAGGTATAGCACCTGTAAACGATCCCAAGTATAGTTATATTCTTGCTGCTATCGCTGTGCTCATTCTCCTTGTGGCTTGCATCAATTTTGTAACGCTATCCATCGGTCGGTCGATGAAGCGGGCTCGCGAAGTTGGAATCAGAAAGGTGGTAGGTGCTGAACGTAAACAATTGATTTTTCAATTTATTGGAGAAGCATTAATTGTTACTGTAATCGCGCTGGTAATTGGCGTAGTTCTTTCGGTTTTTGGATTACCCGTCTTTAATAATTTTTCAGGTAAGCAATTGCTGTTTGAGTTCAATGGATTTACGGTTGCCCTAATTGCATCACTAATTGCAATTATCGGTATTATGGCGGGCAGCTATCCGGCCTTTGTATTGTCAGCCTTTAAGCCGATTGCAATTTTAAAAGGCTCGCTGCAAACGGGTAATAACAAACAACGCGTGCGGCAGTTGTTGGTGGGTGTGCAACTCGTGCTTTCTATTTTCCTGATTTCGAGCACACTGATCATGCGCGAACAACTTTCCTTTTTACAAAACAAAAACCTTGGATTCAATAAAGAACAATTAGTAGTAATTCAATTGAGTGTTCCTAATTCCGGTCGGTTACCACAGCGGGTAAAAGCAGGTTTCGATAAAGCAGAATTATTCAAAACAGATTTAACCAAACTACCGGGCATTGCAGCAGTATGTGCTACGGCTCATGATTTTGGAAATGGCGGTTGGACCAACATTGGTTACACCGATGATCAAGGTACGTATCGTACGTTTGATATGAACATTGTTGATGATGAGTATATACCAGTCATGAAAATGGAGATGGTGTGGGGCCGTAATTTTTCTGATAGCAATCCTTCTGATGTAAGGCGGTCGATCATTGTTAATGAAGCATTCGCGAAAGTATATGGTTGGACTAACCCAGTTGGGATGCGCATTCCCGGAAAGGGTTTTGCCGATCATGAAGTTATCGGTATTGTGAAGGATTTTAATTATGCCTCGCTGTACACTTCGGTGCAACCACTTGTGATGGTGCAAGATCCGGTAATAATTTTAAGTGGCACTGAGAATATTAATATGGACAACAGTCCCATTCCAAAACTAATGATCCGGCTAAAGCCTGAGAATATGGCGGCCACGTTAAATCAAATTAAAGAATCGTGGGATCGCCTGACTGGTGGTGAAGAGTTTGCATTCACTTTCGTTGATCAGGCCATGGATAAACAATACCGCAGTGATCAGAACTTAGGGAAGATTGTGGGCATGGCAACGTTGTTAGCTATGATCATTGGGAGTTTAGGATTGTACGCCTTAGCTTCTTTGGCTATGCAAAACCGCACGAAGGAAATTTCGATCCGTAAAGTAATGGGCGCTACAGAGCAATCATTGTTAGTATTGCTTTCAAAAGACTATGTGTATCTGATTGTAGGTTCGTTATTTTTATCGGTGCCTATCACCTGGTATTTGATGAATAATTGGCTACAGTCCTTCGAATATCGGGTAGGAGTAAGTTGGCAGGTATTTGCTGTTGCCGGTGGATTATCCTTATTGGTTGCTCTGCTCACCATTAGCTATCAGGCGATAAAAACCGCGTGGACAAGACCAGCCGAAACTCTGAAGTATGAGTGAAAAATGATGCTGGTCACTGGATTCTTGATTATATCGACCAGTATTCAGAATCGATAATTATGCGGGTCAAAGCTATTGGTTTCTTCGCTATTGGTTAAAATAATTTTATTTCTTTGACAAAATTGTAACAAATACAGAATTTATAGGTATATATGTTTGACAAAACGTATAGTAATGAATAAAGACTATTTGGGAGAGTTTGAAGAATTGGTGTTAACCATGGTAGGCATCCTGCAGGAGGAAGCGTATGGAAATGCGATTGTTAACGAAATAAAAGAACGATTGGGGCGGGAATCTAATCTGAGTGCTGTGCACGTAACACTTTACCGGTTGGAGGACAAAGGTTTTGTGAAGTCGAGTATGGGTGGAGCTACCAACACGCGGGGCGGGAGACGAAAACGAATTTTCTCTATTACTAATGCTGGTCTAGCCATGCTACGCACAATGAAAGAAGCAAGAACTGATTTGTGGAAGTTGGTACCTCGTCTTAACTATGATTTATTATGAAGCGGGGAAAAAAGATAGAATAAGACATGGCTTACAATCTTAATCATAGTCAATCAAAAAATCAGTCTAATCATAGTATAGACAAATGGCTACGCTTTTTAGAATGGGCTTGTCCTTCTGCTTTATATGAAGGCATTGAAGGTGATTTGCTTGAACAATATGAATTAGATGTACTAGCCATTGGTGAAAGAAAAGCAAAAAGAAAATTCATATGGACTCTTATAAAGTTTTTAAGACCGGGTATCATTTTAAGAAATCGATTTTCACTATCAATAATTAATACCAGTATGATCGGAAATTATTTTAAAGTTGCTACGCGCAACATTCTTAAACGGAAATTTTATTCGTTCATCAACGCCTTCGGTCTTAGTATTGGTCTGGCGTTTTGCATGTTGATTACTCTCTACATTCAGGATGAAAAAGAGTTTGACCAGTTTCATGAAAACAAAAGTTCAATCTATCGGATTGAAGAAAAAAGTTTTGATACCTGGAGACATGATTCTGATGATCCTTACAATCGCTCAGCCTGGATACAGACAG
>JAGPBO010000245.1 GCA_018063305.1 Cyclobacteriaceae bacterium
GATTATCGTAACATCGGTTTGACCCGTGTAAATCAGTTCTTGTGTCTTGAACCCAACAAACGAAAAGACAAGGGTCGAGCCTTCGGTAACGTCAACAGTAAAAGTTCCGGTAATATCCGTTACGGAACCTTGCGCGGTACCCTTTATGATAACGTTAACACCGGGCAGTTCTTCCCGGTTAACAGCCGAGATCACCTTACCGGAAAGGCGTTGTGCCTCGGTTGTCAAAACCAAAGCGCAAAGAAGAAGGCATACATGGTAAAATCTCATCATGCAAAATGACCCATTATGCTTAAAATTATAAATTAAACCTAAAAGTTCAAGTTTAGTTTTTCACCGAATCAGTGATTAGTTTTTCTGAAACCGATCATTCCCATTGAATTAAGGAATAAACCTGCCAATCTGTTTAATTTCTGGAAATAACCCAGGCTTTAATTCTTAAACAATGGCCACAAAATCCTACAATAAAAGCATAGTCATTGACCTTCAGAACATAGAATCGTATTAACCGCGAAGGATGGAATTCAATTACCTTTGCTCAACTTGATTTTCCGTTCCGTGAAGCCGACCCTTTTATTTTTAACTTTATGTATCAGCTTCCATAGTAGTTTGGCGCAAGGGTCAATCTCTTCCGAATTGCATAGAGAAAAATTTGCTCCCAGCGATGCCGACAGCAGTTACATTTTGCGGTACAAACGAGCAAATGATATAAGGCTACTCTATGGTGGCGTGGGTACGAGTCTGGCCTTTGGATCTGTTCGCAATGGAAATCAATTGAATACGCAATTATTCAACAATGTGAATGATTTGATTGGTGTAGGCATTACTTATAAAGTTATTGACTTTGATATCAATTACTCCCTTCCAAAATCTGTTTTTCTTGAAGAAGACCGGCAAAATCTGAAACAATTTCAATTGGCGATGAGTTACTCTACGCGCAAGATAGTGGTGCGAGGTTTCTATCAGGAAAGTCAGGGGATGCTTTCTGCCGATGCCGCGGGCGAATTTACTTCGCAACCGGATATAGAGTTAAAGAAAATAGGGGCTCAGGTTACCTACATTTTTAATGAAAAAAAATATTCCTATCGGGCCGCGAACTACCAAACCGAACAGCAACAGAAAATGGCAGGCTCATTCTTATTGAGAGCAGAGCCCTATTATCGAAACTTAAAAGCGCCAACCGGTTTAGTTCCAGACAGCAGAGATTTAGAAACTACGTATGGTAATCAAGTAGGCTTGCAATCCGCACAAGCGCCTGGATTATTGTTGATGCCAGGGTATGGAATCAATATTCCTGTTTTTCATAATTTCTTTTATATCTCACCCATCATTATGGCTGGCCCTGGATTGGCTTATAATACGTACGTGGGTGAAAAAGGAAAATTCAAAGAGTTTAATTATGAGTGGAGTGCTCTACTGTATCTTAATTTAGGGTACAACGGCAACAAGGCCTATGTAAATGTGCGTACCGCCTACGAGATTTACTATGTTGATTTAAGCCCCTCGTATATCACCACTACCGATCTTCGAATCAACCTAACGGTTGGTTATCGTTTTAATAATTTTGAAACCTTTATACCCACTTCCTTGTTCTAAGGGCTTATAATTCTTTGTGGATTTTTACTTGATCTATAAACCAATTTAAAACTATGACCTCCCTCGAGATTTGTTTACTGCAATGGGACACCTACAATCGCAGAATGCAAAAAGTATTTGAAACCATTTCGGACGAAAATTTTAATCAGCCTATAGTACCTGGGGGCAACTCACCCTCGTGGCTGTTGGGGCATTTAGCAGATACGGATGATGCACTCTTAGAACTTTTTGGTATTGACAAAAGAATGTACCCGGACCTCGCTACTATCTATCATCACGAACGCGAGTCGAATCAATCAGGTCATTTGTCAAAAGCTGAGTTGTTATCGCGCTGGCAAGCCATTGTGACAAAGCTTGACGCTACTTTTAAATCCATGAGCGAGTCGGATTGGCACGCGCGGCACATGGTTGTTTCGGAAGAAGATTTTAAAAAGGAACCTCATCGCAATAAACTTAACGTGATGCTAAGCCGTGTTGCACACAAAGCTTCGCACTTAGGGCAAATTGCTATGCAGATAAATTAAAGATTAAGAATTTAGAGGGTCGCTTTAAAAACCTCTATTCGATTTGTAAGTTTTGTAAAAAACTTGATTCGTTCCTTGGCAGATGAGCCACTAATCAAAGCAGAATGTTTGATGAGATTATTCAGATATCTCTCCGTCTTATCACAAAAGGAAGGATGCTGGGTAATTAAGAGATTGAGAATATTATAGTTTAAGTAGGCTATTTGCTTCTCACCCGCGTGTGCAAGCGCTGTGTTATCCGACATGAGGATATCATTTTGATACAGACCATAAGAGGCCCCATCTTCCTTCTTCGCTTCTGTAGCTTCTGCCTGCACCACCCGCATTAATTCAATAAAATGGTCACACATTTCAGCGCCAAGTTTAGGATCAGCAAAAAAATTACATTCTTTATAAAATTCGATTTGCTTAAGCGAATTGTTGATAGCCTCTACAGCCCAGATTTCTGTACTGGGGATTATTGCATACCGGCTCCAGATGCGATTACCCAATTGAATCATTTCCTTAGGGATTGCCGAATAATCGAAGCGCAACGTACGGTACTCTGGATTCTCTATAATAGTCTTTTGCCAAAAGAACATTTTAAAAGCAGCCACTTCGGGATGACGCATGTAGTGAAAAATGGGAATATCCTTAGCTGCATACGTGAGGTCAGTCATCTGCTCAGTGTTGTGAAGTACGGAAGTGAGCCATTGCTCCAGCGTGTAAGTATCATTGGTGGATCGTACATGGAAAGGAACTACATTTGAAGTAGGTGCGAATAAGGAATCAATGGATACCCCGTAACGTTCACACAACTTCTTTGCTTCATCCAACGAAAGCACAGTTTCGCCCCTGATTCTGCGATAGGCACTGTCGCGGCTGATACTAAGTTGCTCAGCGAGTTCGTCAACAAACGATAGATTGGTCGCCAATCTCTTTCGGATCTCATCCAAAAAAGCGCTTTGAATTCCATCCGGATTGGTCATGTAGGTTGAGGGGTAAACCGTTAATGGGTAAATAATAATACATTAAAGTCACCGCTTTTGCAATATTTCCCACTGTCGTGCCCATTTGCATTGTTTCTCGGCATTTTTCGCAAAACATTCCTGAGCCTGTTTTGAAGGTTGAAATAAGGCGCGTAGCTCAGCAGGGTATGTTTGAGATATGAAAGTAACCAATAAAAAAAATCCATCAACCCCGCTGTTATGAATGCAAATATCTATGCTCTGCTTACGCCAATAGCCCTTGGCTTTATTTTGTTGGAAATCACCTTATGCTGGTACTATAAAAAAAATTATATCTCCTTTCAGGAGGCTGTCGCAAACTTTGGCACTGCACTCGGTAATCAAACTATGAATGTGTTGGTAGCGGCAGGTGTCTATGTAGTGTATAACTGGCTGTGGACAAACTTTCGTCTGATTGATAACATCGAGATGAATCTTGTGTCTTTTCTTTTGTTACTGCTGGGAATCGATTTTATATTCTATTGGGTACATCGCTGGGGTCATCATATTAATATTATGTGGGCTGCCCACTCGCCTCATCATTCGGCCGAAGAGATGAACTTCTTTGTAGCCTTACGTGCCAGTGTTACCCAACGTCTTTTTTCCTTTATGTTCTTTTGGCCGCTTACGCTGATCGGCTTTAAGCCCGTTGATATCTACGCGATGACTGGCCTACATCTGTTTATTTCATTTTTACATCACACCGAATTAATTCCAAAACTCTGGCGTTGGATTGAATTCATCTTTACTACCCCTTCTCATCATCGGGTACATCACGGCATAAACTTCGCCTACCTCGATAAAAATTTTGGGGAATTTCTAATTATTTGGGATCGACTGTTTGGCTCGTATGCCGAAGAGGATGAGAAAGTAATTTATGGTATGTACAGTCCACCTAATACCTGGAATCCGATCACCATTAACTTTCATTATTACAAACTCCTTTGGAAAGATGCAGTAGCCGCACCTCGTTGGATTGACAAACTGAAAATATGGTTTATGCCCTTGGGGTGGCGACCCGAAGGGCTGGCCCCCAAACCACCTTTGGTAGAAGTGACAGAACAAAATCAGGTGCGCTTTAGATCAACCATGTTTACCGGATCTAAGCCCTACTTAATTCTTCATATCATACTAGGCATTGCTCTTATGATGATGGTCATTGACCCAAAATCTCCCTGGGGAACGGCAGAGCGGTGGATGGGTAGTATTTTTCTATGGCATATGATCATCAATTGGAGCGGGATTATGGAATCTACCAAGTGGCTTCGGACTTCAGAAATGATTCGGATTATAATTTCAAGTTCTTTCCTGATCTACTTTAGTGGTCAGCCGGTAACAGATCCGATCAACCTGATATTAATGGGACTGTCGCTTCTTTCCCTGGTCTGGGTATCCGTACTATTTAAGTATAGTCCATTCTATTAAGATCTAAATTCAGTACATGAAGACTCAAATAAAATTAATGTGTACTGGTATTCACCTGTACATATCATTATTTGCAAATCTAGCTTGTGCACAAGAGTATGTGGACGTGGTGAAATTGAACTACAACAATACGGTACAAAATACTTTTGTTGATAGTGACGTTGCCAGTCGGATTAAGGAATTAGATTTAGAAACTACAATTCCCATTGTTCTGAACAGTCGCATTAACTTTATTACAGGTTTTATTTTAGAAAGAATTGAAACGCAACTATTTGAAGAAGGCCAAAACGAAACCTTTTCATCTATTAATTTGAAACTCGGAATGAACCAGGTGCACTCAGAAAAATGGTCGGGCACCTATGTGTTGCTTCCCAAGATGGCCTCCGACTTTGAGCAAATCACAAAAAAGGATTTTCAACTGGGTGGATTTGCGCTTTTAAAGTATAAGAAAAATAGTACTACCAGTTATAAGGTTGGTTTATATTCAAACAGCGAACTCTTTGGTCCCTGGGTGGTGCCACTCTTTGGTATTTACTACCTGAGTCCTTCCAAACGATTCGAGGCCAATGTAACCGCCCCGGTATCGGCCGATTTTAATTACGCCTTGCACCCTAAATTCGCGATAGGTTTTAACTATGCGGGTATGGTAAGAACTTATCATCTCACAAACATTACCTCAACAGGAAACGATGGCTATGTAGAGCGTGCGAACAATGAGGTGACAGGATATTTGAAATTCAATTTAACCAAACGACTGGGACTCCTTACTAAGTTTGGTCATTCAATCGGCAGGCATTATAGGGTGTACGATGAAGATGATAAAATCACAATCGGCTTTCCCTTAACTTATATTGGCGATGATCGTGAACAACTAAACACAGACATTCGCGATGGTTGGGTGTATCAGTTCTTGCTGATTTACCGATTTCATAAAGAATAGCTGCGGACTTTGCTGAGTCGACCTACTC
>JAGPBO010000246.1 GCA_018063305.1 Cyclobacteriaceae bacterium
AGTTGATACGGAAGAATCTGTAGCTACAGCTTCTTCTTTCTTAGCACCGCAAGAAACCATCGCTACCGCAAAGCCAAATACGATAAGAGATGCAATAATGTTTTTCATAGTTTACTGGTTTTTTTGATTTTGGCTGCAAAGATAGTAAGATAGGCGACAATAGACCTTATGTGTAAGAAAAAAACCTTATTAATACACTATTAGCCGTTAAACGGAATTTATCCTAGGGTTAATAGGTTCAGCAACCGTTTGCTGATTATTTTTTTCGGAAGAAGAGGCGAATGGGTACGCCTTCAAAGTCAAATTTTTCTCTGAGCCTGTTTTCCAAAAAGCGCGTGTAAGATTCCTGGATGTATTGTGGTAGGTTACAGAAAAAGGCAAACGATGGCGAGCGGGCTTGAATCTGCGTAATATATTTTATCTGAATGTGCTTGCCTTTGATTGCGGCCGGGGGATAGTGCACGATTTCGGGTAACATGGCATCATTAAGAACCGATGTGGGTATTCGCTTGGTCTTATTCGTATAAACTTCTACCGCCTTTTCGATTACCTGAAAGATTCGCTGCTTGGTTAACACGCTGGTAAAAATCATAGGGATGTAGTCGATAGGGGCCAGCTTTTCCTGCATCGCCTTCTTAAATTTTTCTGCTGTATTGGTATCCTTTTCAATTAGATCCCACTTATTAACCATAATCACAATACCTTTTGATTGTTTATGGGCTAACACAATAATGTTAACATCCTGCGATTCCAATCCGCGTTCGGCATCCACCACTATAATACATACATCACTTTCTTCTAATGCTCGTAGTGATCGCAATACCGAATAAAATTCTATATCCTCCGTTACTTTACTTTTCTTACGAATACCCGCAGTGTCTATCAGAATAAAATCGTTGCCATACATTTTATAACGCGTGTGGATCGCATCGCGTGTAGTGCCCGCTTCATCCGTTACGATACTCCGCTCTTTGCCCAACAAAGCATTCAGGAATGATGACTTCCCCGCATTGGGTCTTCCTAAGATGGCAATTTTTGGAATACCGGCATCTGGATCTTCTACCCCTTCGCTTTCAAAAACTTTAACGAGATCATCTAATAATTCCCCGGTGCCTGATCCATTTTCGGCTGACATGGTGTACACTTCACCCATGCCTAGTTCATAGAACTCATTCGCCTCGGCTGTCTTGGTAGGGTTGTCGGCTTTGTTGGCGACAAGAAATACTGGCTTTTTTGACCTACGGATAATCTGTGCAAACTCCTTGTCGTAACCGGTAAGGCCGGTTTTGCAATCCACCATAAAGATTACGGCTGTGCATTCATCCAATGCCAGTTCAACTTGCTTGCGAATCTGCGATTCAAACTTATCGTCCGATCCGGTTACATATCCGCCCGTATCGATTACGGTAAAAAACTTACCAATCCACTCGGCATAGCCATAGTGCCGATCACGGGTTACACCAGGCATGTCATCCATAATAGCTTGCCGTTGTTCTACCAAACGGTTAAAAAAGGTGGATTTACCCACATTTGGTCTGCCTACTATTGCTACTATGTTTGCCATGATTACGGTGATCAGAATTTTTCGGATCGCAAAGGTAACAAATTAAGGCTAAGTGACTTGGTATTTTGATTGGTGCGTACCCCTCCTAATGAAACGATACTTGTTAAACGAAGCCTGTATTATCCTTTCCCTGGGGAGGGGGCAGGGTGAGGGATTACCCTAAATACCCAAACTGCTGAAGCTTAAGTTTTTGTTTGCGCCAATTGTCGGCCACTTTTACGTGCGTTTCCAAAAACACTTTCTTGCCAAAAAATGATTCCATGCTTGCACGCGCTTCGGTGCCTACTTTCTTTAGTGAACTGCCCCCTTTGCCAATCAGAATTCCTTTTTGTGAATCGCGCTCCACATATATAATGGCACGAATGCGCAGCAGGTCTCCTTCGTCCTTAAAAGTGTCAATGCCTACTTCCGAGCTATACGGAATTTCCTGACTGTAATTCAAAAATATTTTTTCACGAATAATTTCAGCAGCAAAAAATCGCTCGCTACGATCAGTCAAATCATCTTTCGGATAATATGGCGGGTGCTCAGGTAAATGCTTTTTAATAGTATCCAGCAACCCGTCAACGTTAGTTCCCGCCAAAGCAGATACCGTAATAATTTCTTTGGTCGGGATCAGACTTTTCCAATAATCAATTTTGTCTTTTACCTGCGACCCAACAGCGAGATCAATTTTGTTGATCACCAAAACGATGGGAGTTTGTATGTTCTTCAGCAAGGCAAACGAAACCTCATCATATTTTTCACCTAGTTCTACAATCAGTAGAATAAGATCGGCATCATCCAACGATACTTTTACAAAGCCCATCATGGCTTCCTGCAACTCGTACTTAGGTTCCAGAATGCCGGGTGTATCCGAATAAACAATCTGAAAATCATCGCCATTCAAAATGCCCATAATGCGGTGGCGGGTGGTTTGTGCTTTGGAAGTTATGATGGAAAGATTTTCACCTACTAGTTTATTCATCAAACTGCTCTTACCAACATTGGGGCGACCCACTATACTTACGAAACCGGATTTATGAGGATTGGACATGTGTACAAAGTTACCATTTAAGTTTAGAGATGTCTTTGGTAACTCCTGTAAAAGCAAAAAAGTAAAGACACTTCCGCACCCTTACTTTTTAAATTGACTTTTTTTGAGTGGGTGCCTTTAACGACCTCCTACATTGTCACCCGTCTTCTCAATTCCTTTTGCATGTTCCAATTTACCTTCAGGGCTAAACTGAATTTCCACCTTGTTGCCATCATTTTTCTGATAGAACGTGTAGCAAACAGGTTTTAAAATAGCAGGCTTACCAGCTCCAGCACTTGATTCTGAATATTGCAGCGTCCAGGTTCCATCTGGCGAAGCAAGATCAAAATCGTTTTGAAGCGAAGTTTGCACTACTGCAGGCACTTCATCTTTTTTTATCTTTTTGGTTTTTTCAACTCCACCCTGTGCAAAGATTACTCCAACACCCATCAGCCATACAGCTGCCACTAACATTAGTTTTTTCATGACCTTAAAATTTTAGTAAACATTAACTCGAACACAAGTCTTAAACTGGCCAGCTTAATTCACTTCCTTATTAACTGGTGCATCGCAAGTTTTGTTGCTTCCTATTACACGAAGTGATTTTTATAGAGATGAGTTGTGTTTATCTGGGATGAACAGTAAATGCTAAAAGAAAAGACAAAGTCAGCTGAAGTGCGGAGTATTTGGATAGTAAATTTTGTTCAATCTCCATTTACCAAACGGAATACTTAGTATTGACATATAAGCCAATAAAAAATTAATTATCCTCTATAAAATCAAACGAATCTTCTAAGCGGAAGCTTTCAGTCTTGGTGACCACCATCGGGGAGAACCTGTGAGCATAGCCAACAAAATGCTTATAAATAAAAGAGGCCTTCATTTCTGAAAGCCTTTGTAGTGGGGACGGGGACTCCTGATAGCTATCGGGACGAACCTGTGTCCGCCAGCTGGCGGATATGAGCCACCTTATAAATCACCAGCAATAAAAAAGGCCTTCATTTCTGAAAGCCTTTGTAGTAGCGGGGACAGGACTCGAACCTGTGACCTTTGGGTTATGAGCCCAACGAGCTACCAACTGCTCCACCCCGCGATATATTTTTAAGAAGAACAACTTTCTTCCTTTTTATAGAATCTGTGTCCGCCAGCTGGCGGATATGAATCCAACGAGCTACTCCCGCTCAAAACGGGGCTCACCCAGCGATTTGGAGGGACAAAAGTAGAACCATCAGGGCTAAAAACCAAATACCCTCAGATTTAATCCGATTAAAGGCCTCTTTTTGTAACTTGAATTTTTTAAGAAAAGCTTATGATTATTGATTTACGAAGCGATACCGTAACTAAGCCAACCCCAGCCATGCATGCCGCGATGATGCAGGCCGAAGTGGGCGATGATGTTTTTGGGGAAGACCCCAGTGTGAAAAAACTGGAGGCAAAGTGCGCAGCCTTATTGGGCATGGATGCCGCTGTTTTTTGTCCTTCGGGCACTATGACCAACCAAATCGGGATTAAAATTCTCACGAATCCTTATGAGGAGGTAGTCTGTTATAAAGGCGCTCATATCTATAAGTATGAAGGGGGCGGCCTGGCCGGAAATAGTTTAGTCAGCGTACGGTTATTGAATGGCGATCGCGGTAGAATTTCGGTAGATGAAATAGAACCGAATATTAATAATACCCAGGATGCGCATCAGCCTATAACTTCGGTAGTGGCATTAGAAAACACAGTGGTGCGCGAAGCCGGAAGTTTTTATACTCTTGATCAGATAAAAAAGGTTAGTCAGTTTGCCCGTAGTAAAGGCTTGCACATGCATTTGGATGGTGCCCGACTGTTTAATGCGTTGGCCGGAACAAAAGATAAAGCAGAAGAGTATGGCAAACAGTTTGATACTATCTCTATATGCTTGTCAAAGGGATTAGGTGCCCCAGTTGGTTCGGTGTTGGTTTGTAAAAAAGAACTTGAGTCCAAAGCAAGGCGAGTGCGCAAGGCTTTTGGAGGTGGCATGCGGCAAGCGGGTTTTCTGGCTGCTGCCGGAATTTATGCTTTGGATCATCACCTTGTGCGTCTCATGGAAGATCATAAACGAGCTGCGGAGCTGGGTAAAGCGCTTTCTAAAATTTCATGGATTAAGTCGGTCATGCCGGTAGATACAAACATTGTTATTTTTTCGGTGGCCGATTCGATAACACCTGAACAGGTTTTATCCAAACTGGCCGAGCAGCAAATCAAAGCTATCAAGTTTGGAGATAAGGAAATCCGATTAGTTACGCATCTGGACTTTGATGATCAAATGCTTGAGAAGACATTGGCGGAGTTCAAGAAACTTTCTCTTTAGTGAAGGAGTTAGTAGAAGATTTCGAAAAAAGAGAATTGCTATAGATAGCTTGATTTATTTTAAATTTTCGATTCCCAAAATAAAAAGAGGTTTCCTTACTTCGTTTGTATTTATGTTCTTTCTTAGTGTTGGTATGGTATCAGCGCGTTAACCGTTTTCCTGATTATCTGATGTTATTAAATTCTACTTCACCCTTAGCTGAACGCATGCGACCCGCTAGACTCGAAGACTTGATTGGGCAGGAGCATTTGGTGGGGCCGAATGGAATTATCAGACGAGCTATCGAAACGGGAAATATTCCCTCCATGATTTTGTGGGGGCCACCCGGGGTGGGAAAAACAACCATCGCGAATATAATTGCCAATGAAGTAAAGCGGCCCTTTCACATGATTAGTGCTGTAAGTGCGGGGGTTAAAGATGTTCGCGAAATAATTGATCAGGCAAAAAGAACAAGTCGGGTAATTCTTTTTATTGATGAGATTCACCGATTCAATAAATCGCAACAAGATGCTTTGTTGGGGGCGGTAGAAAAGGGAACGATTACGTTGATAGGTGCAACGACAGAAAATCC
>JAGPBO010000247.1 GCA_018063305.1 Cyclobacteriaceae bacterium
CGGAGCTCTTTTTCCCTTTCAGTGTCTTCTTTTTCACGTTTGATGCGCACCTTAGCGGGAGGGCCAACCATAATAGGCACGCGTTCCACCTCCACGTTGGCCAGTTCAAGTCCATACATTTCTTCGGTAGTCAGGCTGTGTTTTTTTATGAACCGGTAGCCCTGAATGATCAGGTTATCGAATGTAGATATTTCGCTATCCACCGATGCTAAGGAGTGTAGCATAATAAATTTAAAGTCGGCAGGCATGCTGTGCTTCTGAAGAGAATCGTAATGGCTGGTTAAATCAATTTCTGCAGAACCGGCCATATCATGAAGAATTTTATTGAAGAGTAGATTCACGCGATGGTCTGATTTAAATCCCAGTTTGATCCGAATGAAAAAACATTTTTTAGGAATGATTGTGTCTACAGAATATTTAGAGGTGTACGGGCTATCTACGGTATCTACATGAACGAACCAATAGACATCGGCCCGTTTTGGTCGCTTCTTAAATATGGAATAGATAATATTTGAATCAATGTATCGCTTACTGTTGGCTACCGCCATATAAACCAGGTTTGTCGCTTCCTTCGGCACGGAAGTATCGAGCTGTAAATCCTGTATTAAGGGAACATAATGTTTTAAGTCAACAAATTCTGTATGCCTGTCGCGCAGCATTCGGGCACGCAACAAAATATACATCATGAGGAAAAATATAAACGCAATGGAAAAGGAAAACCAACCTCCATGTCTGAACTTACTTAAGTTCGAAATGAGGAATGATCCTTCAATAGAAAAGAAGGCAAGTGCGATTAAGGAAGTTCTTACTGTTGATTTTTTAGAGGTTGAAAAATAATAAACCAACAAGGACGTTGTCATCAGCATATCAAAAGTGATGGCCAACCCATAGGCCGATTGCATGGCATTTGATTCTTTGAAAAAGAGAACCACCAGAATACAGCCAAACATCAAAATCCAGTTGATGGAGGGAATATAGATTTGACCTTTTAGCTGGCTGGGGTACCTCACTAATGTGGCGGGCCAAAGTTTTAATTTCATGGCTTCGTTTACAAGCGTAAACGTACCTGAGATCAATGCCTGACTGGCAATAATGGTTGCCATGGTGGCGATAATCACACCGAAGAATAGAAGAACTTCTGGCATGATTTCGAAAAATGGAATGGCGCCCTCTAATTTTGTTCCCTGATGTTCCAGTAACCACGCCCCTTGCCCAAAGTAGCTCAGTAGCAAACATATCTTTACAAATACCCAGCCCACCCGAATGTTAGTCTTACCACAATGGCCCAGATCGGAATACATTGCTTCGGCTCCTGTGGTACATAAAAACACGGCTCCCAAAATCCAAAAACCACCCGGATATTTTACCAAAAGATGGTAAGCGTAAACGGGGTTCAATGCTTTTAATACAGAAATATTGCCCAACAAATGAAAGAGCCCAATGGATCCGATAAATATAAACCAAACCAACATGACAGGTCCAAAGGTTTTACCCACTACACTGCTTCCAAATTGTTGAAACAGAAAGAGTGCTAAAAGAATGGCAATAACGATGGTGATGATGGTTTGCTCGGTAATATCCGGATTGAGAGATCGCAAACCTTCAACAGCAGAGGTAACACTGATGGCGGGTGTGATAAACCCATCAGCTATAAGCGTACAACAGCCAATAATAGCAGGGAATATGACCCATTGTGCTTTATATCTTCGTACTAATGCGTAGAGTGCAAAAATTCCACCTTCGCCTTTGTTATCGGCATTAAGAGCCAGGTAAACATATTTGATGGTGGTGATTAATGTGAGCGTCCAGAATACGCAAGACAATCCACCAAAAATCAGATCTTCGGTTATAATGTGATCGCCCACAATAAATCTAAGTGTATATAAGGGGGAGGTACCTATATCACCATAGATGATACCCATGGCAATTAATACTCCGGCTGTAGATAATCTATGATGTGTTGAATCTTTTGAATCCATTAGATCGATTACTTGTTCAATTCTTCCTGATTTATCTTCTCCTCATTTCGCCCGATAATCAACCGGTTACTGCGGTCGAAGGTAAAGTAATTCCACATCCAACTAAAAAAAGTAAACACTCTATTCCTAAATCCAACAATGGACATCAGGTGAACAAACATCCAAACGTACCAGGCAAAAAATCCCTGAAAGCGAATGCCTTTCATGTCCACGACCGCTTTGTTGCGACCGACCGTAGCCATCGATCCTTTATCGAAATACCTAAAAGGCTTAAGCGGTTTCTTGTTTATTAAATTTTGTAAGTTTTTAGCAACAAGTCTTCCTTGCTGTTGAGCCGGTGGCGCCATCATCGGATGGCCTGTGGGCGAATTAATGTCCCCTTCCATGAGGGCAACATCACCAATAGCAAAAATATTCTCGTATCCTTTTACCCGATTAAATTCATCAACCTTTAATCGATTTCCCCGAGCAATAATAGTTGGGTCTATGCCCTCTACGGGATTACCTTTTACTCCGGCAGCCCAGATTAAAGATTTAGAAATAAGCTTTTCGCCTGTACTCAGGTGTATCTCATAGCCATCATACGATTTCACTGCGGTATTCAAATGAACTTTTACGCCCATTTCTGTTAAAAACTGCAGGGCTTTTTCTCCGGCTTGCTTCGACATTCCATTTAATAACCGAGGTGAAGCTTCGATCAAATGGATATCCATGGCACGCATGTCGAGTTCCTTATAATCTTTTGGAAAAACATTCTTCTTTAGCTCAGTAAGTGCCCCGGAAAGCTCAACACCTGTAGGGCCGCCACCCACAATTACAAAATCCATCAGACTATTCATTACCTCCTGATCTTCAGTTAGCAAGGCATATTCCATATGACGGATAATTTTATTGCGAAGTTTGGTTGCATCCACAATGTTTTTCATCGATGAGGCGTTCTTCTCAACTTCAGATAATCCATAGAAATTGGTGACCGCGCCCGTAGCAATCACCAGGTAATCGTACTTTATAGAACCGATAGAGGTTTCAATGGAATTTTCTTGGGGATTGATTCTTTTAACTTCTCCTAGCCGAAAATAGAAATCGCTGTAGGACCCAAACATCTTCCTAAACGGAGCAACAATCGAATTAGTCTCGAGCCCTGAAGTGGCTACTTGATAGAGCAGAGGCTGAAAGGTGTGATGGTTATGCTTGTCAAAAAGGACCACCTGTGCCTTATATTTTCTAAGTCCCTTAATTACTTCAATACCCCCAAACCCTCCACCAATTATTACAACCCGGGGTTTGCCCAGGTCTGCGATACGCGTGTGCGTGGTAATCAATTTGGGCATTTAAAGAGAATTCTGGCCTTAAAAGGGCTGCAATTTACATGTTGTCGAAGGATTTCATCCGATTTGAATTTATTTTTTGTTCTTCCAACTTGGAAGCGAATTAATCGCAGTAATTTTGACCTACTAAACCCTAAAAACTAACAACTGTTATGCTAAAGAAATTATTATTCGTATGCACTGTCGCAGCTACCATGATGAGTTGTGGTAAAGAAACCGAAAAATTGAAATCACAAGTCGATTCACTGAAAAGTGAGTTGCAGACAAGCCAGCAATTTGCACAGACCCTGCAGGAGGTTACTGTATTGATGGATTCTATTGATGCTAACCGTAACGTGCTCAGAGTTAACATGGTGGAAGGTACCACCTATGATAATTACACGGCTCGTATGAAAGATATCAATAACTACGTAAAGGATACCCAGAATAAAATAGAAGATCTGGAGAAGTCGTTAAAGAAATCGAAAGGTAATACCAATGCGTTGTCGGCTACAATCAAAAAATTGAAGGCCGATTTAGAAGAGCGCAATAAAGAGATTGCTTCTTTAAATGAGCATGTTGATCAGCTACGCAACGAAAACGCAAACCTGATTACCACTGTAGGATTGCAAGAAGCGGAGTTAACAGACAAAGAAGCTCAGATTGTTGCCAAGCAGCAAGAGCTTGCTTTGATTGAGGCTAAAATTCAGGAGCTGATGATTTCAAGTAAGGTAAGCGAAGCCGATGGTTATTTTGCGAGGGCACAAGCCGTTGAAGAGGCTGCTAAGCGTACCAAATTAGCACCTAAGAAAAAGAAGGAGACATTAAAAGAGGCGATCGAGCTATACAAGAAATCTCTTTCCTTAGGAAAGCAGGAAGCTCAAGCGAAAATTACAGAGTTAGAAGCAAAGGTGAAATAATATTTCTATTGAAAAGGAGAGGCTGTTTCAATTATGAGACAGCCTTTTTTTATGACTACTTGTTCCGGATCCAAAGTAATAACTACTGACGGCAGCTATAGATACTCCAATTGTATCTAAAACCCAATCCCAGAAATCTGAATTTCGTCCGGGTATTAATCGTTGATAATTCTCATCTAGAATTCCCCAGACAGAGCCAATAATAACGGTGAGAATCAGAAGGAAAGTTGTTTTTATTTCAAACTCTTCTTTCAGCCATCGGTATAAAACTATTCCCAACACAAAATATTCAACGCAATGAATCAACTTATCGGGCGTGAGCGAAAATGCCGCGGGTATTTTGTGCCCTGGCACGGACGAACCCGCAAGTATTCCAACTGAAACAGCAACCAGGCTTAATCGTATAAATAAGAGTTTTCTATCCATGCTCAAAAGTTGCAAAGATAGAAGCAAAATGATAGATTCTGATTATTATCCGAGGCTGATCAGATAGACGGTGTAGACAATGTATCCGCAAAGTAAAAGGGCTGCTTCCCATCGATCGAGTTTGCGTGTATTTAGTGTGAACATAAAAATCATGAGGACAACCGTGGCTACAACCAAAACTGAAATATCAAAATTCAAGGCCAGATTGAATTCCATGGGATTAATCATACCCGTTATAGGTAAGATAAATAGCAGATTAAAGATGTTAGAACCAACAACATTACCGATAGCAATATCTGTGTTTCTTTTATAAGCAGCCACGGCAGAAGTTGCAAGTTCGGGCAACGATGTACCAGCAGCTAATATAGTTAAGCCGATTAGCTTATCACTCAATCCATACGTTTTAGCAACAAGTATGGCATTGTCAACCACTAGAGTTCCACCCCCAACCAACATGGCTAACCCAAGAATTATAAACCCAACTGACTTCGGGGTTTTGAAAACTTTTATTTGTTGATCCTGATCAAAATCTGCAGCGTTTTTCATTGTTCGAATGATATAAACCATGAATAGACCAAATAGACCAAGGAGTACTGCTGAATCACCGCGGCTAAGTCTATTCAACTTGTCACCCCATACTAGCGTATCATTTACCAGAATAAAAAGTATGGCTGCGCCAAGTAATGAAAGAGGAACTTCATAGCGAACGGTATTACGCAGAACAACTAAAGGAAAGATTAAACCGGCCACACCAAGAATGAGAAGTAAATTGAAGTTGTTACTTCCAATGATGTTACCAAAGGCCGCGGAGTTATACCCTTTCAGAGATGATGTAATGCTTACCA
>JAGPBO010000047.1 GCA_018063305.1 Cyclobacteriaceae bacterium
ACGCTGGTTCTATTGGCGATCCTTTGTTTGGTGGCGTAGTTACGCCTATTTATCCTTCGGCCGCCTACGATTATGAGGCCGGAGTTCGCTACCCGCGCTATTACAATACTCCCAATCAAAAAGCAGCCGTTGAAAAATTAGTGGCTTTGGAGAATGGGGAGGATGGGCTCATGTTCAGTTCGGGTATGGCCGCTATTATGACCTCGTTGTTTGCGATGGTAAAATCTGGCGATCATATTTTACTTCAGCACGATCTCTATGGCGGCACCCATCATGCTGCATTAAATGAATTTGGACGGTACGGTATTGAACACGCCATGGTTGATGTTTCTGATTTGAAGAGCTTTGAAAAGGCGATTCGCAAAAACACGAAAGTGATTTATGTGGAGACGCCTTCTAATCCCTTATTGAAAATCACCGATCTGGCAGCCATTGCCCTGATGGCAAAAAATCATGGAATTGTCACCATCATCGATAATACTTTTGCCAGTCCGGTAAATCAAAATCCAATTGATTTTGGAATTGATGTGGTTACCCATAGCGGCACCAAATATATTGGTGGCCACAGCGACATTTGTTGTGGGGCTATGGTGTCATCGAAAAAACTAACAGAAAAAATTAAACAAAGCGCCATGCACTTTGGTGGAAGCTTAGACGCGCAGTCTTGTTATCTGGTAGAGCGTAGTTTAAAAACCATTGTACTTCGTGTAAAACAACAAAATGCAAATGCTTTGGCGCTCGCAAAATTTCTTGAGAGTGAATCGAAAATTGGTGGAGTCTATTATCCCGGCTTAAAAAATCATCCCGGACATGCCATTGCAAAAAAACAAATGCCAGGTGGTTTTGGAGGAATGTTGTCTTTTGAAGTAAAAGGTGATCCGGATAAGTTTATCAAAAAGTTAAAATACATTAAGCGAGCCATTAGCTTAGGGGGCGTTGAATCGACCATCACCTCGCCTGTTAAAACTTCGCACGCGAAACTTACAGCCGCAGAACGTAAGCATGTTGGCATTTCCGATAAACTGTTGCGATTTTCTGTAGGCATTGAAGATGCCGGGGATTTGATTAATGATATTAAACAAGCTTTATGATTACCGTACGATCTGCTGTACTTGATGACGCCATCTCAATCATTGAGTTTCAACAAAAAATGGCTTTAGAGACAGAAGGTATAAATCTCGACTATCACACCGTTACCGAAGGTGTTCATGCTGTTTTTAAGGATATTGACAAGGGGGCTTACTATGTAGCCGAGGATAAAGATACTAGAAAGGTGGTGAGCAGTTTACTAACAACCTACGAATGGAGTGATTGGCGCTATGGCACAATACTTTGGATTCAATCGGTTTATGTTCTGCCTGATTATCGAGGGCAGGGTATTTATAAAAAAATGTATGAACACGTTAAAAGTTTGGTCACGCCAGAATCAGACTATCGGGGCATTCGGCTATACGTTGATAAAACAAATCTGGCTGCTCAAAAAGTATATGAAAAATTAGGTATGAATGGCGAGCATTACCAGATGTTTGAATGGATGCCTGAGTTTATCTCAGAACAGTAACAGGAAATATGATTGCTCCACCCCTTTTAGACTCGATACAACCTGAGCTGGTCTTTACCACTTCGCGAAGCAGTGGCCCGGGTGGCCAGAATGTAAATAAGGTAAACTCGAAAGTAACGCTGCGATGGGATGTTGCGGGGTCCTCCATTTCCCCAGAGCAAAAGGAAATAATTCTTAAAAAGCTACACACACAAATAACCAAGGACGGCATTCTACTACTTACCGCTCAGGATTCTCGATCGCAACTAGAAAACAAGGAAGTTGTTTTGATAAAACTTTCTCAATTGCTTACCAAGGCCTTTACGCAAAGAAAAAAAAGAAAACCCACCAAACCTGGAAAAGCAGCTAAGCAAACCCGGTTGAATCAAAAGAAACAACATTCGGACAAGAAAAAATGGCGACAAAAGCCAGATTAGCTTATTCGCTGAATTTTATGTGTTTAAGGAACAAAGTATATTGCGCTTTCATTTGATCCTAAACACCTATGCGACTTGGACAACTAGCCAGAAAACTGGCCTTACGACCTTCCCAAATAGTTGACTTTCTTGCTGCCCGTCAGATTTATCTGGAAGAAGGATCGAATGCAAAATTAAAAGATGAGTCGGTTGAGGATATTGTACGCCATTTCGCACCCGAAAAACTTCAAGAGGTAGTCGTTTATCTTAATTCAGAAATTGAAGCTGAGCCAATAGCTAAAGAGCCGGAAGCAATCGTTGTGGCAGAAGAACCTGTAAGGGAAGAAATCCGGTCGGAAGTACTAATCGCTCAAACTGATTCCATTGAAGAAAAGCCGGAAGTGATTAAAGCGCCTAAAGTTGAATTATCTGGATTAAAAGTTTTAGGAAAAATCGATTTGCCGGAGTCAAAGAAAAAAGAGGTGCCCGAGTCCACATCTCCAGACGGTCAACCAATCCCCGAAAGGGAAAGAGCCCCACGAGGGGAAAGAAAAAAACCACAATCACCAACCAATCGCGAAACAGCACAGCGTCCGTGGAAAAATCCTATCGCCCAACAAAGGGACAAAGAAGCGCGTGAATTGGAAGAGAAAAAGCGGGCTGCGTTAGAACGGGAGAAGGAAAGACGAAGAGATAATTATTTTAATAAAGTGAAAGTAGGGCGACCGACTAAAGCGACCCGACTATACGAAGAGCCGGTTGAAGAGATTTCTGTTAAACAGGAAGCGCAACCCAAAACCTTGTGGGGAAAATTTATAAAGTGGTTGAATAACTAATTTGTGAAAACCAAAGAGTGTCCTTCATGCGCCATGGAAGTAGATGCGAAAAGTAAAGTTTGTCCTATTTGTGCCTATGAGTTTGCCGGGCATACGCCCGTTATAAAATGGCTCGCCATTGTACTCATTTTGGCATTTCTTATCATTCTGCTGGCCAATCTTTAGTCCCTACCATTTTAGTCATTATTTCCCTGCCATAAACTGACTAATGTCATAGATTAACTGATAAAAGAAAATTAATCTTATATCAGGAAATTGAACAATAAATCAGTGAAGGTATGGCACTGGAAATTAAAAAAACTGCACAAGCCGATCTGAATAATAAAGAAGTCTTCTTCTTTAGCATCAGTCTATTTATAACGCTCTCCCTGATCTTACTTGCTTTTGAATGGAAGCAATATGATACACCCATTGTCGAATTAATATCTCGCAACACGAACACCTTTGAGGTGATGATGGATGTTCCTGCAACTGAAATACCGCCCACGCCTGAGGTTGTGATTCAACAACCTCGCTTAGTGGAAGTACCCGATGAGCAAGAGATAAAAGAAGAAATCAAATTTGTATTTGATATTGAAGTGACCGAGGATACAAAAATTCAGCAAGTAGAAGTAATTGAAGTGCCCAAAGTAGTAGAGGAAAATGTGGAGGAAATTTTTAGCATTGTTGAGTTTCCCGCTGCTCCAAAGGAAGGGCTGGCCGCCTTTTATCAATACATGGCCGAAAACATTAAATACCCAGCCATGGCTCGCAGGATGCGTGTTGAAGGAAGAGTATTTGTAGAGTTTGTGATTGGTAAAGATGGCAAGATTACCGATGTAAAAGCAATTAAGGGAATTGGGGCTGGCTGCGATGAAGAAGCCATTCGCATTATTCAAAACTCACCACCCTGGAATCCGGGCCGCCAACGCGGAAAGGCTGTAAAGCAGCGCATGGTGCTGCCGATTATTTTCAAATTGGCGGAGTGAGCCGGGATTAAGAATCTATTTAGTCGAAGTAATTCATCCAGATTTATAAGAATGTTTTTTTAGTCGACCTATTTGACTGAAATAAAACAACACTCTCCACAAGTTTTCAATATCTACTCTCCAGCAATCGAGTTGTATTTGTAACACCCAATCCCATTATTTTGTTTCTCTTTGTTTAGAGTTTCTGCTCAAAAAGGTAATATTTGTCAAATGAAAAAGTTGGTCTTTATTATTGATGACGATCCCGTCTATCTGAAGTTTATGAATGGACACTTCCGTCAAATGGATGAATATCAAACTCAGATATTTCAAGACGGTAGCGAAGCCATAAAAGCACTCGATCACTCTCGGCCTTACCTGATCATACTCGATCATATATTTTTAAATGATCCCGATCAAACGGGCCTCGAGTATCTAAAAGGAATTCGAAAAAAAAATTCAAAAGTTCCTGTCATTTACATTACAGCCGTTGATGAAGAGATTATTCGATCTAAAACGAAAAAATTAAAAGTGATCGATTACCTTATAAAGGACGATGCCTTTTTAGTGCATCTGCGTACGGCCCTTGACAAATTAAATTCAAAGCCAGAGCGCAAGAGCCTGCTAAAAAAACTCTTTAGTAAATAATCTCCAACCCATTCATCATTGATGAAAGCAGTTCTATGTAGGGATTATGGTCTTCCGGATACGTTAGCGTTTTCAGAGGTACCTATACCAACCCTTACCGACAGCGAAGTATTAATTCAGGTAAAAGCAGTAGGCATCAACTTTCCTGATGTCCTGATTATTCAAAACAAATATCAATTCAAACCCGCACTTCCTTTTTCACCAGGAGGCGAGGTTTCTGGAATTATTCATGCTGTTGGAAAGAATGTAAGTCATCTTAAGGTTGGCGATTCGGTCATCGCATTATGTGGTTGGGGTGGTCTTGCAGAATTTGTTAGTGTTAAAGCTTCGCGGGTATTTACCATACCCAACGGATTAAATTTCATAGAAGGGGCCGGAACGCTTTACACCTATGGTACTTCGTACCATGCTTTGAAGGATCGTGCGGAATTAAAGTCAGGAGAAACTTTATTGGTTTTGGGAGCGGGTGGCGGTGTGGGGTTGGCAGCGGTTCAATTGGGTAAAATTATGGGAGCCACAGTTATTGCTGCTGCATCGAGCAATGATAAGCTTGAAGTTTGTAAAAAAATGGGCGCTCACCATGTAATCAATTACTCAACAGAAGATTTGCGAGCCCGAATAAAAGAAATTACAGCCGAGCGTGGCGTTGATGTGATATATGACCCTGTAGGTGGATCGTTAGCAGAACAAGCTCTGCGCTCCATAGCTTGGAAAGGCCGATACCTGGTAGTGGGTTTTGCTTCCGGAAATATTCCATCCTTCCCTGCTAACTTACCTTTGCTTAAAGGCGCATCCATTATTGGTGTTTTTTGGGGAAGCTTTGCTGAGCGCGAACCCGAAAAGAGCGCTCAAAACTTTTCGCAACTAACTACCTGGATTAAAGAAGGAAAAATCAATCAGCACATCCATAAAATATATTCGCTTGAACAAGCCCCTCAAGCGCTTCAAGATTTAATCGATAGAAAAATTACTGGAAAAGCAATTGTTCAAATAGCTGGCTAAGCGTTTAATTAACTTTAATTAGCTCCACTTCAAATATTAACGTTGCATAAGGTGGTATTTGACCTCCAGCGCCACGTTCGCCATACCCCAGATCAGACGGAATAAACAACATCCATTTGTCACCCTCCTTCATAAGCTGAAGGGCTTCTGTCCAACCGGCAATAACCTGACCCACACCAAAAGTAGCGGGCTCCCCACGTTTAATTGAACTATCAAAGGGTTCTGTTGCGCCTATCAATTTGCCTTCATAATGAACCGTCACTTCATCATCAGCCGTAGGTGTTTTTCCAGTACCGGATGTGATAATCTGATACTGAAGTCCGGAAGCAGTTTCTTTAACCCCAGGCTTTAGTTTATTAGCACTTAGAAATGCTTTTTCTTCGGCTTTCATAGCGACTACTTTTTTCTCCATGGCTGCCTGCATATAGGTTTGCACAATCATAGAACATTCTTCTTGATCTATTTGCAAATTCTTTTTAGTAAACACATCCTGTATTCCAAAGTAAAGAGATTCTAAATCGAGTGAATCACCGCCTTGGCTTCTTACATTAGAAGCGACCAATACACCCAAGCCATAGCTGGCGCGCTTATTTTCATTATCGAGGTTAGGTACTTTCGGTTTGTTTAACTCAACAATTTCTGCTTTTAGTTTCGCTACCTCTGCGGAAAGCTCTTTTTTAGATTGGCCAATAAGGGTTGTACTCATGAATAGAAAAGCTACTAAGATGAATGATTTCATATAATCTGGTAAAAATTTGTGCAAAGAAACAAAAACCTCTGGCGAAAGCCAGAGGTCTTAAAACTATTATCTGATACAATTTCTATTTGAAAGCAACAGCAAGCTCGCTGATATCCTTTGGATTAAATGGGGTCAATCCATTTAACCGGCCAGCCAGCACATCCCAGTCTGCACCCGGAGATACACCACCTGCTAAAAATCCTTTCTTTCCGTCAAAATAACCAGGGGCTGCCGTGTTTGTTAAAAAGGCTGCCAATAAATTCTGGTCGATGCCAGGCCAAGCCGCAGTAATCTCTTTGGTAAACACATTCTTTATGGAATACTCTTTTAACAATACTGTGCGATCTGTTTCATCGAGCTCGCTGGGTGGTAATCCAACTTCAGCCACGCCAATGTTTTTTGAATCACTGCCCGATGCCACAAATGCCCAATCAAAACCTGTGTTGCCTGCGAACAATATTGCGTTAGGATGATTCGTATTGCCAAACACATCGACCACATCGCCTTTCTTGCCTGCAAACATTTTAAGCGTGCTTACGGAGAATGGATCTTCCAAAGGATTAGCTAACGGCAGACCGGAAATGGATACCTCCATCTGCGCATCGTATCCTAACGAACCGCCTTCTGTATAATCAATTCTAAACATAGCGTCTTTAGCATTATCATTATGTGTACGATCACAATTATAAGGTTTGATTATAGCGATGCCACTTACAACGCGGTTCTTGTTCCAGAATATTTGCAAGGCCTTGCCCCCATCCGGTTGATTTTCTGATTCCGCATCCGTTATCGTGAGTTGATAATCCCACATCTTGTCCTCATACGTAACATCGGATAACACCACGAGGTTTTTTACACGATTGTCATCTTCACCGGTATAGGTAAGTGACTGAATCCGATCAATTTTATACTTACGGATTCCATTAATAAATTCCTCTACAATTTGTGCAGCTCCTTCACCTACGGCAATAAAGGTGTTTAGGTGTAGATACATATCGTTGCCCTGCAATGTGTCTTCTTTAATTCTACCTGAGGCTCTTCCATTGCTAACGCTATTTTTGTTACTCAGCGATGCGGGGATATCCACACTAAAAGTTTGTGGCAACAAATCTTGCTGCGGCTGAATGGTCTCATTGTTTTCACATGACGTTAGCGCCAACGAAAACAACCCAGCCAGAAATAAACCAGTGATGATTTTTGCGGTCTTCATAATTTTTAAGTTTTAGTTTTTAATTCAGTTTTGGTTGGGGCCTTCTAGAACTTCCCCTTCACCTACTAAAACCCAAACAGGAGCACTTACCCTTACGTGAGAAATAAAATATTTCTATTTTTTATTGAAATATGAGAATTTGATGCCTAATCGCCCATTTTCAGCGGTGGTGGGCAGGGTTGTCAACCTTTTGGCTCTGTTTAAGGTTGACAACCCTGCATGTAAAAACCCTGCACGTAAAAGTTGCTATTCAACCACTACAATTGTATCAGAAACAACCGTGGTAACAGCAAAAAAACCAATAGCTCCAGCACTCAGGTTAGTGGCTGTATTCGCACGTTCTACATCAAAAATACCACCTCGCCATTCCGTCTCTGATAAAACTGATCGTAGGAAAGCGCGATAAGCCGGGCTTGCTGAGTATTTTCTTCGAATGATTGTGGTGTTTACAGGAAATAAAAAGTCCTCCTTAGCTGGTTTATAAATTTCGTTTACATCTATCGTTTTTAAATCATAAAACACAATTCGCCCTTCGCAGGTATTACTCGTACATGCTGCCGTGTTTTTCCAGTCAATGGAATGATCGACATAGTTGGCACTGGATCCGGTAGTTTTTAATACAAGTTGATATTGGCTATTTACTTTTCGATATTCTATGGCTGCCAGTGGTTCAACAGGAATGGAACTGTCTTGTGCAAAATATTCCTTACCCTGAAGTAGAATATGTAAGGTGTAAACGGCATCAAACACAGCCCTGAAGACAGGAGTTTGATAAACTCCCGAACCAACTGGTGATTCCGTCAGCGTGTAAGTGGTGGCACCTTGCATAATTTGAACCAATGCGCCAGTAGCGGGGATGGCTTGTCCATTCAACGATTGATAAGGAAAAGAAAGGGTAACGGAGTGGCTTCTGTTTTCATTGGTTAACACTCCTTCAACAGCCAATAAATTCTCATTTTGTGATAACACCGGTTTATCAACGGCCTCTTCGCAGGCTATTAACATAGTTAAGAGTAATAAAATACCGTATCTAAACTTCATCGCCATTTAAAAATATAAGAAACGGAAGGTGTAAATTGAAAGAGAAAGAATTGAGAGATGGTCCGGTCGTTCTCCAACACATTCGAAGGAACTTTAAAATCGCGATAGCCCAACTCGGTTTTATTATAATTTATAAATACCGAATTCTTTCGGCCATACAAATTATAGATAGCGAATGTTAGACTGTGCTTATACTTTTTCTCCGCGTTTTTATTAAGTTTCCAGGTTGCCGAGGCATCCAGTCGATGGTAGTTGGGAAGCCGGTCATTATTCTTTTGTCCATAGATGGGAGTTTCCAAATCGTTGTACGTATAAAAACTAACGGGTGAAGAGTACGGAGCGCCTGTTAAATAATTCCAATTCAGGCCAACCATCCAACGTAAGTTTATATCGTATGAAAGCGTTAGGTTAATTTGATTAGGCCTGTCGCCCGAGGCATTGAACGTCTTTCCATTATTCAAATCTTCAAATTTTCGTTTAGCCCGTGCGTAGGAGTAGCCTGCCATTCCGCGTAAGCGTCCCTGCTCTTTTTTTGCCTGAAGTTCAATCCCGTACGCATGACCTTCCCCAAACCGGAGTTGATTTTCAAGAAGCGGATTCAATAGTAATTCGGCATGATTTGCATAATCGATTTGGTTATACATCTTTTTATAAAATGTTTCCAGCACCCACGAAATACCTGTTTGTGCGTGTAGATCGTGATAGCCCAAAGTCAATTGATCCGCGCGTTGTGGTCTAATATTATAACTACTCGGCAACCAAACATCGAGTGACGTAAACGGACTGATGGAATTGCTGATCAGGTGAACATTCTGAACATTGCGCATATAACTTGCTTTAAGCGCGGCATGTTCGTTTAATACATATTGAATGGTTACCCTCGGCTCCAAATTGGCAAAAGTGATATACGATTCTCCTGATTGGTAATACAACGTGTCAACAGGATTTCCGCTGCCATCAAAAATATATTCAAAAGCTTCGCCTGTGTTTGTCCAGGTAGAGAAACGCATGCCATAGTTTAGGCCCCAATGTTTATTTAATTTGATTTCCTGATTTCCATAGAGAACAAATTCCAAAGAGTTACGCACAGAGGTATTAGAGGCTTTCTGGTTAAACGATCCGCTTTGAAGGTTACCGGGATTAAATTTATACCCGTTTAATCCAACCCCAAACGTAATTTCATTTTGTGGCTTAACGAAATAGCTAAAGTCAGCCTTCAGGTTAACATTAGAGATGTGTGAATTCCAACGCTCGTCAGTAGAAACATCGGTATACAGATTATAATCATAGCCACTGGTTGATAGTGTGGTGTTTAAAAATAATTTACTGTTCAAAATACTATTCCAGCGAAATGTACCGGCCCGGTTCGACCAATTGATTCCGTTATTCCCATTAAAATAATTATCACTTCCCGTATAGAATGAAAAGAATATCCGGTTGGTTGAATTTAATTTGAAATTCATTTTTCCCGTTAAGTCATAAAAATTAAATTTTTTGATGGAAGGATCTTGCGCCTGAAAGAGCCACTGCAGTCGTGAAAATCTACCGGAGATTAAAAATGAGCTTGCATTTTTTTTGATTGGTCCCTCAATACCCAACTTCGTAGAGATGAGACCCACGTTACCCCAAATCTGGGTAAGTTGATCATTGCCCTTCTTGGTACGAATATCTAAGGTTGAGGATAACCGCCCGCCCATCGATGCCGGAACATCACCCTTATAAATATTGATATCCGTTACTGCATCCGGGATAATGGTTGAAAATAAACCCAGCAAATGACTTGGGTTGTAGATCGGTGAATCATCGATGAGTACGAGATTCTGATCGCGTTGACCGCCCCGCACATAATAGAACGTGGACCCATCGGAATGAAGTTTAAACCCCGGAACAGACTCCAGCGATTTCACCACATCTACTTCACCAAATAAAGCAGGCCTTTCCTCAACCGCCCGAGGCTGCACATTTAATTTATTGACTTGTACTTCTTCCGCCACATCCTCCGAAGGAGTAACAATTATTTCTTCTAGTAAGGGTGGCTCTTCCGTAAGCAAAATATTTTCCATGGCCGAAACCTGAAGAGAAACAGTTTTGCTAATCGGCTTATAACCAATAAAGGAGGCCATAACTTCATAAGATCCCACCGGGAGGGTGATTGAAAAAAAACCGTAGGCATTAGCTGCAGTGCCTACTTTTAAGTCACTAATAAAAACAGTGGCCCCAATCAGCGCCTCGCCATTGGCCGCATCTTTAATATAGCCGCTTAGAGTGGCAAATTGCGCTTGTGTTTTCTCTGGTTTGCCTTTAGGCTTAAGCACTACCTGATCTTCAACAATAGAATACTGAAATTCAAACCGCGTAGCAAGGTCAGTCAAAATTTCAGACACCGATTTATTAATAGCCTGATAGCTTACCTGACGTTCCGCTTCTATTCGTTTTGGATTATAAGAAAATCGAAGGTTGCTTTTAGTTGAAATTTCATTCAACACTTCGGCCAAAGAAGCACCTTTAGCATCAATTGAAATTTTTTGATCAGGAATAGTTTGTGCCCCTACGGTAATGGCACAGAAAAAATAAATACAAATAGTTATTCCTGTATTCTTACAATAGGTCGCCACAGCATGAAATGGGTATCGGTTAAATATTTTAAACACGTTTTCGATCCGTTGAGTAAATCAACATCCCGCATGGGTTATTTCAATTACCCCATCTTTGTTGGAGTAGGTTAGGTTGAGCGTATCTTTTAAAACATTTAAAATTGACTCTAAACTTTGTTGCTCAAACGTTACGGTTACCACACACGACTCAGATACCTGGGCTGCAATACGAATATCCGATCCGTATATTCGGTTTATCGTTTCTACTACAGAACGCAAATTACTTTCCTCAAATATAATTTTGCGTGTCTTCCACGCAAGAAAATTAAGATCAGTATTGGCTATCTGGATGAGGTTTTTTGTCTCCTTTTCATAAACTCCGCGTTCCCCTGCTTTTAAAATAATATTTTTAGTTCTTTCAGGTGCTGATAGTTTAACGATTCCTGTTTTAACTACCACTTCCAGATTTTCTGTTTGATAGCCCCGTACATTAAACGAAGTACCCAGTACTTCCACGGTAGCTCCATTAATCTCAATAACGAAAGTTTTTTGTGGGTTGCGCTCAACATTAAAAAAACCTTCACCTTTTATGCGCACCCTTCGCTCCTGCTTGCCATAATCGGGATTGTATGCTAATTCCGAAAATCGATTGAGTGTTACCTGACTACCATCGGGCAAGGTTATCTCGAGCGTATTATCCGCAGTTTCAAATTGAATATCGCGGGTGGAGAATAGAAAGTGATTAATAATAAATCCCGATGCGATCAATAAAAGCACGGCTGCCGCCATACGCATCCAGGAAGTATTTTTTTCGGGCGCAATCGAGCGAACCGGGGTTGGCTTTTTCTTTTCAACCCGATTGACAAAATGATTCCATTCCTGATCAACATCAATCGCTGCCTCGGATGCTTTGCCGGAATAATACGTTCCACTCAAATCAAAGGCCTGCTTCAATTTTTGATAGTATAAATCATTCTCCACACTGGACGCAATCCAGGCGTTAAGTTGATCTTGCTCCTCGGGCCTGGCTTCACCAGCAAGGTACCGGGAGATCAAATCATCAATATGGTCTTGTTCGTTATTCACACACTGGCTCTTCTTTTAAAACACATAAACATACTTATACCCTTACGGGGATATCAAAATAAATATAAGAGATAAAAATTCGCCCAAATGATTGCGCAGCAAAGCAAGCGCTTTCGACATTTGAGCTTCCACCGTCTTTACTGAAATCTCCAGTTTTTCAGCGATTTCCTGATACTTCAGCCCCTCCTGACGGCTTAGCTCAAAAATTTGGCGGCATTTTTCCGGTAAAGAATTTATGCCATATTCAATTTCCTTTTCAAGCTCCGCAGTTTCCATAGCCGTGTTTTCTTCGGCTATCTTATGTTCGGCTACATTTTCTAATGTCATAAATTTCTTTCTGTCGCGCAGATGATTTAAACTCCGGTTTCTAACCGCTGTATACAGATAACTTCGGTAGTGGGTATCGTGGGGCAGGGTATCCAATTTTTCCCAAAACGAAATAAAGACTTCATGAACAAGATTTTTTGCTTCCTCCAAATCCCCCACATACTTCATGGCAAAGCCACACAGAGGCTTAAAGTACTCTCTGAATAGCTGTTCGAATGGCTTTAGCTGTTTTGTCAAGTCTTGAAGATATTTTTAAAGGTATCAAAAAATTTACGTTTGAATACTCGCCCGATTTCATGGAGGCAATCATAAATAAGTTGGTAGATTTGTTAGCACTAAATAATCACACAATGGATAAGCGATCTTTTCTTAAAAATTTAGGAATGCTTTCATTAACGGGTGTTCCCCTATGGCAAAGTCTCGACCTCCTGGCAAAACAGACCAGTCATATCCCGGCCGAAGAAATTGCCAAGGATGAAGATTTTTGGGAAGCCATCCGGAGTGGGTATAAACTCAAACCCGATTACATAAATCTGGAAAATGGGTACTACTGTTTTCTCCCTCAGGAAATTCTGGAGAGTTATCTCAATCATATCCGCGAGGTTAACTATCAGGGTTCGTATTACATGCGCACCGTGCAGTGGGATAATAAAAAAAAGATGGCTGCCCGACTGGCAGAGATTGCCGGATGCACGCCTGAAGAATTGATAATAACCAGAAACACAACCGAATCGCTCGACATGATTATAGGTGGCCAGCAATGGAAAGCAGGCGATGAGGCGGTGATGGCGGAACAGGATTACGGGGCTATGTTAGATATGTTTAAACAAGTAGAGAGGCGTTATGGTGTGGTGAATAAAATCATTTCAGTCCCCAATCACCCAACCTCCGATGAAGAGATTGTTAAACTATACGCCAACGCCATTACAGATAAAACCCGGTTACTCATGGTGTGCCACATGGTTAACATCACTGGGCAGATTTTGCCAATTCGAAAAATATGCGATATGGCTCACAGCAAAGGGGTAGAAGTTTTAGTGGATGGAGCCCACGCGTTCGCCCATATTAATTTCTCCATTCCAGATTTAGATTGCGATTATTATGGAGCGAGTTTACACAAATGGTTAAGTGTACCACTAGGTGCCGGAATTTTATATGTGAAGAAAGGGAAGGCTTCAAAAATATGGCCCTTGCTTGGGGAAGAAGGAAGAAAAGAAGATGACATCTATCGACTCAACCACACGGGTACACACCCGGTGCATACCGATTTGGCCATCGCAGATTCCATCGACTTCTATATAAAGATAGGGCGCGATCGAAAAGAAAGCAGGCTGCACTACTTACAAAACTATTGGACGAGTCGCGTTCGTAATATGCCGCACATTGAGGTAAACACTCCGGAAGATCCCAAGCGCTATTGTGGCATCGGCAATGTGGGTGTAAAAGGTATGAAGCCACAACTGCTGGCTGAAACGTTATTAAAAAAATATAAAATCTATACCGTAGCTATTGATGGCGCTGGCGTGCATGGATGCCGCATAACGCCAAATCTTTATACCACAACAAAAGAGTTAGATGCGTTTGTGGAAGCCCTGAAGACGTTAGGATAATTATTATTTATTTTTTACCAAACCCCCTCGGTCTGTATCCCTACAGACAGAAACTTTTGTGTTCTGTGAGGACACAAACCACGGTTCAGTTTCTTTGCCGTGCTTCCCCCTCGGCCTGTATCCTTACAGGCCGAAAACTTTGTGTTCCATGAGGACGCGTACTAGATTGAAAGTATGATAATCATTTGAAAATGAGATGCCTTCTGAGGTGATTTGTAATCTCAAAACTATTTTACATACATTTACGTAATTAATCATTGATATGAAAGGAACTAATCTTGGCGAATTTGAAGAACTGGTTTTACTAACCATAGCCACCCTAGTGAGTGACGCGTATAGTGTTGCTATCTGCGATGATCTTGAAAACAGAACGGGCCGCGCAGTAAAATTAGGAGTCGTTCATTCGGTACTCAATCGTCTTGAGGAGAAAGGATTGGCGAAAAGTAAATTAGGTGAAGCCACGAGTACACGGGGAGGCAAACGAAAAAGATTTTACTCGGTAACCAATGCCGGTAGAGCCGCGCTGCTTAACGCAAAAGAATTGCGCGATCAGTATTGGAACATTATGCCTGAGCTTTCTTTAAAGCGCATTTAATGAAAGAGAACAAAAACGGTTCGCCACCTAAATGGGCCGAGCGCCTGCTGAGTTGGTATTGCAAGCCTGAATTGTTGGAAGATTTGCAAGGCGACTTGAATGAGTATTTTGATCGGAACATAAAAAAGAAAGGTGCAAGACGGGCAAGATGGATTTATGTTGTTGACGTATTCAAATTCTTTCGAATGTATACTGTACACAAACCAAAATTTATAAACCTTTTAATTCAATGGATTATGATTGGCAGCTATGTTAAAACTTCTGGCCGGAGCATTGTTCGGAACAAACTTTTCTCGACTATCAATATTGTAGGGCTGGCCGTAAGTATGTCAGTTGGGCTTCTCTTAATCGGTTTGCTGTCGGATATGTTTTCGTATGATCGATTTCATGAAAAAGGTGCTCGCATTTACCGGGTTATTAGTGAGTATCAGTATCTGGATGAAGTGGATGACTACTTAGCTTCCACATCACCGCGTGTCGGCAAAGAAATCAAGGAAACTATATCAGGCATTGAAGAAGTAGCCTTGCTGAGAAGGGGTATGGATAGTGACGTAAAGGCTGGCGAAAAAACAATCCCATTGAAAGGCCATTGGGCTGATGAAGGTCTGTTTAAAGTTTTCAGTTTTCATTTGTTAGAAGGCAATCCCGATGTGGCATTGAAAGATCCCTTTTCAATCGTGCTAACACAAACTGCTGCCAAGAAATTGTTTGGTGATGGTTCGGCACTTGGCAAGGTTGTTACACTTTTTAAAGAAAAAGAGTTTACGGTTACCGGAATAATACAAGATCCGCCCAAATTCTCGCACTTGAAGTTTGAAATGCTGGGTTCTTTAAGCACGCGACCCATTATTGAGAAAGACAATTGGGACAGCGAAATGAAATGGGATAATATCTGGCAAGACTATACCTATCTATTGTTGCCTGATGGAGCCAATCTGAATAATATCCAAAACAATCTTACTGCATTGGCTGAAGAAAATGATAAGACCGTTAAAAACACAAAAATCAAATTGGCGCTTCAGCCGCTTTATAATATCGCTTTAGGTGACGATTTGAACAATTCCATCGGACCAGTAATGAGTACCAGCGAGGTATGGGTGATTATTGTCTTAACTATCATAGTTATTCTTTCGGCTTGTTTTAACTATACGAATCTTTCCATTGCAAGAGCCACCAGACGATCACGTGAAATTGGAATCAGAAAAGTGATTGGTGCTTTAAAAGGGCATGTACTCGGTCAGTTTCTGATGGAGGCCGTGATCATTTCAATGATCGCTCTCGGGTTATCCTTTATTCTGTTCCTGATTTTGAAACCTTACTTCCTTACGCTTCAGCCGAAGATGCAGGAAATGCTGGAGCTCAATCTTTCATTAAAAGTTATACTAAGCTTTCTGGCGCTTGCCATTGGGGTAGGCATGTTAGCTGGATTTCTGCCAGCCTTGTTATTCTCTAAAATTAATGCGATCCAGGTGCTCAAGAACAATTCGTCTCTTCGACTTTTCCGTCATTTGAATTTACGCAAGTCTATGATTGTATTGCAATACACCATTTCATTGATGTTTATCGCCACTACTATTATAGGACTTAAGCAATACAAATATTTGCTTGCATTTGACCTGGGATATAGCACAGAGAATATACTTAATATCAACTTAAACGGTAATAGAGAAAAGGCATCTATTTTGACGAATGAACTTAATGCTATCCCCGAAGTACAGGGAGTCTCACAATCGTTGATGGTTACCAGTACAGGAAATTATTGGGGCACTCGGGTTAAATACAAGGACCCCATGGACTCCAGTACAGTTCATTTCAATGGGATTAATGAAAAGTATATTCCGCTGCACAACATCAAATTATTGGCCGGAAGAAATTTCACTGCTCTGCCAGATAGCGTTGATGAGTCGGAGGTAATTGTAAACGAAGCATTATTGAAACGATTTAAAATAGCATCGGGTGATCCCCTCAATGCACTTGATGAAATTTTAGAGGTAGATCATAAAAAAATGAAAATTGTTGGGGTGCTTAAGGATTTTCATTACGGTAAGGCCGATACTGACGATGATGGGGAAGTAATGTTCCGTTATCAAAAAAAGAAAGCTAATTTATTAAATGTGAAAATAGCAACGTCAGATTGGATCTCTACGCTTTCTAAAATTGATAACGCCTGGAAAAAAATAGATGATGTTCATCCATTAGAGGCTCAATTATATTCCGACAAGATTGCCCAATCGTATGGCGAAATAGCAGCCATGATTAAGATGATAAGCTTCCTCGCATTCCTGGCCATTTGCATTGCCTGCTTCGGGTTGTTGGGTATGGTAATCTTTACTACAGAAACTCGCTTAAAAGAAATCAGCATTCGAAAAGTATTAGGTGCCAGCGAAGGCAACCTCATTTACTTGTTGAGTAAAGGGTTCTTGGTTTTATTGTTCGTTTCTGGAGCTATAGCCCTGCCGGCAACTTATTTATTCTTTGACAAGGTCGCATTTATGGAGATGAAAAATCACATTAACATTATGCCATTCGATTTACTCGCTGGTTTCCTAGGGGTTCTGATTATTGCTTTGCTGATGATCGGGTCGCAGACCTTAAAAATTGCTCGTGCAAATCCTGCCGAAGTTTTAAAAAGTGAGTAGTAGGGCCCTTTTAACATAAGTCCTTCCAACCCTAGATGGTTGGAAATATTACCCACAGATCAAATTTGGGTTAAAAGAATACTTAACCCCCTGAACCTCACCGTATCAATTTACGTTATATGTACTAACAACAACCACTAATTGTATGTTACACTCACCGAAGTTGGCCATCCTGCAAAGTCTGGATGCCATGGACAAGGTGCAAATGGAAGAGGTACTTATCTATATCAAAGGTGTCCTCACCCAGCCTGAAAAATCGGTTGACCACAAGGCTTTGAAGAAAGAAGCCATGAAGGAAATCCGACAGGCATTGCGCCAGGAGCGAGGCGAAACAAGGTTAAGCGCAGCCGCTTAATTTTATCCGCCTCCCTCAAACCCAAAGGTGTTCTACGCACCTGATAGGAGATTCTTCCCTTTAAAGTTTCGAGATTATCTGAAGATTATTTCAATGTTTACTTGCTTCAGGGTTTTCAATCAACCTTACTTGTAAGGCCAAATAATTGCCATCCCTAATATAAAGACCACAATAACTGAACGAATTACAATAGAATCAATCTTTCTGCTTTTTTCGATTTGATCATCCTTATAGTATTGCAGACTAAACGTAGAAGTTGCAAAAAGAATAAGTATCAAGAAAATAGTTAAAATATGAGCCTTATCAATAAATGTAAATTGAGAAGCCATTGGTAAGTTAGAATTTGCAATATACATATTGGCGATAGCGGCAAAGAGCGCTCCAACACAAACCCCAAATCGTCCATCAGCTTCAGCAATATTAATTCTTAACGAGAGTAAGGCAATGACAAATGCAACGAAAAGACCGGAAAAGAGCTTAAAGAATAAAGCTGTCCCTTTTCTTTTAATAGGAATTTTTATTGAAAGTCCTGTATAGACGTGTTTAATAGTGTCTCCCGGTCCACCAAAGTTTGTTGGATAAACGGAAAATGTGGAATCAATAGTCATTTCCCCAATATTCCACCCATTAATATCGAAATCACCCCGGCCAGATGATTTACGATCTATTTGAAGTTTTACCCAGTTATCATAATAAGTAGTTGCTTCAAGATCAATATTTAGAATTTCTTCATCAAAGGGATAATTGGTTATATCGTAATTGTGTTTGATCGTTGATCTAAAATTTTCATAATCCCAAAATAAGGTATCTCCTGCATGTTGAATAAGTTGATTCTCGGATTGATCTTTCCAGTCAGTACTTGAGAACAGTTTTTCGATTTTTTTTGAATTAGCGTCTTCGATTAAGTTATATTCCTTGAACTGTCTGTTCCTGTTAAGCCGCCACATCCAATACTCGACTGTAAAAGAATTGTCGTCATAAGACAAGTCATAGATAGAAGTTATATAAATACCAACCTTGGTGGTGTCTTTGGTTTGCGCCAATGTCAAAATGGGGAGTAAAAGCAGCAGAGGTATAAACTGAACTTTTAAAGTTTTCATAAATGAAGATAGCCCTTTCTTCTTTAGGTTCAATTATACTTCACATAATTTTCCCACTTATCAATCACCTCTTTAAAATCGGTGGGCAATTCAGAATCGAACTGAATGTATTTATTAGTACCAGGATGAATAAATCCTAAGGTTTTGGCATGCAATGCCTGGCGCGGGATAATCTTAAAGCAATTATCAACAAACTGTTTATACTTGGAGAACACGGTTCCTTTCAAAGGATCGTTGCCTCCATACGTAGCATCATTAAAAATGGGATGGCCTATAAATTTCA
>JAGPBO010000048.1 GCA_018063305.1 Cyclobacteriaceae bacterium
GTTAACAATTGCTCATAAAACCAGAGTGCGGTTCTATAGCTCTCCAGGCTTACCCGCTCGTCTACTCCATGAAACCCGATGGGGTCTATCATAGGGCTGAACTTAATGATGTTGGGAGATACTTCGTCAAAGTAACGTGAGTCGGTAGCGCCAATCATAAGAAAGGGTGAAGTAAGTAGATCGGCATAGCTGGACTTTATAGCTTTTTCTATTCGTTGATACCCAGAGCTATTCATGGGTGTAACGGCTGAGGCTTCGGAAAACTCATCACCATAAATACTTATCGTCACGCGATCATCAGCAATAATTTCCTTCACTTTATTGATTACCGCTTCGCCTTTATCGTCCGGCAACAATCTGAAATTAATCGTTGCTGTTGCAAGCGTTGGGATAACATTGTCTTTTATTCCTGCCTGAATAATGGTGGGTGCCACGGTCGTTCGCACCATGGCATTGCCGCCTGGGCTGCTTTCGTAAGCGCTTACAATCATTCCTTTAAATAACCAGGCATTAGCAAAAGCCATGCGTTGTACAAAAGGCATCTCCGGGCCAAGACTTTCAATAAACCCACTCATGGATTCGGAGAATCGCGCTTCAAATGGTTTTGCCCGCAACCTTACAATTGCCTTCGTAAGTATATCAATGGCGGTTTCGGGTGCCGGCATAGAACTATGGCCACCCGCTTTTTCTACTGATAAAACGATAGACAAGAATCCTTTTTCGGAAGTACCCAGGAGCGCAATGGGTTTCGTGATTCCCGGAATTTGATTTGAGGTAATAATTCCGCCCTCATCCATCACAAACTCTGCTTCTACCCCACGCTCTTTCAAAAGTGCTGCAACAGCAATCGCACCTGTGCCGCTCACTTCTTCATCGTGACCAAATGAAAAATAAATGGTTTGTTCGGGTTGAAAGTTATTTTGCAATAATTTTTCAGCCGCTTCGAGCAAACTAATCAAATTGATTTTATCATCGGTGGTCCCGCGGCCCCAGATAAAACCCTCTTTTATCTCTCCCGCAAAGGGATCTACAGTCCATAAAGATTCTGTGCCTGCTTCTATTGGCACCACATCCTGATGCGCCATGAGAACGATTGGTTTCAATGCCGGATTTTTCCCTTTCCAGGTGTATAACAGGGTATAGCCCTTAACTATTTCGCGTGTTGTTTGCGCATGAAAGTTTGGATACGTGCGTTCCAAAAAATTTCTAAAACCTAAAAATTGTACTGAATCAAAATGGTTACGGTCTCCGTATGAAATTGTTTTAAAGTGGATTGCTTCTTTAAAATGTTGTAATGCTGATGCCGTGATCTCGGGAGCGGGTTTTGCCTCCACATGTATTTGCGTAGATTTTTTTGTAAACGTGTTTACTACGAGTACGGCTGATAGTAAAGTCACTGCCAGTACTACATACAAAAAGAATTTTTTAATCATGGATGGTTTCCCTAAAGGTTAAGAATGCTATGAGTACGGGCTCTGGTTTTTTCAACCAAATCGTTATTGGTGGAAATGGATTGACCGAAGGATGGCACTATCTCTTTAAGCTTCTCTTTCCATCTGGTTGAAGCGCATTCCTTTTTAAAACATCTCTGAAGAATTTCAAGCATAACAGTAGCCGCTGTTGATGCGCCCGGTGAAGCGCCTAACAAGGCGGCAACGGTTCCGTCTTCCGAAACAACTACTTCGGTTCCAAACTCCAATACTCCGCCCTTCTCTTTATCTTTCTTAATTACTTGTACGCGCTGACCTGCTTCTTTCAATTCCCAATCTTCCAACTTTGTAAAGGGAACATATTCGCGTAAAGCCGCGAGTCGCTCTTCGGGTGCTTGTCGCACCTGTTCAATTAAATATTTGGTAAGTGCCATGTTTTTTATGCCTGCAAAAATCATGGGTAATGCATTGTCGGGGCGAATTGAATTAGGCAGGTCCATTAACGAACCATTCTTAAGAAATTTGGTAGAGAATCCCGCAAAGGGACCAAAGAGTAATTCTCTTTTGCCATCAATCATGCGCGTATCGATATGCGGTACTGACATAGGCGGAGCGCCTACCGAAGCTTTGCCATAAACTTTGGCGTGATGTTTCGCAATCAATTCCTCATTCAAACATTTTAGCCACAAGCCACTTACCGGAAATCCCCCATAGCCATGTCGCTCTTTTATTTCTGCCTTTTTTAATAGATGCAGCGTAGCCCCACCAGCACCAATGAAAGCAAACTTTGTATTCACTTCCTTTCTCTTTCCAGTTATCAGGTCGCGGATAAAAACATCCCAACCGCCTTTACCATCCGGATCGAGATCGCGCACTTTGGTATTGTAATGAATCGTTACGCCAGGCATTTTTTCAAGCCGGGCAATCATGCCGCGCGTAAGATTTCCAAAATTTACATCGGTGCCAATCTCCATGCGTGTTGCGGCCACCGGCTGCGCTTTTTTTCTGCCCCGCATAACTAAGGGCATCCACTCCATCATCAAGTCACGATCTTCCGTGTATATCATATCCTTAAATAAAGGATTCTGATTCATCAACTCGTAACGCTTCTTTAAGAATTCAACATTCTCTTTTCCCCATACCAAACTCAGGTGAGGAATTTTAGAAATGAATTCCGATGGACTTCCGAAATATTGTTTTTCAACGAGGTAAGACCAAAACTCTTTGGAGACTTCAAACGACTCTCCAATTTTAATGGCTTTACTTATATCAACCGAGCCTTCTGCTTTTTGCGGTGTGTAGTTTAGTTCGCAAAAAGCCGAGTGCCCGGTGCCCGCATTGTTCCAGGCGTCAGAACTTTCGGTGCCTGCTTCGTCCAGGATTTCAAAAATCTGAATGGTAATTTCTGGATTTAACTCTTTAAGAATAACACCCAGCGTAGCGCTCATTATTCCCGCGCCCATCAGCACTACATCCGTTTTCGGGACGAGCGGTTTGGTTGCCTTTGTCATGAATTAATTTTAAAGCACCCAATTTAGAGTATGGTTTCACGGGTTGCAAGCCGGTATTAAGAATTTAGAAGTGTTTTATAAAATTTAGTTATCCGCAAACGCTCTCGGCTTGAATCGTTGGCTGTATTTCGAGGGCTCACTGTAACCACCAGGATGTGGTGTATAGAAAAAAGCTGGAGATCATACCTCATACCAAAAGGCACTTTTCTCCAGCTCTTAAAGAAATTTACTATTATTTTTCCTTCTTGGCCATGTTAGCCAATTGGCCATACGTAGGTATCTGCATCATAATTTGCGCTCTGATCTGCGTAAGCAAATAAACCTCTGCTTGAAAAAACTGGAAAGCAACATTGGCATTCGTAGCCGTCTTTATTTTTTTATAATAAGTTTCAAGTGTTTTTTCCTGATCACTTCGGTTACGGAAGTACTGATTGGCCAAAGAATCGGCTTTGACAGGGCTTAGATTATCATAAGCAAGTACTGTTTTTTCATAAAGCTTTATTCTGGTTACAGCTGTTTTTTTGTTTAGCGTATTGTATTCTTCATAAATTTTCCAAAAGGCTACCGAGTCTTTTGCCGAAACCTGGACAAACTGAGAAATGGCTTCTTTTTTTTGAACGCCCAACAGGTTAATCATAGCTTCTGCTTCCGCATCGGATGTCTGCGCAAACGATACGGAAGTAAAAAGACACAATACAGCGATAAGTACATTTTTAATTTTCATAGTTATAGAGTTGTTTATAGTTTTTCATTTAAGTTTATTTTCTTCTGCTCCTGCCACCACCGGTACCTTACGCCATGTTGCCACCGCGGTTCATGTTATTGAAGTTAGTGTTTTGTTGAAGATGACGGGTTAGTGTTTCTTTGAGATCCTCATAATCCCAATTTTGTCGCAAAATAATTAAAATGCTTCCCCAATTCTGAAATAAATTCCATAATCATCTTTTCCTACTGCCGCATCCAAACCAATATTAATGCCAATGTCGGGAATCATAAGAAAACGAATGCCAGCCCCGGCTGAAGGAAGAAAATTCAAATCGGCATCGCCTTTACTGACCGGCACAGCCGCACCCGCAAAAAAGACACTTCCCCATTTTTTGTGAAATCTCACTCGATATTCTCCTTGAAGCGAATATACCTGATCGCCCCGATACTCTCCCTTGCTATACCCTCGCAATACTTTTCCACCTACAATCGTTTGTGCTTCAAAAGGAACTTTCCCTAAGGCCGTATTGATGGAGGCTTTATATGCGAAGACGTGGCCAGCTTTTTTATGAAAATAATGACTCGCATCCAGATCCAATTTGGTATACTCGGTGGCACTACCCAAAGCTTTGTCAAACCGATTGATTCGTGCATTAGAATACCAACCCGTTGAAGGATTGTTCACATTATCGCGGGTATCAAACGTGATCGGAATACCGATTGCTTTGTAAACGCTGGCGCTATCTGGAGCAACTTCATCTTCAAAAGTTGTTTTTGCTTTATAATAAGTAAAAGAGACGCCCGTATATAACCTTCCGTATGTTCTTACAAGTTGTTCGCCATAAATGAAATTTAACAAAGTTGAATAGTTGATGAACGATCCTGACGTTCCGTAGTTCTCATTGTAGTATTGAAAATTCTGATCCCCCCTTCCGCCTGCTAATACGGTGCGGAAAAGATCTTTTGCGTAATATAATTTACCGAAACCGAAACCGAACCAGGTTTTATTGGTAGAGATCATTCCGCCCATACCAACACTGGATGCCGGTGAAAGGGTATCGCGTTTATTAATCGGAAAATATAACGTGCCGAATGCGCCAAATATGCCACCATAACTTCTGTTGTATGTAATGAGAGGAACAGCGGCTACTTTAGGTTTATCGATATGTTTATTAAACTGAGCCTGTGTGGGGAAGCGGGCAATGGTAGTTACAAAAATGAGAATGCCAACTACTCGATAAAAAAATCTTTGCCCCATCATGCCTTCAACCCATTAAGCGGGTATGTCTAATGAAAAATCACGGATAGCGATACTATCCATCCCGTTCTTATCAAAAGGGTATTCGATCATGGTTTGAAAATTATTAAGTGTTACCAGGATAAAACTTGTTGTACCCAAAAAAATGTAGATCAACCATACAGGCATAATTTCTTGCAAGAGGGACAACATGATAGGCGCCTGAACCATTGGAAAAATAATGATAAAGAAAATACTGTAAAACCGTAAGCCTGCCATAGTACGATGGTTTACAAGGCTTAATAAGTATGCTGAACTTTCGGTAACATCACGAAGATAGCGGATCATACGTAGGGTGTTTCGTTTTGAGATTTCATCCCGATAGGTTTCAATGAACGAGAAAATCTCGTTTAATTTTTGTTGCAAATTGTTATACCCGGAAATTCGGTGTTCCAATTGTTGCATGAGTTGGTCAACCATACTTTTCAAAAACCGCGTAGCTTCTTTCTTTTTTTCGGGCGGCAGGTCTTCAGCGATTTGAAAAGAGTAATACAGCGACATGGAACCACCTTTGAATAAACTGAAATATTCGAGCGCGCGGTCTCTGCGCTTAAAAGCCGATTGCATCGAAAAATGTAGGGGAAACACAATACAAATTCCAAACAACAACAGATCCAGATGAAAGCTTAGGTCGTTTGTGATGGCAATATAGGTTGCTGCCTGTGAGATGACGAGGGCTAACAAAGTTCGAAAATTGAAGTAGTGAATAAACTTCATTATATAAATTTTAGTTTTATGATGCGTTAACTCCTTTCACCATTACGCCCCGCGGTGATAGGGGGTGCTTTTCTAACTCGAAACATCATCGGTCATCGAATCTGTCAAATCTATTAAAAAAGAACTCAAATGACTTATAGGATAGGTGCAAAGTGAAGTAACGTTAGTGGGCAAAAAAGAAGCCGCCTAGTGTGGCAGCTTCCTGAATAGCCCTTAAGCTTTCGTTCTTACTAAGGGGTTACCGTTAATTCAAATAGGAGGGTAACTTTTTCTCCCACCTTAATCGTTCCCATCACTGCTTTGGGTGGAATCATTTTGTAATCTTTCATATTGATTGGATAGGAACCACTTAAATGAACGGAACCATCAGCCAGCACTTTAGCAACAACATTCATCATGATGGGTCTTGTCTCCCCCGCCATGGTAAGTGTTCCGTTTGCTTTTATATTGGCTCCGGTAATTGTTGCGCTCGTTAATTTGAATGTGATGGTTGGATTCTTTTCTTCTATAAACGCTTCGTAGGTCTTATCATCCATCATGCCGCCTTTTTCACTCTTAATAGACTTAACCGGTATGGTGACGGTAAGATTTTGAATAGCTTTCACACTGGTTCCCTCCACGGTTAATTGCCCAGCCCATTCTACTTTGGTAACTTCCGATGTCCAGTCGTGAAGGGAAGAAGTACCATCGACTGATACTTTGTGCGACTTGAGTGAATAGGTCTTTTGGCTAAAGGAAATTGATGTGGTTAGCAAAAATATACCTACCCCTAAGAGGATTTTCTTTGAATTTGAAATCATACTGTTTGTGTTTTTATGACAAATTAAATAATTATCTATCTCTTTAGCTACATCTCATCATCAGACTTTGGGAATAGCCGAATTAATTTATCGTGTTTTTTCAATACGCGCTGCTCATGCTTTCTCTTAAGTCTCTTCATCGTGTGTCTTGACTACTTTATCATACCCCCGATTCTTTCAGCACGTGATCAGCATACAACCAACCAAATTTGCGTAGGTGGATATAATTCATTTTTCCTTTTATGCCCGCTCGGGTTACCAAATCATTGAGCGCTGCCGCAAACACTTGGTAATCGGTAAGCTTATCCGGATCGAGGGAAAGCTTGAAATGCTTTATATACTTCTTATAAAAGTTATGATTCTGATCGCTGTAAATTGGAAATACCTCCGGCTTGTGCAAGCAACAATATAGGGAAGCAAAGTGAAGCAGATGATGATTCACCCCGTTAATTTCCAGATTAGCAATATCATCGACAAGCGTGAGATCATCCTTATTCAAACGATCGTCAATGTTCAGTCTCAAAATATGCTCCACCACTAAATTATGACTGGGTAGTTGTTTAATCTCCAGTTCATCACCAAGGGAACTCATCTTCATGCGGATATCCTCCTCCGTTTTATTCGTAGGATTCTTGGCAAATAATTCAACGTTCCGATTATCATTTATAAAAATCATTTCCTGATCTCCGAATATTCCCAGGTACTTTTTAAGTGATGTTTCAAAAGGAGTCATATTGATTATGCTAATTTGAGTTATACGCTTTGATAATTTCAAATCAAGTATATTCTAATGTAACACAAAATAAAATGATGATTATCATTTTATATTTAGTACAAGAGTGATAGCTTGATTAAAAAAATGATGGCTACTAAAGCAAAACAGGATACAGGCACTTATGCTGGTCAGTCTTTTCCTCAGGGAGCCTCTGTTGATGCGGGCGGAATTAATTTTTGCATTTTTTCACGCAATTGTCATGGGGTTGATTTGTTGTTATTTAACAACGTAGATGATCTCACCCCCAGCAGAACAATTACCCTCGATCCCCAGGTAAACCGTACGTATCATTACTGGCATGTATTTGTGCCCGGCCTTCAGGAAGGGCAACTGTATGGTTACCGTGTTCGTGGAGAGTATGACCCAAAGCGGGGCCACCGCTTCGATTCAGAAAAAGTTCTATTAGATCCATATGCACATGGAATTGTTACGCCAAAAAATTTCAATCGCACTAAAAATGCCACAGACGAAAAGTCTGTTTCTCCGTTCATGAAGAGTGTAGTCACTAACCTGAAGCACTATAACTGGGAGAATGACAAACATCCCAAACGCCCCTTTTCGCAAACGGTGATTTATGAAATGCACGTGAGTGGCTTTACAAAAAATCCTAACTCGGGGGTAACACCTGCTTTGCGCGGAACCTACAAGGGGCTGATCGAGAAAATTCCCTATCTGGTGGATTTAGGAATTACTGCCGTAGAGCTCTTACCCGTATTTCATTTTGACAACCAGGATAGTTATGAGGGCAGAAATAATTATTGGGGCTATAGTCCTATATCATTCTTTGCGCCACAAAACAGTTACAGCACTACTGGTAATCCGCAAGATACATTGAATGAATTTCGCGATATGGTAAAAGCGCTTCATCGTGCGGGTATTGAAATAATCTTAGATGTCGTATTTAATCATACTGCTGAGGGGGGTGAGGGTGGCCCCACCTACTCTTTCCGTGGAATTGACAACAGTATCTATTATACACTGGAAAAAGACAAATCGCACTACGCCAACTATTCCGGGTGCGGTAACACCTTAAACGCCAATCAGCCGATTGTGCGCAGAATGATCATTGACAGTTTGCAGTTTTGGGTAAATGAGATGCACGTGGACGGATTTCGATTTGATCTTGCCTCTATCTTATCGCGCGATGGAAATGGTCACCCGATCGAAAACCCGCCCGTGTTGTGGGACATTGAGTCTGACCCCATGCTGGCAGGAACAAAGTTAATTGCCGAAGCCTGGGATGCAGCCGGGCTATATCAGGTAGGAACATTTATTGGCGATAGTTGGAAAGAGTGGAATGGAAAATTCAGAGATGACGTACGCCAATTTATGCGTGGTGATTCGGATACCGTGGGGAGATTTGTAACACGCATGATGGGAAGCCCGGATATTTATGGCGCACAAAATCGCGAACCGGAGCAAAGTATCAACTTCATCACCTGCCATGATGGATTCACCCTCAATGATCTGGTTTCATATAATACGAAACACAATGAAGCCAATGGGGAAGACAACCGCGATGGAAGTAATGATAACTACAGTTATAACTATGGTATAGAAGGCCCTACGGATGACCCCGCCATTGAAAAAGTAAGACAGCAACAAATAAAAAATCTCTTTGCCGCTACGTTATTTTCAATAGGTGCTCCTATGATTTTAATGGGTGACGAAGTACGCAGAACACAACTTGGCAACAACAATGCTTATTGTCATGATAATGAACTGACCTGGTTTGATTGGAACCTCGTTAAGAAAAACAAAGAGCTCTATCGATTTGTAAAAATGTTGATCTACTCCCGATTGAAACGCGACTCATCTCAGGAAGAGTTTAGCATGTCGCTGCGCGAAATACTGGACAAGGGTTTCATTACGTGGCATGGAATAAAACTAAACGAACCCGATTGGTCAGCCCATTCGCATAGCATTGCCTTTACCATACAATCCCTTAGCGGGCAGATTGACATGCACTTCATGATCAATGCTTTTACGGAGTCCCTTGATTTTGAGTTGCCCGTTCATTTCAATGGAAAAAAATGTCAATGGCATCGCTGGATTGACACATTTCTGCCATCCCCTGACGACATTGTGGCCTGGTCGAAAGCTCCGCTTACTAAGCCCATCACGTATAGTGTAAATGCACACGCTGTTGTGGTGTTGATTTCTTCGGTGAATGGCAAAATCATTTAAACATTATGTTATTGTTAAAGGAGGGTTAAAAGTTTATCTGGTAAATAGACGTCACTTTTATTTATGACGTCACTTTTTTATAATTATCTTGAATGTAGAAATTTTATGGGTACATCTGTAATATTTAAAATATGATTGTTTTACAACTGGCTATTCTGCTGATCTGTATTTTTATCGGTGCACGTATGTCGGGCATCGGGCTCGGTGTAATGGGTATGATAGGTTTACTCATCTTTCTGTTTGCATTTGGCATGCAGCCAGCAGACCCTCCCATTGAAGTGATGCTTATTATAATGAGTGTAGTAACAGCAGCAGCAGCATTGCAAGCTGCGGGTGGAATGGAGTACTTGGTTGAAGTTGCCGGTAAAATCTTACGGAAAAATCCAAGGCAAATTACTTTTTTAGGTCCGCTTGTGACCTATGGGTTTGTTTTGTTTGCGGGTACTGCCCACATCTCGTATTCCATCATGCCCATCATCGCAGAAGTGGCTATCAAAAACCGAATTCGTCCAGAACGTGCTATGAGCATGAGCGTAACAGCAGCACACATGGCCATCACAGCAAGTCCAGTTTCAGCCGCAGCCGCAGCCATGCTAACAGTGATTGGACCGATTGGAATTAAATTGGCCGACATTCTAATGGTTACGATACCTGCTACGTTGATTGGGGTTATGGTGGGAATACTTTTTGTGTGGAAGCGTGGAAAAGAATTAAGCGAAGACCCTCAATTTCAGGAACGCATGAAAGATCCAAACTTTGTAAAAAACTTGGAGGGGGCTGAGAAAACAGAAGCCATTACCCTTGCCCCCGGAGCCATTAAATCAGTAATCATTTTTGGTTTAGCGGTACTAGCTGTAGTTATTTTAGGATCGTTCCCTGAGTTGTTGCCAGCATTTGGAAGAGAACCTGGATTTAGCCCTGGCTTTGCAGTGAATGCAGCCGGTAATATATTGATGCCCTCTATGATTATGATGATCATGCTGGGCGCAACGGGTTTAATTATTCTGTTCGCGAATACAACTGCCGCCAGCGTAACAAAGGCAAGTTTATTTGCATCGGCTGGCCAAGCTACCATTGCGGTGTTTGGTGTGGTGTGGATGAGCAGCACATTTATGAGCAATAATTTTGAAGTGATTCAACAAACATTGGGAGACCTTGTTGCATCGTATCCTTGGTCTTTTGCTATTGCACTATTCATGTTGAGTATGTTGCTATACAGTCAGGCTTCAACAGCCAAAGCATTAATGCCCTTGGGACTTTCACTTGGTTTGCCACCGGCATATTTAATAGGAATTTTCCCGGCCTGTAATGGTCATTTCTTTATACCGGGCTACCCAACACTCTTAACCGCTATTCAATTTGACCGAACAGGCACAACCCGAATTGGTAAGTATGTATTGAACCACAGCTTTATGCTACCGGGTATCGTTACAACGGTGTCATCGGTTGTAGCCGGTTTGGTCTTGCAAGAATTTATTCTATAATTTCTATAGTCCGAAAATTTATCCTTGTAAATCGTTAAAACAAATAATAAACACCAGTAAACTTAAATGAAAATAAACATGAAAAAACTACTCTCAATTTTAGTTCTTCTTATCCTGACCGTACACGTTCAGGCGCAGACTCAACCGTTACCTAGGGTAATCATTTTAGCAACAGGCGGAACCATTGCAGGCGCAGGCGCCTCTGCAGACCGGGCTGGTTATACAGCTGGAAAAATTCCGATTGACGATCTGATAGGTGTTATCCCCTCAGTAAAAAAGATTGCCAATATCTCCGGTGAGCAAATCGCCTCGGTCGGCAGTCAGGATATGACCATTGAGATCTGGAAAAAACTGGCCATTCGTGCCAATGAAATTTTTGCAAAAAATGAAGCAGATGCCATTGTGGTAACACACGGCACCGACACGCAAGAAGAGACGGCATACTTTCTTGATCTTGTCATTCCTTCCGACAAACCCGTTGTACTTACCGGCTCCATGCGTCCGGCAACAGCCATCAGTGCCGATGGTCCAAAAAATTTGTATGATGCCATCACTGTAGCGATTAATCCTAAAACCAAAGGCAGAGGTGTATTAGTTAGCTTCAATGAAGGTATTTATGATGCACGGGAAGTAATGAAGATGAGTACAACAAAAACAGATGCTTTTGGATCGCCTAACACCGGTGCTATTGGTCAGGCTTACGATGGTAGAGTAGAATATTATTCTTCTTCTGTAAGAGAAGTGAACCCACCAAAACCAATTGTGTTAACGGCTGATACAAAATTGCCAAGAGTAGATATTGTTTATATGTACGCAGACGCACCTGCTGATATGATCGATCTGCTAATTTCCAAAAAAGTTGCCGGAATCGTTATTGCTGGTGTGGGAAATGGAAACTTCAATAAAGCTTATATGGATGCGGTGAAGAGGGCTGTGGCGGCCGGTATTATCGTTTGCCGCGCCAGTCGCGCACCATCAGGAAGAGTCGTGCTTCATGATGAAATCAATGATGACGAATTGGGTACCATTGTTTCGGACGACCTTACTCCACAGAAAGCCAGAATATTATTAATGCTTGCCCTTACCCGGACAAAAGATAAAAAGCAACTTCAGGAAATTTTCTTTACCTATTAATTACTGAACTCAAAATACACCCAGATTATGAATCTGGGTGTATTTATCTGAAGTGGTCCTCTACCTTAGAACTAAAATAAAATGAACAAAATAAAATTTATTACACTATTGTCAGTGCTCCTGCTTATTGGTTTTCAATACGCACAAGCACAAAAGAAGCCCGCTGAACAGGCACCGAAAACCCGCACGGAAAAAGATTTGCTTGGCGAAAAGCAAATTCCTTTTGATGCGTATTACGGAGTGCAAACTGCACGGGCATTAGAAAACTTTCAGGTGAGCGGAATGAAAACGAATTCTTATCCTGACTATGTGAAAGCATATGCCATTGTGAAATTGGCTGCAGCCCGTGCTAACGCAGAGGATGGCCGACTGAGTAAAGAAAAACTCGCAGCCATTGAGAAAGCCTGCCTGGCGGTGATGGATGGAAAATATCACGATCAATTTATTGTCGATCTGTATCAAGGTGGTGCCGGCACTTCTGCCAACATGAATTCCTGTGAAGTATTGGCCAATATTGCTTTGGAAATGAGCGGTCACAAAAAAGGTGAATATCAATTTATCGAGCCGCATGATGATTTGAACATGGGTCAGTCGACCAACGATGTTTACCCTACTGCGATTAAAGTTGCGTTGATTCTTCACAATGAGAAATTAATCAAAGAAGCAGAGGAGCTTTCAAAAGCATTTCACAAGAAAGGTGATGAGTTTAAGAACATCATCAAGATGGGTCGAACTGAAGGACAAGATGCAGTACCAATGACGGTAGGTCAAGAGTTTCATGCTTTCGGTAATCAAATCGATGCAGAAATAGCTTTCCTTCGAAAGGCAGAAACGTACCTGTATGAACAAAATATGGGAGCAACTGCTATTGGTACCGGCATTACGGCCTCTCCCGGATACGCAGAAAAATGTGCTGTGCAATTAGCTAAGATTACCGGTAAGCCTATCGTGCTGAGTAAAGACCTTATCGCAGCCACCAGCAGCCAGCAAGGATTTGTAATCTATTCATCGGCATTAAAAAGCTTTGCGATTGCATTATCAAAAATCAGTAGTGATTTAATTTTCCTCGCCTCCGGACCGCGTGCCGGAATTTTCGAAATCAATCTTCCCGCGTTGCAACCTGGCTCTTCCATTATGCCAGGCAAAGTAAATCCTGTAATGCCTGAGCTTATGAATGTAGTATGTTTTAAGGTGATGGGCAATGACGTTGCAGTCACACTTGCTGCTCATTCGGGATTGTTGCAATTGAATGCGTATGAGCCTGTGGAAGCAATTGCCATGTTTGAGTCGCAGGGTTTGTTGTACAAAACGTTGCCACTTTTCCGCACCAAGTGCATTGACGGAATTACTGTGAATGAAGATGTTCAAAAAAGAAACATTGAACGCAGCATAGGAATTGTTACTGCACTCAATCCGGTGCTTGGTTATGAAAAAACAACGGAGTTAGCAAAAGAAGCACTTCAAAGCGGCAAGGGAATCCTTGAACTTATCCGCGAGAAAAAGCTGTTGACCGAAGACCAGATCAAAAAGTTAATGGATCCTGCTACTTTAACGGGGCAGAAATAATTATATAAAACGAAAATAAATCTGATGAATTGACTCTAATTAAATATGTTTATGAAATCGCTAAAAAACATAAAATGGATTCTATTGTTTTTGCTACTACCTGCCTTAGGTTGGGCTCAAAAAACGGAACGACAAGTAGGCGACACTGCCAAATACAAAACATTGATTCCGGAAGAAAAGCAGGGACTATTGAAGAACGTGAGCGTGATTGCGAACATGAACTTCGCGCTTCGCAATGAATTTGTAGACAAAGAATATACACAGACACGTTTCCGGAATGAACAGTTCAGATTGGAAGTGCGGGGACAAGTACATGAGAAAGTATATTTCCGTTTTCGAGATCGCTATACAAGGGCACAAACTTCTGAGTCGATTGATAACCTGAGTCGCTCGGTAGATCTTGCTTATCTCCGATTCGATATATCTGAAAAATTCAGTATTTCTGCTGGTAAGATGTGTGCCGATTGGGGTGCCTGGGAATTTGACTGGAACCCGATTGATATCTATGAGTATTCTGATATCGTGGAGCAGGCAGATAACTTTCTTACGGGTGCTGGAGTTACCTACACACCGAGCAAAAACAACCAGTGGACCTTTCAGGTTTTAGACTCAAGAACAAAAACGTTTTATGAATTGTATGGAGCACAGCCAAACTTCACAGAGTCTAAAGCACCTCTTGCCTTTGTTTCTAACTGGCGTGGAAGCTTGTTTGATGGAAAGATAAAAACCATTTGGTCTTACTCACTATTTAATGAAGCACAAGATGCTACTGGAAATAGTGCCAACATGAATTATATCGCGTTAGGTAATGAGTTTAACCTGGGCAAATTCAGATTCATTTATGATTTCAAATGGAGTGATGAACAACTTGATAGAACAGGGATTGTAAGTGGAACTGTTCCTGACAATCTCTATCCGTATGCTTTAGCCAATACACGGTACATTGGACACTGGATGAATTTTAGGTATCGAATATCTCCCAAAGTTGATCTTACTCTGGTGGCTATGCTGGACATCGCGCAATGGAAGAACAGTACTAATGATCCCGCAAATACAACGGGTGAGGAACACATTCGCAATGCTTGGGGCTATATTCCGGCTGTTGAATACTATCCATGGGAAGATCTGAACATCAAATTTTTCGCTAACTGGGTAGGCCGTGTCTATAAATATTCTGACTACGCTAAAACTGGCCTTGGTGCAAATGATTACGGCACCGGCCGGTTTACCGTTGGATTCATTTCACCATTGGGTGTCCTCTAACTTAACACCATTCAAAAATGACTGAAAGCAAAAGTCCCTCGCTTTGCTTTCAGTCATTTTATTTTGTTTATAAATGATTCAATATTTCCTTTATAAAATACCCACTGAAAAATTAACAACAGCAAGCCTGATGATCATGATGATGGTCTTACCTGTCTGGCATTCGTTCAGTCAGGAAAAACGAGAGTACATACCCGATGGTACACAAGGTGAAATGCTGGAAGTTTTGCATTCCGACACCGTCCCTCAAAAATGGCGTGACAAGCGATGGCGATTGTTTCCGGGACGTATTACAACGTTTAAGTTTGGCGGAGGATTTCTCTATGAGTTTGCGGGGTACAAGCAAGATGGAATTGCAAAGCAACAGATGGATTCCATCGGTTCGAAACTTGAACCAACCTTTGCCGTTCGCGATTTTCGACTTGTTGCCAGCGGAAAATTTAATACCAAAAGAGCATTCAGTTGGAAATTTGGCGCCATGTACGATGGACCTACCGATTCCTGGTTTATACGAGAGAGTGGCTTGATGATCGGAGTGCCCAAACTATGGGGAAGTTTTTTTGTTGGCCGAACGAAAGAGGGTTTTTCCTTTAATAAAGTAATGAATGGCTATTCCGGTTGGATGATGGAAAGGCAAATGGCCATAGATGTTATTCCCATTCTTGCTGATGGTGTGAAGTGGCTCGGCTATCTTCCGAAGCAGCGAATATTTTGGAATGCAGGAGTGTTTGCCGACTGGCTTTCTAAAAACCAATCCTTTTCAACATACAAGTGGCAAACGGCAATCCGGTTCGGATGGCTTCCAATTTATTCACCCGAAAAGAATGAGGTTCTTCATGTAGGAATCAATTATCGATATGGTCAACCGGAAGATGATAAGATTAGAGTGCGCTCAAGACCCGAAGCTAATCCAGCTCCTCGCTTTATTGACACCGGTGATTTCTCAAGCACTCAATCCAACCACTTTGGCACCGAGATTTATTATACTTCCGGACCTTGGATGTTCGGATCGGAAATATATTGGCACCGCTTTAGCTCCTCCACAGTTAACGATCCAATGTTTTTTGGTGGAGAGATCGTGACAAGCTATATGATCACCGGTGAATCCCGTCCGTACTATACCGCTACCAGTATCCTTGGATTTGTCCCCGTAAAGAAATCCGTTTTTAAAGGTGGGCCTGGAGCATGGGAAGTTTTGTTCCGCGCGTCAACCCTCAATCTTGATGGCGGTGCAATACAAGGAGGAAAATTCTGGCGAATCACACCCATGGTAAATTGGTATCTTTCCAAAGACATTCGTTTAGAGCTAGCCTATGGTTACGGAGTTTTAGATCGCTTTAACTTGAAAGGCGCCACACAGTTTTTTCAAACCCGAATTCAATTTACCTTGTTGTAATCCGTGGCCATTAAAAGTTATTTATTGAAGTTGTCCTCACAAATGCGTATACAGAAACTACTAACGGTTATATTAATCGCGTTTATATCGTGGCCTTTGTATGCGCAGCGCGATGAACAACTATGGCTTGATTTTCAGGTGTCGTATCCGTTTGCCAACCGGTATCTGTTAGAGAACACAACCAGCTATCAGACCTTACTCAATAAAGACGGCAAGTGGTGGAATTTAAGTATCAGCCCCACGTTTGAATATGTATTATTCACCCGGCTTGACCTGGTAAGTGAAATACCAATGGGGTATACGCTTCAAAAAGAAGGTGTGAGCTCTTTTGAAATTAGTCCGATTGTTGGCGGGCGATTCCATATCACACAGAATCGCAAAATTGATATGCGATTTCTTTTACGATACCAAGTGAGGGCATTTCACGAAATTGAAGCAAATGATTGGGAAATCAGCAATCGCACTCGACTGAAGGGTGAAATCTACTGGAGTATCAACAGACCTAATCTTTTCACCGATAAGCTTTGGTATGCTTTTACAGACTACGAAGAATTTATCGTGTTGGATCAGCAGCTTGATGAACGTTTCGCCAATAGAAGAAGGGCGAGGATCGGACTCGGCTATCGCTTAAGTTATAAGCATCGTTTTGATTTAAGTTACACACGTCAGTCATCGCGAAATGAAATTGACAGAGACTTTATTAGTAACGATAATGTGATCCAATTGAAGTATAAGATGTTCCTGAATCCGGCTACACAAGCGCCTCAAAACTGACCGCATGTTATATCTATTACGTAACTTTCAGATACCTCTATGACCGAGTATCCGATTTTTGCCTTCATGGCCTTATTAATTTTAGGGTATGGGCTTTTCTCCAAATTGTCTGCTAAGTCAGTCCTTACAGCACCTATGGTGTTTGTGAGTGTCGGGGTGCTAATTAGTATTTTCAATACAGATATAATAGAACGGAGCCCGGAAGCCGGTTACGTAAAAGTATTGGCTGAGCTTACGCTGATGTTGGTATTATTTATTGATGCTTCTACCATTGATCGGAAAAAGCTTAAACTAGATCGCTCCTTGCCCATTCGGTTGTTGGGTATCGGCCTCCCTATCACCATGGTTCTTGGGGCATTACTAGCCATACCTTTATTTCCCGGAGAACCTGTATGGGCATTGGTGTTATTGGCATTTATTTTATCGCCTACCGATGCGGCCCTTGGCCAAGCGGTTGTTACAGGCGAGCAGGTACCCATACGCATCCGACAAACCATCAATGTTGAAAGTGGATTAAATGATGGGATTGCCTTGCCCCCCATATTAGTGTGTATAGCCGTTTTATCAGGAGCAGCCGGAGATGGACTTGATACTACTTATTGGTTAGGTTTTATTATGAAACAATTTATGTTCGGACCAATCATTGGTGGGCTCGTGGGTTGGGTTGGTGGAAAACTCGTGGAGAACTCTTCCAGGCGCGATTGGATGAATCATACGTATCAAATGCTTGCCTCGTTGGCTATTGCAATTCTGGCATTTTCAGTAGCAGAATTAGTCCATGGCAATGGCTTTATAGCCGCTTATTTTGCTGGGCTGATGTTAGGCACGCAAACGGAAGCTATTCGCGAGCGCATTCGTGAATTTGGTGAGGCTGAAAGTCAGATCATGGTGCTGTTTATTTTTCTTTTGTTCGGAATGATCCTCGTTCCCATTTCATTTCCTTACTGGGATTGGCAAGCTGTCGTTTATGCCTTATTGAGCTTAACCGTAATTCGAATGGTGCCGGTAGCGTTGAGTCTGATCGGATCAGGATTAGATCAAAAGACGGTTTGGTTTATCGGGTGGTTTGGCCCACGGGGTATTGCCTCGGTACTCTATCTTTTAATGGCTGTAATCGTACTCGGTACGGAGGGTTATGAGCGCGTTATTAGTGTAGTCACGTTAACGGTGATGTTAAGTATTTTCCTCCACGGGTTTACGGCCGTTCCCTTTTCAAATCTATTTAAATCTAAACAAGAGAAATCTTGAATGGCACGTACAAATTAATCCCATGATGTTTCAGTCAGCGTGGGGCTGACCAAAAAGGCTTGCGGTCAACTCTCAAAGGGAAAAATTATCATTAGCTCTTATTGCTAATGACTACTTGGAGATAAAAAATTAACTCGATTAATACGAGGTTCATCCGCTGCCTTTTTGCGCGTTCATTTACTGATCCCCTCCTCTTCAACCCAGCTTATGCATTAGCCGTTTCTATTGCATGATTGGGGTTCAACTTATTACCACGGATCTGCGATTAAGTCGCGCTAATGTTGAATTGCAAAAAGGACTATTTGATAAGAGAAGTCTGTGTAAAACTGTGCGTGCCTAAAGAATCTCATGCCACCAAAAAAAATAACTGCGGATTATCCATCCGCAGTTATTAAATGAGTGTTAAAATTATTAATGCGAAAGAAATGTAAACCCAATGTTTAGGGTGAAGAATGACTGAGCCGCGGTAAGCTCATTTCCTGCCTTAAACCCATAATTAAATTTTCCCGAAAGGTTAATGGCATTCATATCCGATAGCATGTATTGCATGCCTATCTCCGGTTGTAAAAGGAAGTTCCACGCCTCCTGTTCTACGGTATAGAGATTCATGTCTGTGTTTCTTCGTGTGTACATGGTACCAATTCCAAGACTCACATACGGGTTTATAGTTTCCCCTGGTT
>JAGPBO010000248.1 GCA_018063305.1 Cyclobacteriaceae bacterium
AGCCGATAGCGCAACTAAAAACAGGAGTGACTTGAAATACTTCATTTGCTTAAGGTTATACATAAAAGTAACCGCTAATATAAATAGATAAATCAATGTTTTCCAAAGGCTAACGTTTTTTTGATAAATCTCTGATAGAAGGTGAACAGCACTAATCGGGACCTTAACGAGGAAAATCTATTAAAAGTATCTACACCAAATTGGGATTTAAATTCCAATTGTGGACCGCTGAAACCGTTAAAAGGCTGATAATTACTTAAATCCACAGCTTGGTATACATTTTTCATGATCTATAGTAAACCAATAGGTTATGAATTCGATCAATGACTTTAAGATTGCCTCCTTTGAAAAAAAATGTGACTTTATAACAAGAGATACGGACTTTATTGCCTCCAGATCGTTGGGGGATGTTAAGATGTACCTATATCACACCTCCACTTTTTTCGTTGAGGTTCAATATTCTGTTCCTTTTAAGAAGGTCATTTGTATTCAGGCATTCAACGACTTAAAAAGTCTGGACCCTTATGCCGAGGAAGTCTCACTCACCGATTTGATATTATTATAATAAGCCAATGGCCCCAGAATTTCAGTTGCGGCTTCAACGCTTCCGATAGATTCTATGGTTAGTATTAATTTGCTAGCCATGTCTTTCATCCGGCAACGCTTCGGATGGGTTTGTACAAACGATAAAACTCTACCGAAGACTTCTGATTTGAAGTATTCATTATTGCCGGTAACGAAATACCCCCTAAGCTTTTCATTTTTTAAGCTTATCTTTTCAAACCCAAGCTTCTCACCCATCCATCGCAACCGCACCGTGTTGATCAACTGCTCTACAGAATCAGGCAATGAACCAAACCGGTCCCTTAAAGATTCGCGAAAATCAAGCAAGTTTTTTTCGTCCTTTATATTATCGAGTGTAGCATAAAGCTGAAGCCGCTCGCTGGTATTATTAATATAGGTGTCAGGAATAAGTACTTCTAAATCTGTTTCAATAGTACAATCAGGAACTATCAATTTAGCCTTCACGGAAAGTTCTTCAGCAAACAATTCTTTGAAGTCGGTTTCCTTTAGTTCTTGAATAGCGTCATCTAAAATTTTATGATAGGTATCAAAACCCAGATCCGTGATAAAACCGGTTTGTTCGCCACCCAACAGATTACCAGCACCTCGTATGTCAAGGTCGCGCATAGCCACTTTAAATCCATCCCCCAACTCAGAAAATTCTTCGAGTGCCGCAAGGCGCTTGCGCGAATCGGATGAAAGAACAGAACTGGGCGGAGTAAGCAAATAGCAAAATGCTTTTTTATTGGAGCGACCAACGCGGCCGCGCATCTGGTGAAGATCGCTTAGGCCAAACATGTTTGCCTGGTTAATAATAATGGTATTAGCATTAGGGATGTCTAGTCCCGACTCGATAATGTTTGTAGAGACCAGCACATCGTATTCCCCTTCAATAAATTTGAGCATTACCTTTTCCAATTTATCACCATCCATCTGGCCGTGGGCAATTCCCATGCGGGCATCGGGCACGAGTTTAAAAATAGTATTTGCCACTTGCTCAATGTCGCTTACGCGATTGTGTACAAAAAACACCTGGCCACCTCTTCGCAACTCCGTACTAACCGCATCACGAATGATGGTTTCGTCATACGTGTGAAGCTCTGTGGTTACCGGCTGGCGATTGGGAGGAGGGGTAGAAATAATACTTAAATCCCTGGCACCCATTAATGAAAAATGAAGCGTGCGTGGAATTGGCGTTGCCGTAAGGGTTAACACATCTACATTTACTTTCAATTCTTTAAGACGATCTTTAACCTTAACGCCAAACTTTTGCTCTTCATCAATAACCAACAAGCCCAGGTTTTTAAATTCAACATCTTTACTTACCACCCGGTGTGTTCCAATAATGATGTTGATTGAACCCTCCTTAACTTCTTTAATTATTTCTTTTATCTCCTTATCGGATTTAAAGCGCGACACATAATCGATTTTTACCGGCATAGAGGAAAGGCGTTCGGAAAACGTGCGATAATGTTGCATCGCCAAAATGGTAGTGGGTACCAGCACGGCAACTTGCTTGCCTTCGGTGGCGGCTTTAAACGCTGCACGAATCGCCACTTCTGTTTTTCCAAAGCCAACATCGCCACAAACCAGACGATCCATCGGGTGCGGCTGCTGCATATCGCGTTTTACATCTTCTGTGGCTTTCGCCTGATCGGGGGTGTCTTCGTAAATAAAAGAGGATTCTAATTCGGCCTGAAGAAAACTATCCTCCTGAAAAGCGTAACCAGGAGCGGTTTTTCTTTTTGCATAAAGCTCTATCAGCTCTTTGGCAATGTCTTTAACTTTCTTTTTTGCTTTTGCCTTCTTGCTGTCCCACTCACCACTGCCCAACTTACTAATAGACGGAACCGCTCCATCTTTGCCTGAATATTTTGAAATCTTGTGAAGGGCATGGATGCTAACGGTCAGCAAATCGTCATCACGAAAGACCAGACGGATGGCTTCCTGTTCGCGGCCATCAACCACTTTCTTTTCAAGGCCCGCAAATTTACCAATACCGTAATCAATATGCGTTACAAAATCACCAGGCTGCAAAGTTTGAAGTTCCCTGAAGGTTAAAGCTTTTGATTTAGAAAATTTTTCTTTGTGACGATAGCGATAAAACCGTTCGAAAATCTGGTGATCGGTATAACAAACCACTTTTTGTACATGATCAACAAACCCCTGACGCAAAGAAAACTCTAGTGATTGAAATTTAATTTCAGGATGGATCTCTTCGAAAATTCCATGGAGTCGTTCTACTTGACGGGGTTGTTCTGCCGAGATAAAATTGATGTAACCCAACTCTTGTTGCTCGAGCAGATTGGCGGCCAACAATTCAAAATTTTTATTGAACGATGGCTGCGCAGAAGAATTAAACTCATACGTGTGACGAGCCTCTAACAGGTATTTTGATCCAAACTCAATACACGATAAATCACCCAGATTTTTTATAATAGACTCACCCGTATTAAAAAGCTGGCTGGGCTCTAACACCACCTTGGTTTGCCCGCTTTCGCGGAGGACTTTATCAAATGAAGCGCTGGCTTTTTCGAAACATTTCTCCACGATATCGCGAGTCATTTCTAAATCCTTTATCCATATGCGTGTTGCGGGTGAAATGAAATCAAAAAAGGACTGACGTTCTTCTTGCACCAAACGCGTTTGTACGTTAGGCATCAAATTAATTTTATCTATCGTTTCCACAGAAAGCTGTGAACCCGGATCGAAACTGCGGATGCTATCCACCTCTTCACCAAACAACTCTATCCGATAAGGCAACTCATGCGCAAAGGAAAACACATCAATGATGCCTCCGCGAATAGCAAACTGACCGGCTTCATAGACAAAATCGGTTTTTTCGAAATCATAACTATGGAGAAACTCTTCGAGGAATGAACGATCGAGAATTTCACCTTTTTTGATTAGAAATGTATTGGTGGCCAGTGACTTTTTATTAATCACCTTTTCCGATATGGCTTCTGGATAAGTAACAATAACGTTTCCTTCTGGATGATTGGAAATCAGATTAAGCACTTCGGAACGCATAAGAATATTCGCGTTCTCGATGTCGTCATATTCGTAAAGTCTTTTGTACGACATGGGGAAAAGCAAAACCTCCTTTTCTCCGAGGAGATGTTGTAGATCGTTGAGGAGATACGAAGCCTCTTCTTTGTCGCACGCAATAAGTACATGCGAGGAACGGACACTTTTGTAAACAGCAGCAAAAATTACAGTATCTAAGCTGCCATGCAGCCCTTTTAACCGAATATTGGAATGACCAGACGTGCGGATTCCTTCGGCCAGCGTTTGTACCAGGCTGTCTGCACGGTAAATAGAAAGGAAATCATTCGCCTTCACTCCAACAGTTTCAAAAACAGGGGGCAAATATAGTATTTTACCGAAAAGTGCGCAGTAAAATTCTCACTATTGAGATTGTTAAGAAATGAAGAGCATGAAGTCTTATCCGCTTATATTCTTAACTCTCGACAGAAACTCTTAATTTTCTTAATCCCTTAACTATCTTAATGATTAAAATTATGGAGAACAGTGGTTAAGGCTTTTACTAACTTTGCACGATGTATTATGTGCAGTTGTTATTTCTTCTTATCAGCCTCACATCATTCTTATTTATGATTCTGGGTTTGATAAAACCATGGATGATGCTTTGGTGGGAAGATGTACAAAACCGTAAAAAAGTAATACAACTTTACGGAACAACCGGATTGTTATTTTTATTTATTTATTTAGTGTTTAAAATTTTTATTAAGCCATGATCAAAAGACTACTACTAATCCTGTTGCCGTTAATTTTATTTTTATCCGGGTGCAGCAAACCAGAAAAGAAGAGCCAAAGCCCAGTTGCGATAAAGGAAGTGAATGAGTTTCCTTATCTGGCCTTTGCAAACCTAGACGGATCGCCCGCCACCACCCGCGACTTGCCGGGGGCTTCAGTCATTATTTTATTCAATGCAGATTGCGATCATTGCCAGCGCGAGGCAAAAGCAATACAGGAGAAAATGGAGTCGTTTAAAAATTATACGCTGCTGTTTATAGCTTCCGATACCCCAGAAAGTATACGAAAATTTGCTCAAGATTATAAACTATCAAATCAGCCTAATGTGCGCTTTGGTAAGGCCGATGGGACGGACGTATATACGAACTTTGGTTCGATACCTACGCCTGCGATTTACATTTACTCTAAAGATAAACGATTCGTGAAATCATTTTTGGGTGAAACACCTGTAGACGATATCATCGCGTTTTTATAGGCAGGCTGAGAATCGCTAAATGCTTTTTCTTCTGAGACGAAAATCCAATCACATATTTTTCGCCCCCATCCGTAAGTTTTAATTTTTTCTTTAACTCTTCTGGTTTAAGTGGATAGTTTCGCGTGAGAACATTGGCTTTACCGTTGGGCAGAAGACTTTTTAATTGCTTGGTATCTGGATCAAGGGATTCAACCTGAAAAATCCGACCAGGGAAATCCGCCATCAAATGATTTGCTGTATAAAGATGCGTATTAGCTGCAAGTTTGATTAGTTGAAACTTCTCAGAGATCAGTTTAAAGGCGCCTGCTTTTAGGATTGAAGCATTGGGTTCGTATAAATATTTAGCTGCCTCCCCCAAAAGACTATTGGCATTTTTCTCTTCTTGGGGAAAAAAAGAAAATGTGTTTTTAATATCACCATTGGCAAAAAGATCAACGGCCTCAATCTGGGCATCACCCATAAAGTTTTTCTCACATAAGAAAAGTAACTCTTTGCATTCGTTGTTTACGGATACAACAATTACTTTTTTAGTATTTGTAAGTTCACGCAAGCCTTGCTGAATATCGAGCAAAGGAGAAGTTT